>WRMQ01000022.1 GCA_009777055.1 Oscillospiraceae bacterium
GGAAAGCTTGTGGGGCTCCGCCTCCCGCAGCTCGTACATCCCCACGGCCCGGAGCGCCCCGTCCACCCGTTCGCGGATTTCATCCGGGGGAACGCAGAGGTTTTCGGGCCCGAAGGCCACGTCGTCCTCCACAATCGCCGCGATGATCTGGTTGTCGGGGTTTTGGAACACCATGCCCACCCTGCGCCTGATCTCAAAGAGCTTGTCCTCGTCCGATGTATCGAGGCCATTGACCAGCACGCGCCCCTCACGGGGAACCAGAAGGCCGTTGCACAGCTTGGCCGCGGTGGATTTTCCCGATCCGTTGTGCCCCAGGATGACGACAAACTCCCCCCGCCCCACGGCAAAGGAGAGCTCCCGCAGCGCGGGCTCAAAAGCTTCGCCCTCCTCGCCGGAATAGCTGAAGCTGACGTTTTCGAATTCGATGATTGGCTGCAATTGATATCTCCGATCCGTTAATCCCGTGACCATATCGCGGTGCTCCCGCAGGGCAGCGCAAGCCCTGTCGATTCCACCGGCAGGCCGATTTCGTCGCAGGCAGCCTGTCCGCCCAACCGCGGCACAAGAGCGCTTGCCAGCAAATATTGCATTACAGACGGCGAAAGCTCCGCCGAATAAGCGTTGAGCATCAGCAGCGACGCGTCGTCGCCGAGCAGCTGGCCGCACAGCTCAATGAAGCCGTGGAGCTCCGTTTCCAGCTTCCAGACCTCGCCCCCGGGCCCCCGGCCATAGGAGGGCGGGTCCAGCAAAATGATGTCGTAGCGGTTTCCCCGGCGGATTTCCCGCCGCACGAATTTCATGCAATCGTCCACGATCCAGCGCGCGGGCCGGTGCTCCAATCCGGACAGCCGCGCGTTATTGCGTGCCCGGTCCACCATGCCCTTGGCGGCGTCCACGTGGGTGACATGCGCCCCGGCCGCCAGACAGGCCAGCGTGGCGCCTCCGGTATATGCGAACAGGTTCAGCACCCGCGGTGCGGCTCGCCGCTTCGCGCCTTTGTCCTCGTTTCGAATTGTTTCGTCCAATAAAAGCCAGTTTGCCGCCTGCTCGGGGAAGAGCCCTGTGTGCTTGAAGCCCATGGGCTTCACGAGAAACGCCAGTTCGCCATAGCGGATGGTCCATTCCTCCGGCATGGCCTTGCCGGGCGTTTCCCAATGCCCGCCGCCGGAGGAGGAGCGGATATACCGCGCGTGGGCTTCGCTCCAAAGGGGGTGTTTTTTTTCGCCCTTCCAGATCACCTGCGGATCCGGCCGGATCAAAATCACCTCGCCCCAGCGCTCCAGGCGTTCGCCGCCGGAGCAGTCCAGCAAGGTGTAATCTTTCCACTGGGTTGCGATTCGCATATTATAATAGTCTTTCTCTTACGACTTCGGCAATTTCCTCCGCCAGGGTTTGAATCCGCGCGGCGTTTTTGCCCTCGAGCATCACGCGGACAAGGGGCTCCGTGCCGGAGACCCGCACCAGCACGCGGCCCTCCGCGCCCAGCTCGCGCTCCGCGTGGGCAACGGCGCCGCGAATTTCCTCATCTGACGAGCAGCGCAGCTTGCCCAGGTTCGATACGCGCACATTGATCATCACCTGGGGGTAGAGCTCCATCTGGTTTGCCAGGGCGGAAAGGGGCTGCGCTGTTTTGCGCATGACCTCCAGCAGCTGCAGGGCCGTGAGCTGGCCGTCGCCGGTAGAGGCGAAATCCAGAAAGATAATGTGCCCCGACTGCTCGCCGCCCAGGCAATAACCGTGCTCTGTCATGGCTTCCAGCACATAACGGTCCCCTACGGTGGTCACCTCGCAGCGGATGCCCCGCTCCCGGCAAAAGGCGTGAAAACCGAGATTGCTCATCACGGTGACCACGGCGGCGTTGTGCCGGAGCCTGCCCTCGCGCTGCCACTGCCCGGCGCAGATGGCGATGATTCTGTCGCCGTCCACCAGCGCGCCGGTCTCGTCCACCGCCAGCAGGCGGTCGGCGTCGCCGTCGAAGGCGAAGCCCGCGTCCAGGCCGTTGGCGCGCACGTATTCCCGCAGCCGTTCCACATGGGTGGAGCCGCAGCCGTCGTTGATGTTCACGCCGTCCGGCTCCGCCGCGAGAATCTCGCAGTCAAAGCCCAGACGCCGGAAGAGCTCCGGCGCGGTGGCGCTGGCGGAGCCGTTGGCGCAGTCCAGCGCAATGCGCCGCAGCCCCTGCGCTTTTAACGCTTCGCCCAGATTTTCCGGCACGGTGGAAAGGAGATGGGCTTCATATTGGGCGATGAGGCCCGGAGCTGTCTCCGTGCGCCCGACCTGCCCGCCGATGACCATGGGCGGGGGCTCCGTCTCATCCAGGATGATGGCCTCCAGGCGCTCCTCCAGGGCATCCGGGAGCTTGCGCCCGTTGGCCTGGAAAAGCTTGATGCCGTTGTATTCGCAGGGGTTATGGGAGGCCGAGACCATGGCGCCGCCCGCGCAGCGCAGCCGCGGCACGAGGCAGGCCACCGCCGGGGTAGGCACCACGCCCGCCAGAATCGCGTCCACGCCCGCGGAGTTGAGGCCCGCGGCCAGAGCGCTGGCCAGCATGGGGGAGGAGGCCCGGGTATCCATGCCGATCAGGACCCTTGGCCGGTCCTTTAAATCAAAATCCGCGATGCGCAATTCGCGATTCGCAAGTATTGTCATGGCGAAGGCTCTGCCAATGCGCATGGCGAGCTCGCAGCTGAGCTCCGTGTTGGCGACGCCCCGTGCGCCGTCGGTTCCGAATAAGCGGCCCATCCTGTTCCTCCCGGGAAATCTATTTTGGTCCAGGCAAAAACCAAGCACAAGTAAGAATGCGGCGTTTTATTCCAGCTCGGTCTCAATTTCGGCCATCACGCTGCCGCGCGCGGCAAGCTCCGCCATGCGGCGCTCGAATTCCCGGCCCTCCAGCTTGAAGAAGAACAGGGGAATGATGGAGAGAAGGCTGCCGATGGCGGGGAGCATTGTGAAAACGAAAAGCAGCCCGGCCTTGGTCACATCCGATTGCGGGATGTTGTCGCCGGGGATAAATCCGACGTAATCAAGCGCGATGCCGCCCAAAAAGGATGCGAAAGCCCATAACAGCTTGCTCAGGGTGCCGGTCAGCGCGAGGGAGGTGGCTTCAGCGCGCTTGCCGGTTTTGGCGGCGACGTAGTCGAAGGTGTTTATCTGCAGAATACGCTTGGCGATGCCCACAATGCCGGAGGGAATAAAGCCAAGGCTTGCGAAAATCAAGAGGAACACGATGCCTTGCCATGAGTTATACCCGAAATGCTTGGTCAGGGGGTAGAGCACCAGAAAGCTCAGGCCGTTCAGAATGCTGGTAGCCATGATGATGCGGCTGGGGCGGTAACGCTTGATGAAGAATGGCGCGAGCGGCTGCACCACAGCCTGTGGAATGCCGCAAATCATCCATTGAATCGTTTGCCAAAGCGGATTGCCGATGCAGTGAACGTAATACTGCCAGCTGGTCGGCCCTGCCGCGGAAGAGATGACCTGGGGAATATCGGTGCTCCAAAGGATGAGCAATTCCTTATTTTGAAAAAGCAGCTTAAAGCTTTCTTTGATGCTTTCCTTTTTTTGCTCGGGGAAAATACGCTCCTTCAGATTTTTGGTGAAAATACCGGCGACTCCGCCCATCACCGAAAACAAAACCGCGCACATAGTATAGTAATTCGCCTGGGACCATCCGCGCGTATCGACGAAGTAACCGTAAGCGGCGGGGATGAGCCCCGGCAGAGCCCCGGCAAGCGTAAAACCAATATTGCCGATGGTGGTGTAGCGGTTGCGTTCATCCGGGTCAGCGCTTAAAACTGTACTGATGGCTTCGAAGGAAACGCTCGCGATGGTGTTGAGTGTGGACCAGATCACGTAGGTCATGAAGCCCCAGGCGAGAATGGCTGAAGCGCTTTCGAAGCCTGGAATCAAGAACATCAAAATAGATGTAACCACAAGAAAGGGAATGAATGGCGCGATAAAAGGCTTAAAGCGGCCCTTGCTGATATCTTTGCGGTTGTCAATCACAGCGGCAATAACCGGGTCGTTCACGGCGTCATAGGCCTTTTGAACCATGATAGCCGCGCCAGCCTTTGTGGAGCTAACCCCCAGGGAAAGGTAGTATGGATGGATGTACCCTTCGTACATTTTTTTGATGGACTCAAAGCAAAACCGCCCCAGCGCAAACCCGAGGTACTCCTTTGATTTCATGTTTTCCGGCTGTCGGTCGTTTTCCTTGATCTTCTCAATTGTGTCGCGCAGTTTACCCATGTCTGTTTCCCCTTTCCTATTCAAAAGCCAATTGGCAATTGTCCGTTTGCGGCATTCGAATGCCCAGATGATGATACGCCGCGGGCGTCGCCACCCTTCCCCGGGGCGTTCTGCCCAGAAAGCCGATCTGCATAAGATAGGGCTCGTAGACGTCCTCGATGGTAACGCTTTCCTCGCCGATGGCGGCGGCCAGGGTCTCCACGCCAACGGGGCCGCCGCTGTAGTGCTCGATCATTACCTGAAGCAGCCGCCTGTCAATCAGATCAAGGCCCAGCTCGTCGATATCCATGCTGCGCAGGGCGGTCTGGGCGCTTTCGCAGGTGATGGTGCCGCTGCCGAGCACCTGGGCGAAATCTCGGGCGCGCTTGAGCAGACGGTTGGCGATGCGGGGCGTTCCCCTGGAGCGGGAGGCCAGCTCCAGCGCCCCCTCCCGGTCGATGCCGATGTCCAGAATCCCAGCGCTGCGGCGCACGATTGTCCCCAGCTGCTCCGGGGTGTAGAGCTCCAGCCGCAGAATGACCCCGAAGCGGTCCCGCAGCGGCGCGCTCAGCTGCCCGGCCCGGGTGGTGGCCCCCACCAGGGTAAAGCGGGGCAAATCCAAACGGATCGACCGCGCGGAGGGGCCCTTGCCGATAATGATATCCAGCACGTTGTCCTCCATCGCGGGGTAGAGCACCTCCTCCACCGCGCGGGAAAGGCGGTGGATCTCGTCGATGAAGAGCACGTCGCCCTCGCCCAGGTTGGTCAGCAGCGCCGCGAGATCGCCGGGCTTTTCGATCGCCGGGCCGGAGGTTACGCGAAAGCTCACGCCCATCTCGTGGGCGATGATGCCCGCCAGGGTCGTCTTGCCCAGGCCGGGCGGGCCGTAGAGCAGCACGTGGTCCAGGGCCTCGCCCCGTCCCCGCGCCGCCTCAATATAAACGGCCAGATTCCGCTTTGCTTTTTCCTGGCCGATATACTCGCCAAGCGTTTTTGGCCGCAGAGACAGCTCAATGTCATGATCCAGCTGGGTCAGCTCCGGGGAGGCGACGCGTTCGTCTTCCATATGCTATCTTCCCTCCCGCGCCAATTTTCGCAGCGCCAGCCTGATCTGCTCCTGCGTGGAAGCGCCGCCGTCAATGCCCTGCAGGGCCATCGACGCCTCGCCCTGCTGATATCCAAGGGCTATCAGCGCCGCCAGGGCCTCGCTGTCCGGCAGGCGGAGGCCTGCGCTGCCGGCGCCCGGCTCCCGCTCCGCGAACGCGGCCCCCTGATAGGGCTGCAGCTTGTCCTTGAGCTCCAATACAATCCGCTGGGCCAGCTTGGGCCCCACACCCTGGGCCCGGGTGATGCTCTTCGCGTCGCCGCCCGCCACGTAAAAAGCCAGCTGCTCCGGCGAAAAGGCCGAAAGCACCGACAGCGCCGCCTTGGGACCTACGCCCGTGACGGAGATCAGCTGCTTGAAGCAGCTCAGCTCCGCCGGCTGCGCGAAGCCGAATAGCTCAATGGCGTCCTCGCGCACGTTCATATAGGTGAACAGCGTCGCGTGTTCGCCCGGATCCAGCTCCCGCAGGGTGTTGGCGGTGGTCATGCACGCGAAAGCCACGCCCCCGCAATCCAGCGCGAGCATGGACTCCTCCATATGTACGATCTTGCCGGTGATACTATAAAACATGGCTTCTCCAAATTTGCAATTCGCAATTTCCAAATAAAGCTAACCAAAATATTATCGTAAAAACCGCATCATTGATCCCGCAGAATGACAATGGCAGATCGCGATCGCCAGCGCGTCCGCCACGTCGTCGGGCTTGGGGCAGGCCGATAAATTCAGCAGCAGCCGCGTCATCTCCTGCACCTGGTGCTTCTCCGCCCGGCCGTAGCCAACGACGCTCTGCTTGACCTGCAGGGGAGTGTATTCGTGCACCGGCACATTCGCCTGGGCCGCCGCGAGGAGGATCACCCCCCGGGCCTGCGCCACATCAATGGCCGTGGTGGTGTTCGTGTTGAAGAAGAGCTTCTCAATGGCCATGGCGGCGGGCTTATGCCGCTGGATGAGCGCCGAAACGCCGTCATAAATTTCCCGCAGGCGTTGGTCGAAGGGCGTTTTGGCCCGCGTTGTCACGGCCTTCGTTTCAATCAGGCGGAACCTGCTGCCGTGGTATTCCACAGTGCCCGTGCCCACGATGGCGTAGCCGGAGTCGATGCCGAGAATGGTCATGATTCCCCTCTTTCACGGATAATCATTCTTGTCGGCGTGCCCTCCAGCCCAAACACCGCCCGAATCTGATTATCCAAATACCGCTGGTAGCTGTAATGAAACAGCTCCTTGCGGTTAACAAAGCACACAAAGGTAGGCGGGCGGGTGCTCGCCTGGGTGATATAATAAATCTTCAGCCGCCTGCCTTTATCCGTCGGCGGCTGCACTCTTGCCGTGGCGTCGGCCAGAACCTCGTTGAGCTTGCCCGTGGAGATGCGCATGGCGTTCTGCCCGTCCACGAAGCGGATGAGCTCGTAGAGCCGCTCCACGCGCTGGCCCGTCTTGGCCGAGATGAAGACAATCGGCGCGTAGGACATGAACGCGAAGTCCCGCATGAGGTCTTTTCGCATATTGTCCATGGTCTTGCCGTCTTTTTCCACGATATCCCACTTGTTCACCGCGATGACGCAGCCCTTGCCCTGCTCGTGGGCGATGCCGGCTACCTTGCTGTCCTGCTCGGTGAAGCCCTCCGCGGCGTCGATCATGATCACACAGACATGCGCCCGCTCCACGGCCATTCTGGCCCGGAGCACGGCGTATTTTTCAATGCGCTCGTCCACGCGGCTTTTGCGCCGCAGCCCCGCGGTGTCGATGAACAGGAATTTGCCGTGCCCGTTCTCAATAAAGGTGTCCGTGGCGTCTCTGGTCGTTCCCGCGATTTCGGAGACGATCACGCGCTCCTCCCCCGCGAGACGGTTCACCAGGGAGGATTTGCCCGCGTTGGGCTTGCCGATGATCGCCACGCGCACCACGTCGTCGTCCCCGGGCTCCTCCGGGTCGGCGGGGAGGTGCCCAAGGAGCTCGTCGAGCAGATCGCCGGTGCCGTGGCCGTGCACGGAGGAAACCGGCATGGGATCCCCCAGCCCGAGGTTATAAAACTCATAGAATTCCGGGGGATTTTCCCCCACGCTGTCGCATTTGTTCACGCACAGCACCACGGGCTTGCCGCTTTTGAGCAGCATGGCGGCGACCTCCTCGTCATTGGCCGTTACGCCGCAGCGCAGGTCTGTCACAAAGAGGATCGCGTCCGCGTTTTCGATGGCGATTTGAGCCTGCCGCCGCATTTGCGTGAGAATCTCGTCGTCGGAAAAGGGCTCAATGCCGCCGGTATCCACCAGGAGGAAGACGCGGCCGAGCCATTCGCAGTCGCCGTAGAGGCGGTCGCGGGTCACGCCGGGGGTATCATCCACAATGGCCCGCCGCGTGCCGGTGAGCTTATTGAACAGCGTCGATTTGCCCACGTTGGGGCGGCCGACGATGGCCACGACAGGCTTCATGGACTGCGCTCCCTTTTCTCAAATATATTTCTCAATATAACAGCAGCTTTTCCAAAATAAACTGCAACTTTAAAATGATATCTTTTTTTGGAAGAGATGTCAAGCTTTCGTCTTTTTCTTCTCTTCTTTTTTCTCTTCTTTTTTCTCTTCTTTCTTCGCGGCCTTCACAAGCGCGGCCTTCACAAATTCCCGGAACAGCGGATGGGGCCGGTTGGGCCGGGACTGGAACTCCGGATGGAACTGCACCGCCACGAACCAGGGGTGATCCGCCAGCTCAATGGCCTCCACCAGCATGCTGTCGGGGGAAAGGCCGGTCAGTCGCATGCCGTGGCTGATGAAGGCCTCGCGGTAATTGTTGTTGAACTCGAAGCGGTGGCGGTGGCGTTCGCTGATGCTGGTCTGCCCGTAGGCCTCGAACAGCTTGCTGCCCTCCGCCACGTTGCAGGGATACTTTCCAAGCCGCATGGTGCCGCCCAGATCAATCACGGTCTTTTGGTACTCCATGATGTCGATGACCTTGTGGACGGCGTTGGGGGAGAATTCGCCCGAGCAGGCGTCCGGAAGATCCAGCACGCCGCGGGCAAACTCAATCACAGCCAGCTGCATGCCCAGGCAGATGCCCAGCAGGGGGACGCGGTTTTCCCGGGCATAGCGGATAGCCGCGATTTTGCCCTCCGTGCCGCGCTGCCCGAAGCCGCCGGGGATCAGGATGCCGTCCAGGCCCGAAAGCCGTGCCTCCAGCCGCGCGGAATCGCTTTTCTCCAGCTCCTCGGAGTCGATCCACGCAATGGTGACCTTCGCGCGGTTGGCGATGCCCCCGTGAAACAGGGATTCCGCCACGGAAAGATAGGCGTCGTGAAGCTTGACGTACTTGCCCACCAGGCCGATGCGGACCTCATCCTCCTCTTTTTTGCAGGCGTGGATGCCCCGCACCATCTCCTCCCATTCGGCAAGGTCGGGCGCGCTGCAGGGCAGCCCAAGCTTTTTGCAGACGATATCCGCCAAATGGCTGCGCTCCAGCATCAGCGGGGCCTCATAGAGGGTGCTGACGGTTACGTTGTCAACGACGCATTCGGCGGTGACGTTGCAGAACAGGGCAATCTTGCGCCGCATGTCGGGCTGCATGGGGGTGTCGCAGCGGCACACAAGAATGTCCGGCTGGATCCCGATGGACAGCAGCTCCTTCACGGAGTGCTGCGTGGGCTTGGTCTTATATTCGTCGGAGCCCGGTACGAAGGGCAGAAAGGTCACGTGGATAAACAGGCAGTTTTCGCTGCCCTTGTCCCGGGAAACCTGGCGGATGGATTCCAGAAAGGGCTGGCCCTCCATGTCGCCCACCGTGCCGCCGATTTCCACAATATTCACGTCGGAATCCGTGAGATCCGCCGCGTTGTAAATCCGGGACTTGATCTCATCAGTGATGTGGGGGATCACCTGCACGGTTTCGCCCAGATATTCGCCCCGGCGCTCCTTGGTGAGCACGTTCCAATAGACCTTGCCGGTGGTAATGTTGGAGTTGACGTTGAGGGCCTCGTCGATGAAGCGCTCGTAATGCCCCAGATCCAGGTCGGTTTCGGTGCCGTCGTCGGTGACGAACACCTCGCCGTGCTGCAGCGGGCTCATGGTGCCAGGGTCGATGTTGATGTAGGGGTCCAGCTTCTGCATGGTCACCTTCATCCCCCGCGCCTTCAGCAGCCGCCCCAGCGACGCCGCGGTGATTCCCTTGCCCAGGCCGGAGACCACGCCCCCGGTGACAAAAATATACTTTTTCGCGCCTTTCACAGCCATGCCGAAAATACCTCCCTGCCGCAAATAAAGGAAAGGGCTTGTACGCAACAGCCCTTTGCACTTTTTTATTATAGAGGATTTGGCGGAGTGTGTCAATCTTTTTTTCGCGGGACAGGGCTTTGTAAAAAAAAGGAGAATTCGCGCTTGCTTTTTTTCGCCGCGCGTGGTAGAATGTACAAGTTGTAAAATGTCAAATCCCCACTGGGCACGCAACTGCTTTTAAGCAGTGCGCTTGTATTCTGGCGAACAACTAATCTTAAGGGAGGATTCACATGTTCATCAAGGTTCTGCTGCTGGTTGTCTTTTTCGCGGTTACGGTAGGTGTTGGGCTCTATTGCCGCAAGCACGCAGCCGATGTCAATTCCTTCGTGCTGGGCGGGCGCTCCGTCGGCCCCTGGCTGACGGCCTTTTCCTACGGCGCGACATACTTTTCCGCCGTGGTGTTCGTCGGCTACGCGGGGCAGTTTGGCTGGCGCTTCGGCGTTTCAGCCACCTGGATCGGCCTGGGCAACGCCCTGATCGGCGCGCTGCTGTCCTGGATGATCTTTGGCCGCCGCACCCGGATCATGACGCAGCACCTGGGCAGCGCGACCATGCCCGAGTTCTTCGAGTCACGGTATGACTCGAGGGCCTTGAAGATGCTCGCTTCAGCTATTATCTTTGTTTTCATGATTCCCTACACAGCCTCTCTCTATAACGGGCTTTCCCGGCTGTTTTCCATGGCCTTCGGCGTCGATTTCTGGGTCTGCATTGTGATTATGGCCGTTTTAACAGGGATTTATGTCATCGCGGGCGGTTATGTGGCCACCGTCGTCAACGATTTTATTCAAGGCATTGTGATGCTGATCGGCATTGTCGTGGTCATCGCCGCGGTGCTCAAGGTGAACGGCGGGCTGATGCCCTCTTTGGACGCCCTGGCCCGCGTACCCGACGCCGCCGGAGCAACGGCACCCGGCGTGTTTGCCTCGTTCCTTGGCCCTGACCCGGTTAATCTGCTGGGCGTGATCATTCTCACCTCGCTGGGCACATGGGGCCTGCCGCACATGGTGCAGCGCTTTTACGCCATCAAATCAGAAAAGCTCATCCCCAAGGGGGCGCTTATCACCACAATTTTCGCGATCGTCATCGCGGGGGGCTGTTACTTCCTGGGCGGGTTCGGCCGCCTCTTTTCGGCAGGGGTCGAGCTGCGGCCCGACGGCAGCGTTATTTATGACTCCGTGGTGCCCACAATGCTTTCCGGGTTTTCGGACCTGCTCATCGGCGTCGTGATCATCCTGGTGCTGGCGGCGTCCATGTCCACGCTGTCCACGCTGGTGCTCACCTCCGCCTCCACGCTCACCCTGGACTTCTTCAGAGGCGGCGTCGTCAAGAAGATGAACGAGAAAAAGCAGCTGCTGATTATCCGGGCGCTGATCGTTTTGTTCGTGCTGATCTCGGCACTGATTGCCATTTTGCAGTTCAACAAGAATATCGTCTTTATCGCGCAGCTGATGGGGGTTTCCTGGGGCGCGCTGGCGGGCTCGTTCCTGGCGCCCTTCCTTTATGGTTTATACTGGAAACGCACCAGCAAGGCCTCCGCCTGGTGCAGCATGATCTTTGGCACGCTGTTTATGACCGCCAATTTCCTCACCAGCGTGGGCGTGCTGCCCAAGGCGATTTTCCCGGCGATTCTGCAGTCTCCCATCAACGCCGGGGCGTTTACCATGCTGTTCGGCCTGATTCTGGTGCCGGTTGTCAGCCTGCTGACCCCCGCGCCCGACAAGGCCCATGTGGGCAAATGCTTTTCCTGCTATGAGGCGGAAATTAGCAAGTAAATTTGATCAAAAAATTTTTCCAAAGACAGCAAAAAAGACTTGACAAGATATTGCAGCTGTGGTATTCTTTAGCGGTAGTTTTTGTGAAAGGAGGGCGTAGGCCATGACTCGTATGCAGTGGAATTCGCACGCAGCCATCGTGCATTGCAGCGCCCGACGCCTTTCGCAAATTCCGATTCCGCGGGGATAATGCCGCCGAATATAGCCGGATTGCGGGCAGTCGTGTTGCGACTGCCCGTTTTTTGTGCTAAATTTTTTCGAAACTCGAAACAGGGGAGGGTTTCTTTTGCGCGAGAAAGAAAAGAGAGACAAGAAAGACAAGAAAATAAAAGAAAAAAAGATGAAAGACAAGAAAATCAAAGATAAGAAAATAAAAGAAAAAAAGATGAAAGATAAGAAAATAAAAGATAAAAAAATGAAAGAAAAAAAGATCAAAGACAAGAACCAAAATAAAAAACGGCGCTCCTGGCGGCTGCCGGAGGAGGTGCTCACGCTGCTGGAGGCCCGGGGCCTTTCCACGCGGGACTTTCTCTTTTGCGCCACGGGGGATATGGATCCCGAAGGGAACTATGCCGCGGTCTGGCTGGCCTTCGATGCCAAGGGCGTTTATCTTGCCTTCGGCCGGGAACGCGTCACGAAGAAAAAAGGCAATAAAAGGCTCGCGCTGAGCTATGAGCTCGACAGCCTGCAGGCAATCCCCATGGAGGACATCGGCCGCCTGAAGGTGGAGCGCTATGTGGCCACCGGGCGCTTGATTCTTGTGGACAAGGGCGGCGCCGAAGGCGAAGAGGGGAAGGATATCGCGCTGTCGCGCTTCTCCATTGGGCTCACGGGGGATATGCAGCGCTTTTGCGACTGCGTGAACGCCTGCAAAGAGGGAAAGGATATGGCGGCCCTGCTGGCGGACACCGACGAGCGGCTCTATTGCCCCAAGTGCGGCGAGCGCTACCCCTATCGCAGACAGGTCTGCCCGAAATGCATCAAAAAAAGCTCCACCGTACGCAGGCTGTTCGAGTTTTTCGGCGGCTACAAGAAGCAGATCGGAGTGATCCTGGGCCTGCTGCTGCTGCAAACGGGCTTTATGGTGGCACTGCCCACCGTGAGCACGAAGACGCTCTTTGACAAAGTGCTCAACGAGGACAATTCCCATTCCATGGAGGAGCGCTTTGCCATGCTGGGCTGGCTCGTGCTGGCTATCATCGGCATGCGCCTGCTGGATATGGCGTTGAAATCCTCTTACGATTTTATCAGCGCGGGCATTATGCCCCGGGTGATCTATGATATCAAGCTGCGTATTTTCACCGCGATGCAGCGGCTTTCGGTGGGCTTTTACTCCTCCAAACAGACCGGGCAGCTCATGGAACGCGTGACCAAGGACGCCGAGGCGATCTACTGGTTTTTCATCGACGGCCTGCCCTTCATCACGCTGAACGTGGTGATGCTCCTGGGCTCCTTCGGCATGATGTTTTATCTTAGTTGGCGGCTGACGAGCATCGTTTTTTTGGTGATACCGATTTTGATTTTGGTGGCCTTCACGGGCGACAAGGTCTTCCGCCGCCTGCACCACCGCCGCTGGGCCGCGGGCGCGCGGCTGAGCTCCATGGTGAGCGACAACATCAACGGCCAGCGGGTGATCAAGGCCTTTTCTCAGGAAGGGGCGGAGCTTGACCGCTTCGGCGCGGTGAGCGCGGGGCAGCGTGACGCCGAAATTGCCCTGGACAACAAAGAAAGCACTCTCTTTCCGCTGCTGGCAGGGGTGATTTACGTGCTGACCACCATCGTTCTGGTGCTGGGCGGCGGCCAGGTGCTGGGCGGCGAAATGAGCATCGGCAGCCTGCTCACCTACACGGTGTACCTGACGATGATCCAGGGGCCCATCGAGTTTTTGTCCCAGGTGTTCAACTGGTGGGCGCGCTGTGTGGACGCCGCGCAGCGGGTGTTTGAGATCGTGGATGCCGAGCCGGAAATAGAGGAGCGGGAAAACCCGGTGGCACTGGAGGAATTCCGCGGCGCGGTGGAGCTTTCGGAGCTGGAATTCGAATACGAGCCAGCCCGGCCCATCATCAAAAAACTGAGCCTGAGAATTGAGCCGGGCAAGATGCTGGGCATTGTGGGCAAAACCGGCGCGGGCAAAACCACCCTCGCCAATTTGATCTCGCGGCTGTATGACGTCAAGGCGGGCGTGATCCGCATCGACGGCGTGGATGTCAAGGACCTGCCCCTGGGCCTGCTGCGGCGCAATATCGGCCTCGTGTCCCAGGATATCTACCTGTTCAGCGGCACGATCATGGACAATATCCGCTACGCGAAGCCGGAGGCGGCCCTTTCTGAGGTGATGGCGGCGGCCAAGGCGGCGGCGGCCCACGACTTCATCATGAAGCTCCCCGATTCCTACGAAACCCGGGTGGGCAACGGTGGGCAGGACCTTTCCGGCGGCGAGCGCCAGCGGGTGTCCATCGCCCGGGCGATTTTGCAGAACCCGAAAATCCTGATTCTCGACGAGGCCACAGCCGCGATGGATACCGCTACGGAGCGCAGCATCCAGGAGTCGCTGCAGGCGCTCAAGGCGGGCCGCACGACCATCGCCATCGCCCACCGGTTGTCTACCCTGCGGGACGCGGACACCCTGGCCGTCATTGAGCAGGGTGAGCTGAAGGAATGCGGCAGCTTCGCCGAGCTGATCCGGCAAAAAGGCGAATTCTACAAGCTTTACCAGATACAGAACCAGGCTCTGGCGGGGCTTGGCGTCGCTGAATAATGACACAACAGTAAAGACTATACATAAAGACAGACTATACAGAAAGATAGTATATTTATAGAAAGAATAGTATCATGAAAAAATTTTTCAGAAAAAAATTTTTCAGGATAGCGCTGAAGGTTGTTTTGTCGCTCCTTGGCGTTATCGTTGCTGCCGCGCTGTGTGTTGGCGTCTCCATTTTTGCTTATTCCGCGCGGGACAGGAAAGATTCCGCCCGGGCGCAGCTGGAGCATATTGCCGTGCTGGCGGCGCGGTACAGCCAGCCCGATTTCAGCCCGGCGGACGAGCGGGCCATGACCGGCTTCGACCTGGAAGCCGCGGCCGCCAACGGCGCGCGCCTGAACGAGCTTCGCTTTCTCGCCACGCACAACAGCTACAAGGCCTACAACCCCTCGGCCGAAAAGCTCATGAAATATCTGATCGCGCCCCTTGGCTTCACCTGGGAGCGTGAATGGCGGCAGTGGTCCTACGGCTTCGAGCCCCTGAGCGAGCAGTTCGACAAGGGCATTCGCAGCATTGAGCTGGACGTTATGCGTGAAAAAGACGGCTTTCGCTGCGCGCATATCCCGATTGTCGATTACGCGTCGAATTGCCCGGATTTTGGCTTGGCCCTGAAAGAAATCGCCCTGTGGAGCGACGCGCACCCGGATCATCTGCCGATTACGGTTCTGGTGGAGCCGAAAATAACGGCTCTGTTGGGCGGGAAAATATTTCACCGCTTTGGCATAGAAGATGTTCTTGCCCTGGAAGCGCTTACGGCGCGGGTGCTGGGGAGCCGCCTCTATACGCCCGGCGAGATGCTCGCGGAGCATGAGGATTTTAAGCAGCTGCGCTCTGCCGGAGATTATCCCGCGCTGTCTGAGCTGCTGGGCAAAATCATTGTGATATATCATTATAATGAGGGAACCACCGAGGCCTACGCGGCGCATGCCTCCGCCGAGGGACCTCCAAGGCTGTTCCTTTCCACCCTGCAGAGGTATAGCGACAATGAAAACACAAGCCGGGACGACGCCTGTTTCGCGATGATCGGGTCCTCCGGTTCCGATTACATGGAGCAGCACACGAAAGACAACATACTTGTAAGAACATTCGCGAATTCATATCCCTGGCACGACGAGGAATGGGCAAAGGAGGCGGTGTCAACCGGCGCCTTTATTCTCACGACGGATTACCCGCCCCGCGATGAGCCCGGGCTTGACCCGCATGTGTTTACATTTGAAAGTGGAGCGACGGTAGAGTATAAATAAAAAGATATAAAAAACAAGGCTCTTTTAGACAATTGTAGTGATATGCTGTTCTTTTCCCGCGGCGAAGCGGAACGATCCCGGGCACATGCGCTCGCGCGCAAAATTCCTCCGCCCCTTCGGGGCACCTCCTTTGCTTTCAAAGGAGGCTTCCGCGGCCTTCGCTTTGCCCTCCGGAGAAGAATTGCCGCAGCAATTCTTGGGGGAATTTATCGCGCGAGCGATTTCATGTCTGCCTTATAAAAAGAAAAATTGATAGAAACAAACGAAAAACGGAGGGAATATCATGGCAATCGAAACGCCTGAAAAAATAGAAATTCAAGAGGAACAGGCGCTCAGTACGGCTTTTACCGCGCCGGGGGAATGCCGGTTTTACCGTAATCCCCAGGGCTTTTTGGCGCTGGAATTTGAGGGCAGGGACTACTGCCGCGTGCAGCTGACCCGGGCGCTGCCCCTCAGCTCGCCGGGGGAGTATATCTGCGTGACAAGCATGGCGGATGAGGAAATCGCCGTACTGCGCGATCTCGAGGGCTTCGACGGCGGCTCCCGCGCGCTGCTGGAGGCGGAGCTGGAGCTGCGTTATTTCTACCCCGAGGTGAGCCAGGTGAAGTCCGTAAAGGAAAAGCTGGGCATGTTCTATCTCGCCATCGACATCGGCGGCTACGAGAAGACCATCGCCGTGAAGGATATCACCAAGAGCATCAAGCAGCTCGGCGGGGGGAAGCTCATTTTGACCGACGTGGACGGCAATCGCTTCCTGATTCCGGATGTCTACAAGATCAACCCCAAAAGCCTGCGGATGATAGAAGCCTACCTGTACTAAGTGATGCTTAGAAGGAGATATATTATGGCAGTTACAGTGCCATTCGATTTAACGAATTCAGGGGAGTTCTGCCGCGGCGTTTTGCGCTGGGAGGGGGAAACGCTGACCGCCTCGGCAAACGGCGTGGAGTTCTTCCGGCGGGAGCTTGGCGACGCGGCGGAGCTCCTGCGGCAAACCGATATCGGCTGCGGCCGGCTGGAAATCAAACTGAAAACGGCGGATGGCTCCGCGTCTGAAGCCGACGGACACATCTCCGTGTGCCGCTTTTCCATGAGCTGCATCGAGGACGTGGGGGAGTTCTGCAAGGTGGTCAACCACTGGATCAAGCAGGGCGAGGCGACGGAAATCCAGGAGGAGGACCTGCGGCGCTGCTCCAAATGCGGGCGCAATTTGCTGCCGGGGATTCGCGTATGCTTGTTTTGCACCGAAAAGCGCGCGTTTTGGCGCAGGGGCTGGGAGCTCGTGGGCGCCATGCGCGTGCCGCTGCTCGTTTCCACGCTCATGATGATGGCCCTCAGCCTCTTCCGCGTGGTGGGGCCGCTGCTGCAGCGCTGGCTGCTGGATACCGTGCTTGTGCCCGGGCTGAAGGGCGCGGTGCTGCCCTTCGGCTGGACGCCCCATAAAGCGCTGCTCTGGGCCGGGCTGGGCATGGCGCTGAGCTTTGTCGTCTGCCAGATGTTTCTGGCGGGGAGCAATCTGCTGGCAAAGCGCTCCGGCTCCCGCTTTTCTGATAAGCTGCGGCGCACGGTCTACGACAAGGTGCAAAACCTCACGCTGAGCTCCATGGCGCGGCGCAGCGGCGGCGATTTGATGAAGCGCATTACCCGGGATACGGAGGAGCTGCGCAACTTCATCAATGGCATGGGCCGTGCCGTGGTGGAAAAAACGCTGATGCTTCTGCTGGTCAGCGGCATTCTGCTGGCCACCAACTGGAAGCTGGCGCTGTGCGTGATTCCTACCGTGCCGCTGACCCTGGTAGTGCTGCGGCGGTTCTGGGAGACGATTATCCGCGTGTTTGAGCGGCAATGGGTCTGCTCCTCGCGGGAAACCGCCGTGCTGCGGGATATCATCAAGGGCATCCGTGTGGTAAAAACCTTCGGCACCGAAGCCCGGGAGGTCGAAAAATTTTCAGGCGCCAGCAGGCGTCTCACGGAGGCCTCCATCCACACCGAACGCATCTGGGCGCTGATGGGTCCCGTACGTATGCTTTCGATGTGTCTGGGCGATATCATGGTGGTGGCCATTGGCGGGCGCATGGTGCTGCGGGGCACGATGAGCTTGGGCGAGCTCGTGCAGTTCACGCTCTTTTTGGGCTTCCTCTATGAGCCGCTGCGCTGGATGTGCTGGTTCCCCCGCGCTTTGGCGGAAACGACGACCAGTCTAATCAAAATCTTCGAGGTGCTCGACGAGGCGACCATCGGCGGCGACGAGAAAGACCCTCTGCGGGCGCCCATTGACGGCGGCATTGTCTTTGAGAACGTGCAGTTTGGCTACAAATCCTACGAGCCGGTGCTGCGGGAGATCGCGCTGGAGATCAAGCCCAATGAAATGGTGGGGCTGGTGGGGCACTCCGGCGCGGGCAAATCCACCATGATCAACTTGATGCTGCGGCTGTATGAGGCGAACCTGGGGCAGGTGAAGATCAGCGGAAACGATATCCGCTGCTACGACTACAACTACCTGCGCGACCATATCGGCGTGGTGTTTCAGGAGACCTTCCTGTTTTCGGGCACGGTGTATGACAACATCGCCTACGCCAAGCCGGGCGCCGCGTTTGAGGAGATCATGGAGGCCTCGCGCATGGCCAACGCCCACGAGTTCATCATGAAGCTGCCCGACGGCTACAACACCGTGGTGGGGGAGGACGGCCATAATCTGTCCGGGGGCGAGCGCCAGCGTGTGGCCATTGCCCGGGCGGTGCTGAAGGATCCGAAAATTTTGATTCTGGACGAGGCCACCAGCGCGCTGGACCCCGAAACGGAAAGCAAGATCCAGCAGGCCCTCGACCGGCTGATGAAAAACCGCACCACCGTCGTGATCGCCCACCGGCTTTCCACCCTGCGCAACGCCGACCGCCTTGTGGTGCTGGACCAGGGCCGCATCGCGGAGCAGGGCTCCCACCGGGAGCTCCTGGAGCGAAAGGGGATTTACTACGGCCTTGTGATGGCGCAAAGGCAGATGCAAAAGCGCGGCTGATAAATTTAGATTTAAGTTTTATAACAAAACAGATCTCTTGTGAAATTGATTTTGGTTGCCCGCTGGCAAAAGCCACCCATTTCGCAAGAAGTCTAATACAAATTCCCCCGCGATATGGCCCTGGCCGCATCGCGGGGGAACGCTGTTGGCGCGCTTTTTGATCAATAGCTGATGACGCGCAGCTCAAAGTATGCCTGGGGATGAGCGCATACCGGGCACATCCGCGGGGCGCTCAGGCTGTCCACAATGTGGCCGCAGTTGCGGCAAATCCAGACGGATTTTTCCTGCTTGGCAAAAACAGAGCCGTCTTCGACGTTTTGCAGCAATTTGAGGTAGCGCTCCTCGTGCTCCTTTTCAATCGCCCCCACCGATTCGAACAGAAAAGCGATCTGGTCAAAGCCCTCTTCCCGCGCTTCGGCCGCCATGCGTTTATACATTTCGGTCCACTCTTCGTGCTCGCCGCTTGCCGCGGCCTTGAGGTTCTCGGCGGTCGGGGGGATTTCGCCGCCGCAAAGCAGCTTGAACCAGATCTTCGCGTGCTCTTTTTCGTTGCCCGCGGTTTCCTCAAAGAAGGCCCCGATCTGCTCGTAGCCCTCCTTCTTCGCCTTGGAAGCGAAATAGGTATACTTGTTGCGGGCCTGGCTTTCGCCGGCAAAAGCCTCCGCCAGGTTGGCTTCGGTTTTTGTGCCTTTCAGATTTGCCATGTCGCTTACCTCCTGTGATGTAGATGTATTTGATACAGACGCGTTTATTTTTTCAAAATCACTCACGCCGTGCTTGCAAATGGGGCAGATGAAGTCGCCGGGCAAAGGCTCGCCTTCATAGACATAGCCGCAAATTTTGCAGCGATACCCGCTTTGAGTTACAGGCCGCTGTTTTGGTTTGATGTGCTGATGATAATACGCGTAAGTGACGCTTTCGGCCTTGCCGAGAATTTCCCCCTGCGTGATGTCGGCGACAAACATCGTGTGCGAGCCGAAATCAACCGTATCCCTCACCTGAAAGGACAAATAGGCGTTTGTATATTCCGTGATATAGGCGATGCCGTTTTCGCTTCTCGTGCTATCATAACCGGCAAGCTTATCCACCTTCGCGCCGGACTGAAAACCGAAATGCTCAAACAGCTGGAAGGGCGCCTCCCGTGTTAAAACCGAGATATTGAACGCTTTTGACGCCATGATGATGTCATGGGTTAAATTTTGCTTGCTGACCGTGATTACGCTGGCAAAGGGAGGCTCGCTTGTGATCTGCATGGCTGTGTTGATGATACATCCATTGTCCCTGCCATTGCCGCGCGCGGTCAGCACATAAAGCCCGTAGCCCAGCTTGAATAACGCCGCATTATCCATACTCTATCGCATCTCCTCACTAAGAAAAGTATAGCACAGAGAGCGTGCTTTGTCAACGTTTATTAACTTTTAGTCACCCCCTTGTTTTTGTGGCACAATTCGTCGTATTGTCACTTGACTATTGATGATTTCTCCTATAATATATAATTTGACACACTAAAGCAGTAAAGGAGACCTCAGAACGTGAAGAAATTTCTCAAAGCCATCGCCGTGTTACTTGCTATTGTTTTTACGATCCAAGTTATCCCCGCAGGTGCGGTAGACATCATTGGCACAGCAGCCAATATCGCTGCGCCAGAAGAGAAAATAGAATCGACGGACGCGCAGGACAGTATAGCAAGCCAGAAAAAAGAAGCAGACCAAGTATCGCCTATCGTTAACGAAGAAGTGGAGTGGCGCGAAGAAAATGTAAAGCACTTCCGGTATGCCAATGGCCTGTTTACAGCTTCAGCGTATGCCGGGCCAGTTCATTATGAGGAAAACGGCGAATGGAAAGACATTGATAATTCATTATCGCTTGACAGTCAAAAGCGAAGCGCCGCAGGCAAGGCGACTTATACGCCGGTTGCTTCCGGACTGGATATTCGACTGCCCCAGGAATTTGCGGATGAGCAGAAATTAACCATTTCGAAAGATGGCTTTACGGTTGGTTTGGGCGTGAGCGCGCGCAACGACCAGGTTCAGCTTGCCAGAGCCGCTTCTATCGTTGAGATGGATGAGCTTCCTTCGGAGAATATTAATATTGAGCGTTCTGAGGCAAGGGACAGAGCGAAAATGGAAAAGGAGAATGCCCTTGGTCCCATAAGTGTGCGGCAGCAGGTCGAAAACGCAAATGAGAGAATCACGTCGCTGGACAAGCTGTCATCAGCCGTGGTATATCCCGATATTTTTCCCGGCGCGGATTTGGAATATATTTTGACACCAAGCAAAATCAAGGAAAATATTGTCATCAAACAGCCCCAAGCGGAATATATCTATCATTTCGATCTATCGCTGGGTGGATTGATTCCCGTACCGCAGGAAGATGGATCGATTTATCTTTTCAAAAGCATAAAAGACGCGGAGCCTCTGTTTATCCTTGAATCGCCTTATATGTATGACGCTGCCGATGAAATAAGCGCCGAGCTCAAAATGGAGCTTGGTGAAGACGGCGTATTAACTCTAACCGCCAGCGAGGATTGGATCAACGATGAGGCGCGCGTCTGGCCTGTTGTGTTGGACCCGACGCTGGTATTGGTTAAAAACAATATTATTCAGGACGCATATGTCAGCACGAACGCAAAGATAATCAATTATAATAATCTTCAGACTCTTTATGCAGGGGTAAGTAAAAGCGTATTTGGTCACAATATTGTCAGACGAACTTATATCAAGTTTACTCTGCCAACCCTTCCTGATGGCAGTATATTGACGCATGCGTTTTTGAATCTCTTTCAGCAATCATGTGAACCTTATTCATCATTGGGAGGAGTAGGTGATGAATATTTATATTTGTACGATCTAACAGGGAAAGCCTCATGGGCCCATAATACTGTCACCTGGAACAATCAGCCACTCTCGAAGGACGAAAATGGTCCGCTGAACGACGGGACGAAAATTCTTGATTATCAACGAATTCGTACAAGTTCTTCTGACAGTTACAAATTTGGTATTTCACAAGCAGTAAGAAATTGGTATGCGAACAGCAATAGCAATAATGGCGTAATGTTGACTACAAGAAATGAGACGAAGTTATCTCAGCCAATTCTTGTCTCCGCGGAAGGAAGCTACGGGTTCAAGCCGGCTGTAGAAATATTTTACACAAGCCAGGTTGGCCTGGAGGATTATTGGACCTATGACACGGTGGATCTTGGACGTTCAGGCACGGCTTTTATCAATGACCACAACGGAAGCCTAACGTACACACATAATGATCTGGCGATGAGCGGCAATCGGCTTCCAATTAATATCAGCCACGTCAATGCCATGAATGCGCACAATTTGACGGGAACGTTTAGAAGCATGAAGGTTGGCGTGGGATTCCAGCTAAACATACTGGAGCAGTTTGTAAGCCTTTCAATAGATGAGATAAACCAATTTTCAGATTATGAACAAACTTTGTATGCATACAAATTAATTGACAGCGATGGAACGCCGCATTATTTCAAGAGATCAGATATTTATAATTCAATGGAGTATGTATATGAATATGATGATTCGCTCACCATGCAAATTGACCCTGGATCGCAAGGGAAGATTTTAACTGACGCTCAGGGCAATAAAAAATACTATCAATATGATGGTATCCGTACGAGCTATTTGTACAAAATAGAAGACTGTAAAGGCAATGTGCAAACAATCCACTGGAGCGGAAACCGCATTACGCATGTAACTGATGGCGCTGACCGTGTCGCGGTATTCGGTTATGATGGGAGCAATCGGCTTACTTCTATCACCGACCCGGCGGGCCGCAGTACAATATACGGCTATAATCCCAGCGATCAGTTAACAAGCATCACCTATCCGGACGGAAACAGCACGCTCTTCCAATACAGTTCAGGCAGAATTTCCCGCATTGACGCTTACGACGGTTCTTATACAACATTCGTATATGAGCCATCGCATTATGCCGGTGTCCGAATGAAGAAGGTTACGCAGCATGACAAAAGCGGATTGAACAATGAGGTGGGTTTCCTGGACTTCTCTTATGTCAGCGAAGAAACGGGAGAACCGGCGGTAACGACAAAAGTCACCGACAAAAACGGAAACTATGTCAGATATTTATTTGATGAGCTTGGACATGTCGCCAACTCCTCAAATCAGGACAATCAAACACAGTTTGAAGTGCGCAATTCATCATATTCATCATATGGCGGCAACAATACAATACACAAGCTTGAAAGCAGCTCCGAGCTGCAAACCGTTATAACAAATTTGCTGAAAAATCATGGCTTTGAGTATAACGATACTTACTGGAGCTTATCGCCCACAGCGGCAGTCAGCAGTGCTTATAGCAGCCGCGGGCAATCCGCTATGAGCATGACAAATGCCAGCACGGCTTGCTGGGAGCATGTTTTGCAGGGTTTTTCCGGCGAACCCGGAAAGGTTTATACGCTCTCGGCTGATTTCTACATTCCAAGCCCGCTGCAGGGCGATGGCGGCGCGGTGCTTGGGCTTACCTATTCCGATACAAGCTCAGGCTGGCATCACGAGCTCTCGGAGCCGATCAAATCGACAGACGGCTGGGAACGGCACAGCTTTACCTTCGAATACCCAGGCGATGCCGCTGATGGCTACCTTGCCGTTATCACGCAAATGAATGCTTCGGGCACGTTCTATTTTGACAATGTACAATTAGAGCTGAGCGGCGGAGCGCGGCACTACAATTTGGTTGAAAACAGCGATTTTTCAAATGTTTCGAACACTGCGCCTGTTGGATGGCAGCTAGGCGGCGGCGCTTTGGTGAAAGCCAAAAACGGGCGCAATGAAGTTCATATGCCAGTCCCTATGGAAACAAGCTACAGAACATTAACGCAAACAGTCCAGGTGAACGCCAAGGCGGGAGAAACGATTGTAATAGGAGGAAAGGCGCGAAGTACCGCGCCATACCATAGAAATCCTGTCTATGTTAACGAATTCGGACAATTATCTATGCGGATAAAAGGATATGCTTCTAATGGAAGCCAGATATGGAGCGATCAAGAAGACTTTGAATTGTTGTTTACGCCGGACTATCAGATTATTGCAGCTTCTTACAAATTGCCGCAAGCCTGCGCCTATCTTACGATTGAATTCGCTCTTTTCCAGACACCGGCAGAAGCATATATTGCTGACGCATTTGTTTATGTCGGCAGCTATGGTACGCATTATTCGTATAATGGCCTTTATACTGACAGCGGTTTGTTGAACAGCGTCCGCAATGACAACAATGAGGAAATCGGTATTCAATACTACGCGAACCATGATATCAAGAAGATTGAACAGAAGCAGAACGGCGCCGTCACAGACAGCGTTGACATTACATACAGCAGCGATGGAAAACATAACGTAACAAAGACCGTTGACAAAAACGGCGTGGAAACCCATTATGACTATACCCCCCAGGGAGGGACAACAAACACCTATGGCATGGCCACCGGCGTCACGGTAAAGCTCAATAATGAAGTAATGTCATCGGAATCCATGGTTTACACCCCGAATTACAACTACCTGCTGAGCCATATCGATACGCGCGGCGGGATAAGCAGCTATACTTACAACACAGCGAAGGGCCTGATGACAAGCTTCACCGATCCCAAGGGGAATACGGTCAGCTATGAATATCACAATCTGACGGATGAGCTCGTTTCGACGACAGGAAACGCGGATCCGTTAACACCAGTCACCACCAGCTTTGGGGTTGATCAGAATTATTTGCTTCAAACAATAGACCATAACAGTATGGAGTATTCCTATGAATACGATGACCAGAACCGAGTGCTCGAAGCAAAGGTCGGAGCGTTGAATCCCATAAGCCTTGTAACAAATACCTATGACAGCCGCCAGCGTCTTGCTTCGCAGACCTTCGCGAACGGCGCGGTATTCCAGCCAATGTACGACAGCCGCGACCGCTTGGTGGGTGAGAAGTGGGACAGTGTTCAGACGACCGCATATTTATATAACGAAAACGACCGCTTGTCGTGGGAAGAGGATAAGATCACTGGCATCTCGCAGCAATATATCTATGATTTCACCGGACGTCTGGAACGAATCAGCCGCAGCGACGGCTTGAAAACAAAGCTCTCCTACGATGAAAAAAGCGCCCTCAGCCGGTTGACAGTGAGCCAAAATGATGTTATACTTAGCGACGCATCCTACACATATCACGATGACGGGCGGCCGGACGAAGCGGAGCTGCACAGCTTTAACGATGGCGGCGCGGCGACACTCAGCTACAGCTATGACGGCCTCACGCGTCCGACCCGAAAGGATTTCACGCATTCCGTCACCTCAATCAACCCACGCACCAATCTGCCGGTTACAAACACAAGGGTATTCAGCAGCTCGGTCACCTACACGCCGGGGTTAAACGGCACCACCACAGGCTTGGTTTCGAAATATAAAAACGAATATGCTAACTATACTACCTATACGACCCAGGAGTTTGACTACAGCTACGACGCCAACGGAAATATCGAAAGCATCACTACGCCGGCCAATGGACGGACAACCACCTACGAATATGACGGCTTGAACCGGTTGGTGCTTGAGACCAATTACGCCGGAGATAAAAAAGGCTATATCTATGACGAGGGCGGAAACATCATTGCCGAAACAGCTGAGGCAGGCGTCTATCCCGGTTTTACGTTCGTAAACAAGACATATTCCTATGATGATCCCGACTGGACAGACCGGCTGACCGAAATGAATTCGATGCCGGTGCTTTACGACGAAGACACCGGCAACATCACGCGCCTTGGCGACGGCGCGGGCGGCACTGGATTTATTCAGTTTGACCTGAGCTGGAATAACAAAAACCAGCTGACGCGCTACGAAGGAAACGCCTCCCATTTTAACGCCAACCTATACCACATGCGCGATGCGGACGTGGAGTATGAGTACAACGCCAGAGGCGAGCTCATTAAGAAGATAGACTACAAAACCTCTACGGCCTACGGACAGCCCACGATAGAGACCGAATACATATGGGCCAACGGCCTGCTGGTTCAGCTGAACTGTCAATGGCCAAGCACAGGTGGTTTCGTCACCGATTCCATGCGCTTCGTCTACGATGCCGGCGGCGGCCTGGTCGGCTTCAAATACACCAACTATGCCGGCACCACGGACTACATTTACCAGCGAAACGCTCAGGGCGACATTGTCGCTATCGCCGAAATAAACAACACCGCCGCCGTCACCTACACCTATGACAGCTGGGGCCGTGCCAGCTACAGCGGCAGCTTCTCAACCCCTTCACCTACCGCGGCTATTTCATGGACTCCGTCAGCGGCATGTACTGGCTCAAAACCCGCTGGTACAGCCCCTATTTAAAAAGATTCGTCAGCCCCGACCGGCTTTTCATCGCGGGCGACGCCCTCACGGCGGCGAATATGTATGCTTATTGTAATGGGAACCCGGTGATGCTGTACGACCCAACAGGGACGATAGGCGCGATAACAGTATTAGGCTTGTGGAAAGCTCTTTGGACAGGTCCAAATGATCAAGAGTTTATTCTGCTAAATGCAGATCCTGACGCTGCACTCACTGTACTTCTTTTGGCTGGTGTTGCGAAGGCAAAAACCATTTCACTCTTTGGGCATGCAGATGACGATACACAAGCGAATGCATTCCAGCATGCATATTGGTCCGCTTTGGTTACAACAGCGCTTGGAATTGATGCTGCGGCTGCTTGGACTGCGGCACATGAAGGCCTATATGCAAATGACTACAACGATCTCGAGTTTGATACTGATGGAAATGGGAGAGTAATAAGGTTATACAATCCGAATGGTTGGCAAAACTCAACTAGAATGGATATGCATAACAACGCAGTTGGCATGACTTTTGCAAACATGATTAACATAAACGCGAAAAGTATTCTCGGAGTCCTCTTATTCACATTGGGATCGGCAATAGTGGCAAACATGGATGATGCTCTTTTGTGGGCTCTGGATGCTGGACTGCTTGTAGCATTGAAATGAAAGGATTGAACATGGAGAAGCAAAGGCATAAATATTGGAAAGCATTGACGATTTCATTGTTGTTAGCATTTTTGTTTGTTTTTATGGTAACATATCAAATATTTCTATCCTACAAGCCAGATAAATTGCTGCAAGCAGTTACAACGGCCACTACAGTTAAATTTGATGACATTCTGAACTTTGAGTGGGATTGCGCATATCTGGATAAGCAAGTCTATTCCAGAGCCAATGATATTAGGAAGGAAAATGGTTTACGAGGAGTCGTTTCAAAGCTGAACAGGGATGATATGACTCGTATAATATTTACAAGAAAAGGATGGATAATTAGAAATTGCTTTGTGTTTATATATGACCTTGATTTTGCTCCTGGTATTAAACGTTTTTCTCCTGATGATGAGTTTGTAGTAAGAAGAATATCTCGCAATGGAAAATGGTGGCACTATTTACAACTTGCTAAAGGGATACCGGCTCAAATGTTGTTTAGTGCTAATCAAGGCAATGAATTTTCATTGGGCGACTTCACTTCGTTCGATTGGGAAGATGCACGTGTTTATAATGGTGGCGGATTACCTGTTCAGGAGCGAAACAAATATGATATGGATTTTTGGGGAGACGCGAGTATAACTGCTTGGGAAGATGCTATATCAGAATATGCAACGGATGGGTATGGCGGAATGAAAGCAATTGCATTTTTCAACAAAGGCCAGTTAGTTGAGTTTGTGCCACTGTTTCCGTGGGATTTCGTACTGGATGAAGCAATTGATGTAATCCTCCCAGGAACGAAGTTGTTCGTTCAAAGAGAATATATGAATGAATACTCTCAGGAACGCTATCTGATTTCATTCACACCATCCTAACGGTCTCTTGCAAGCTACAAATTATAGTATTACCTTCGCAACGCCCAAGGTGATGCCTCAGGCATGGTAGACGAAATAGACTATCGTTGCCGAGCACGCCTACGACGCCTGGGGCAACCACACACTGGAAACCGGCCTCATCAAAGATAACCCCTTCCGCTACCGGGGCTATTACTACGACGAAGAAACCGGGTTCTACTTCTGCCAAAGCAGGTATTATAATC
Source organism: Oscillospiraceae bacterium (assembly GCA_009777055.1). Lineage (GTDB taxonomy): Bacteria > Bacillota > Clostridia > Oscillospirales > Acutalibacteraceae > WRMQ01. The sequence goes on from WRMQ01000022.1 coordinate 27,477, forward strand.
CGGAGTGGAGACGGTGGTTGAATGCTGACAGCTTGTTTGTGGCGGGCGATTATTTGACGGCTAGTAATATGTATGCTTATTGTAATGGGAACCCGGTGATGTTTGTTGATCCTAGTGGGATGGAAAGTGAACAACAATTGTTTTGGCGAAAATTTGGGGAAGTACTAGCTATATTTGCAGATATTCTCCAAGTTGGCATGGTTATTTACCAAGAAGATCACGGCAGCAATTATAAAGACGGGCAAAGGGCAATTGCGACGATTATGTACAATATGTATCACGACACGACTCACAATGATTACAAGAATTGGAAGACTTGGGGCAGAGTTCTAAAGGATTTTAATGGTATTAGCTTAAGACATTTTGCAGAAGCGGTACTAGAAATAGAAAAGTTTTTGAATGCCATAAATTTAGCGTCACAACTTGTTTATCCAGAGGCGTTTGGAAATTTTACTCCATATGCTTTTCCTGGTGGAGGATTTTATTCGCAAAACAGATCGGCTAAATGGGAAGGAAATTTCTATGATAATTACAGCGATGGTTATTATAGATATAACGGTGATGTTTTGAGAGTCTATGAATATGTGCAAGTTGGTGATAATGTATTTATTATAAGGTGGGAAGATAGATGAGAAATATATTAATAATTCTTAAATTAGGCGTTTTTATGCTGTTAATTGCTTTCTTATGTGGATGTACAAAAACGCCTACAAGCAAAGCCGTCAAATTTATCAATCCGATTATTGAAAATGTTGTGCGTGAACAGCTAAGCAAGTCAGAGACAGAGCAAATAACAGCTGATGAACTCTTAACAATAAAAAGTTTTTACTATTATGATGCAGATGGCGAAGATTTTGATTTGCGCGATTTCTTAATGATGCCTAATATTGAGCTATTAGCAATTGAGAAGGTTTCTATAAAAAATGAAGATACTCTTAGTTCTTTGCACCAAATGATCACCCTAAGTTTGGACAAGTGCAATTTAAACCGATTGCCCTCACTTGAAGAAATACCTCAATTGGAAACGCTTGGTATAAGTTATTCTCATATAGTTGATATTGGTGCATTAAAAGATGTTAGAGAATTAAAATCTTTCGATGCAACTGGATTTAATCTTAACGACTTCTCTGTTTTGAAAGGCATGGAAAAGCTGGAATTGATTTATGCAGCACGCACAGCAGTAAAAGATATTTCTGCGTTGAAGAGTGTTCCAAATCTGAAGGTGCTTGATTTGAGATGGACATCTGTAGAAGATATTTTGCCATTGCTTGAACTAGAGAAATTAGAAGAGCTAAATTTATATAAAAGCGAGATAGCGTACAGATTTGCTGATGGTGATATAGAGGCAACAGCACAAATTGACGAGTTAAGGGAAGCTCTTCCAAATTGTAAAATTTTCTTGGGTATAACCGAATGACGCCAATCCCGACGCCTGGGGTAACCACACGCCGGAAGACAACAATTACTTCATCAAAGGTAACCCCTTCACCTACCGGGGCTATTTTATGGACTCCGTCAGCGGCATGTACTGGCTCAAAACCCGCTGGTACAGCCCCTATTTAAAAAGATTCGTCAGCCCCGACCAGCTCTTCATCGCGGGCGACGCCCTCACGGCGAGTAACATGTATGCTTATTGTAATGAGGACCCGGTGAATATGTGGGACCCGACGGGGTGCGCGGCTATAGATTTAGGTGGTAGCTGGTGGGCTCTAAAACACTCGCCCCATACATCAGCAGGTCAGTATCATTGGCATGTATGGAAAGGAAAAGCGAATGGGCTTGACGTTGCGAAACTAAAATACGCCTTAAACATAGATGGTAGCATGCATGATAAAAACAGCTGGAGCGATCAGGGTGGTCCTCCTAACAGCGTAAAGAAAGCGCTGAATCAAAAGAAGGGGTTTGATTGGAACGCAAGAGTAAAGCAGTATCAAAGTAATCAGAACAATGTTTCAAGCCTGTCGTCTAAATATATTCAAACACATATAGGTGTGTACTCTCTTCAAATATCGGTGAAATACAAAGACGGATCACAAAGATCGTATCTAGATAAAAATACTCTGCCTATCATGACGAATCCAATAGGAGTAGGATCCGTTATAATAACTGGACCCGTGTTTACTCCTCAGGTTAGTTTGGTTCCTTCGTTTAATTATGTGCCAATAGGACCGATGTTTAGGCCTGTATTTTTATGATTCTTGGAAAGAAGAGGTGATTCTTTTGAAATATTTGAAAGATGAATTTTGTTCGCATTCTGAATTTGATAAGCATAAAGAAAAATTGTGGGATACTGCGTTGCAGCGTTATTGGAAAGAATTTCTTCGTATTAAGCATAAATTCCCAAAAGAGTTCATTGCTGAAATAACGGAAGGGCGTGGTTTTCATGACAGTTTCATTAAGCATATTGCAATTGATGAAAACAAGCCTGGAGAATATTCGTTAAAATTAGTGCTGTCATATGATGATATTGTTAAGCCTCAAGGTGAAATGCAAATTATAATGCGAAATATTAGCAATCTAAAGTTAGATGATATTATCGGGCAATACTGGACTTATAATGAATTTTTGCCGAAAAAGAAAGGTCGGCTTTCATTAGAAGTGAAGTTTTCGCCGAACGAGGGTTTCATGTATGTTGAATTTGAAAGCCTGGAATATTTCTGTAAACCCGCTGGTACAGCCCCTATTTAAAAAGATTCGTCAGCCCCGACCGGCTCTTCATCGCGGGCGACGCGCTCACGGCTAGTAACATGTATGCTTATTGCAATGGAAACCCGGTGATGTATGTAGATCCAACGGGGATGGCGTCAAGAAGCTTCCAAAATCTCATCTTGGCCATTGATATCGTCTTTATAGCTCTTTTGGGTTTAGGTCTTGCTGATGCAGTAAGGGTGGGAGATGTTATTTTAACTGCAAGCGACGTGTCTCAGAACGATGATCAACTCTTTGAATTTTTGATTTCTTTGCGGGATGCCTCAAATGGTTTGATTGCCGGAAATGAGAGAGGTGGAAACTTTCATTTTGAATTTGATACAGCCTTTCTCTATACAAGCAAAGCCGTATGCAGAGCAATGGGTTCTTATTTAAGTCCGCATATGGGCATGTCTAAATCTGCAATACAAAATGAAATTTATTTCCATGCAATGATGTTCTACAGCTACAATAATTTATTACCTATTCTGGAAGACTATGGGATTCTAGAATTGGCTGGCTACAACGACCTGCAAGCATTTCGAAACGCTGCTGGCGAAACACAGCTGCACAACAATGGTGACCCTCGAACCTGGCTGAATCCTGCTGCGACTGTAGTTTGGATCATTTCAATTGGATTGCGTTAGGAGGTTTTATACATGAACGTTATCAACTATATAATTGAATATGTCTTTCCGCTTATAACATCACTTGTTTTTATGCCGCTCGCTATCAGCCTATTCGTATTTCCGATCACTTTCCTCGTTTGGGGGATAAAGAAGACTATTAAAGCAAAGAAAACCCATCTGTCTGTAGCAAAGCCGATCTTTGTTACAGTGGTTCTCGAAATTGCAAACGTTGTTCTTTTTGTTGGTTCCGTCTACCTCATGAGCAGAGGAGGGGAAAATCTTCGTCAGGATATTGGCATGTGCGTGCTGGCAATTATCTTCTTGGGTACATTTCAAATCGTAACTGTTGGGCTGCCGATTTTCGGTATAGTTTTTGGATTGTGCAAAACAATTGCTCTAAAGCGGAAAGAGGCTTTGCGAAGAAAGCATGTTTTGGCCTGGATCGCGATAGGAATCATTCTGGTCGCTATTTCAATAATAATCCTTTCACATACTGGTATGATCGAAACCTTACGCGGTGATGCCATTGATTACGGCATTATCAAAGGCGAACTCTGATCCTCTTCTACAACCTGCGACGACATGGGCAACCCCTTGTTCGACGGCACCTACACCTACACCTGGGACAGAGGCCGCCAGCTTGTGGGCGTCACAGGACCCGACTTTGTGGCGACCTATAAATACAATGCCGCCGGCCAGCGAATCAGCAAAACGGTCAACGGAGTGACCACTCACTTTACCTACGCGGGTGATCAGCTCATCCGCCAAAGCGACGGCACAGCCGGCGGCACGATTCACTTCTACTACGACGCCAACGGCGAGCTCATCGGCGCATGGCCAGAGAATAGTCAGACCTATACCTACCTTCGCAACGCGCAGGGCGACATTGTGGGACATATAGACAATCGATCCACATCGAGATACAACTACGCCTACGACGCCTGGGGTAACCACACGCTGGAAGACAACAATTACTTCATCAAAGGCAACCCCTTCCGCTACCGGGGCTATTACTACGACGAAGAAACCGGGTTCTACTTCTGCCAAAGCAGGTATTATAATCCGGAGTGGAGAC
>WRMQ01000023.1 GCA_009777055.1 Oscillospiraceae bacterium
CTGCTTAACCGCTCCATCCGACGGCTTTAGTCTGGCAAGGTGTATACAATCCTCTTGCACTGGTGTATACCATCTTACTCTTGACAACATTTTGAACCCTGTGATTTTTTTATTTTGAACTCCGTGATTTTTTATTTTGAACTTTTTCTATTTTTAAATTTAGCCCATTTTATATTTAGCCCACGCGCAAAAAATCACGGGCGGGAATCGTAAAGCCGTCAACGATGGCAGGGGCGTCGTTGTAGTTGACATACACCGAGACCTCGCCGCTGTATTCCGTCAGAGCGACGCCTGCCGCGGGCATACTGTGCAGCACAATCCTTTGGCCCCGCAAATCCCCCAACGCTTCGTTGGCCCGGGTGTAAGCGTCCACGGCAAAGCTCATTTGAGGCTCGAAATAGTAGAGGTCGCCCTCCTTGCCCAGGTCGGTGCAGTACCAGGTGAAGCTGGGGCTCGCGCCATATTCCACCGTACGCAGGAAGGCGTCGTCCGGTTCCTCCGCCAAATTGAGCGCCGCGCCGGAGTAGTCCACGCTCCCGTGGAGGATCATCTGCAAAAAGGGCACGGCGGCGTATTGCTCGGATACGGGCAGCTGGGTCTTCAATGGCAGATTCACCACCACGTCCGCGCTGCGGATCACGTGGAAATAAGCGCCGTCCAGCATAATGCGCCACTGCGCCGCCAGAGAGGGCAGGGTTTGGGCCATGCTTCTGGCCGCCTCCTCGCGGTTGAAGCCCGCGCCGGCGTAATCGGCGTAAAGCAAGCGGCCCATGTCTCCGATAGACACTCCCGCCACGCCGTGCCCACGCAGGCCCTCCAGCAGGCTGCGCGCGGCAACGCCCGCGTTCCCGGCGCCGCGCAGCGGCAGCTCGCCGGCGGCGGAAACGATTCCCGGATATCGGCCCCCGGCGCCCTGCAGCGGGTCGCGCAGCAGCGGCTGGCCGCGCATATCAATGGCCTGGCGGTTTGCCTGCCGCCGGGCAGACAGAAGGTTCACGTCCAGGAAGAGATCCATGGTCTTTGAATCGCAGTATTCCTGCAGTGCCGAAAGCCCTGCCGCGCCGCCCAGCTTTGGCAGGGGCTTCAGGTAATCCGGCCCCGACTGGCGCAAGCCGCCGCCAAAAACGCCCAGGCAGCGAATATTCAGGCTGTCAACCCCCTTGCCCTTGAGGCGGGTCAGCAGGTCGAGGGTCTGGTCGAGGGTGGAAAGCGGCGTCAGCCCCCGTTTCCCCTCCGGAACGGCCCCGAGCACCGTGAGATGCAGCGGCAGCGCGGGGTTGGGGCTCACCGTCTTGGTGGAGGACAATATGCCGCTGTTGATGAGTTCCTCGCGGCAGGCCCTGGCCATATTGGCGTAATTGGCGTTGTCGCCGAACAAAAAGCGGTAACAGATACGGATTTTTCCGGCGTCCTTTTCAGCGGCGTCGGCAAAACCGGCGTCAGCGCGCAGCGCTTTGCTCCGGTCGCCGCCCAGGGTATTGGGCGTGACGCAAAACCGCGGGCCAACGGCACTTTGGCGCACCTCGCCGGCTATGAATGGCCGGGCCGTGATGCTTGCCAGAGAAGCGCCCTGCTCCACCACGGCCAGAAAAGCGGTCTTGCCCCGCTTCACCCCATAAGCCGCCACGTGCGCCGCCAAGGGCTCCCCGTCCTCGCCGCGGAAAAACGCTTCGTCCTCCTCCGCCGGATAGACGCGGGCGGGATCCTGCCCATAGACCTCAAACCGGATCGGCTTTTTCGCCCGCTCGTCCCCTTCATCCATGCGGGCGGGGTACAGCAGCGCGCCGCAGCCGTCGGGCAAAAAGAGATAGTCGTCGACGCCGGGCATGCGAAGCGCCCCAAAGCGCTCCATGAGCCCCAGGGATTCGATGAAGGCGTCGGGGTTGCCGGACAGGTTCCGCCAGTCGGCCTCAATATAAAAATTGCCGTCCCGCAGCAGATAATCCACGGTGACCAGAAAGGCCACATCGCTCTTGGCAAGCTCCTTCTTGTTCGCGGCCGCCGCCGTAGGGAACATGGCGTATTCCACGCGCAGGCCATAGGCCGCGTCGCCATTGGCGAGCACCTGGGCCTCTGCGCGGCCAAAGGCCACGGAATGATCCTGGGAATTCAGGGTCATCCGCCCGCCGTTGGCCACCACGCTGAGCTCCACGGCACAGGCCCCCGTATTGGACTGCGGTGTGTTGGCCGAGGCCCCAATGGTATACCAGGCCGTGCCGGAGGAGGTCTCGCGCACAATGACGGTCTGGCTGGCCTCGTCCAGATGCAGCTCCAGCAGGCCGGCGACAGCCACCGGCTCGCTGTCCTTCGTCAGCGCCTCCGCCGCGTAAGGCCCCTTGCCCGGCGCCTCGGCCTCCACGGCCGCGCCCCGGCGGATCTCCCGCACCGCTGCGGGCCCCGCGGCGCCGCAGCCGGAAAGCGGCAGCAGCAAGCCGAGAATCCACGCCAGACAACGACAAAAACGCCCTCGCGAGAGCGGCTGATCGAACAAATATTTCATTTGACTTTCTTCCTAATAGCAAGGCTTCTGCAGGGGCGGGCGACGCCGCCCCCACAAGATGATATGGCTAAAATATAACGAAATCCGCTAAACATTTACCAGTGGCTGAATGCCGTCATCCTCCCAGAAGACCAGCAGCACGCCGTTTTCCAGGGAGATTTCCGCTTCGCCGCCGACGATCTCGTTGCTCACGCCCACAGGCTTATCCTGGGTCAGCTCAGCCTCCACCAAAGGGTATTTCAGCCCCCGCAGGGTGACGCCCTTTGCCTGGCCGCCGAAGGAAAACACCGAGACCTTGCCGCTGCCCCTGAGCTTCAGCGAGCCGTTCTCCGTGAGAGCGGCGGTGGAAAAACCGTCCTGCCTCATCACGGCAAAAGCGCCCAGGGAGGCCGCCTTCACCAGCAGCTGCATATTCGCAAAGGTGTGGTCGGGCCGTCCGCCCGCAGCGCCGATCAACTCGAAGCGGCGGTATCCCCGGTCAAGCCCCTCCCGCAAAGCCAGCGCGAGATCCGTGTCGTCTTTTTCGGCGGGCACCTTTTTGCAGGTCACGCCGCTGGGCGCGGGCTGCAGCATGGAATCGAAGTCGCCCACCACAAAGTCGGGGAGCAGCCCCCACTTGCGCACCGTGTCACAGCCGCCGTCCGCGGCAATGACGTAATCCCCCTCTTCGAGGACGACGGGCGCCGCGTCGGGCGCCGCACCGATCAAATAACATGTATGCAAACGTCCACATCCTTTCGATGCCAACATTATAGGCCGATAGTATAGTTACCCGACAAAGACCTGAAGTGATTCCGGATAGGTCTATATCTTATCACATCTACCTTCAATTGTCAATCCCGCAAAGGTCAAATTCTGGGGTTTTTTGACGGTTTGGGGAAATGCACAAATATGGAAGAATTTTCTGTGCATTTTCTATAAAGTAAAAAAGAACTTGCTTTTTTTCGCGTGAAAAGTTATACTAGAACGAGAAGCCTGTCAATAGCTCTAAAAATCATGAGATACCGGAGTGTGCTATGCGGTCAGTCAAAAAGTCAACGAAGAGAGTGTTCAGCCATATTTTGCGCTTTTTTTTGCAGCGTCTGATTTTTCCTGTGCTTTATTTTATTGGACGTGTACAAAAAATCAATCCAAAACTGGCGGTGTTCGCCACCGATTTTTTCGAAAGCCCCACCGACAATATGCTTCCGCTGATAGAGCGCGCCCGCGCCGGGGGCTTTGATACGCGTTTTCACGGCAAGCTGCCGCGCCACCGCTGCTTTATTGTGCGCAAATGGCGGCAGTATAAGCGCTGGCTCAGCTTCTTTTTTCTGATCGCGCGGGCACGGGTCATTTATCTTGATGAAGTGTTTTTTCCGGCGAACACCATCCGGCTGCGAAAAGGCACAAGCCTGGTGCAGCTGTGGCACGGCTGCGGCGCGTTTAAGAAATGGGGCTACTCCACCGCCGCCCTGGATTGGGGCGCGAGCACGCGCGAGCTGCGCTGGCTGCCGATGCACCAATCCTACACCCATGTGTGCGTGTCCGCCCCCGCCGTGATCCCTTATTACGCGGATGCCTTTCACTGCCGGGAGGAGATCATTCATCCCTGGGGCGCGCCGCGCACGGATTTCTTTTTCCGGCCCGGCATCGCGGCGCAATGCAGGCGGGAGGTTCTGGCGCGCTTCCCCGAAATCGGCGGCCGGTCTATCGTGCTCTATGCCCCCACCTTCCGGGGGAACAGCACCATTTCCGCCCGGCACCACGACGACTGCCTGGACTACGCGCTGCTGACGGAGCGCCTGGGCGCGGACTGCGCGCTGCTTTTAAAGCCGCATCCACGGGTACGCGAGCCGATTCCCGCGCCGGCGCCGGCGGCAACCCCCTTCGTGTTTGACGCGCGGGACCTGCCCATCGAAACGCTGCTTTGCGCGGCGGATCTGGTGATTTCGGATTACTCCTCGCTGATTTTCGAATACGCGCTGCTGGGGCGGCCCATGCTCTTTTATGCTTACGACCTGGAGGAGTATGAGGGCCAGCGCAGCTTTTACGAGCCCTACTTATCTTTCGTGCCGGGCGAGCTTGTCTGGAGCAGCGAGGAGCTCGCGGCGGGCGTGCGCCGGAACTTATTCGAGGGCGGCTTTGACAAAGCGCGGGTGGAGGCCTTCCGGGAGCGTTACATGAGCGCCTGCGACGGAAACAGCACAGAGCGGATTTTTAGATATACGACGCTGTAGAACCAGGCGCTGGAAATTGCGAATTTTGAATTGAAAGGGATATATCATGCACCTGTCATTTGTCATCCCCTGCTACAACGAATCCGAAAATGTCGAAGCCATGCACGACGCCGTCGCGGCTGTCATGGAAGGCTGCGGTTTTTCCTATGAGATGGTGTTCGTGGACGACGGCAGCCGGGACGATACCTTTGCCCGGCTGAAGGCCCTGCACGCGCGCTCGCGGCAATATGTCCGGGTGCTGCGCTTTTCCCGCAATTTTGGCAAGGAGTCCGCGATCTACGCCGGGCTAAGCCACGCAAAAGGGGAGCTCGTCACGCTTATCGACGCGGATTTGCAGCAGCCGCCCGCCCTGGCGCTGGAAATGGCGCGCTTCCTGGATGAAAACGAGGATTATGACTGCGTGGCCGCCTTTCAGGAGCGGCGGCTGGAAAGCCGGAGGCTTTCCTTTTTAAAGAAAAGCTTCTATAAACTGATCAACCGCATGACGGAGATTGAATTTGTGCAGGGAGCCAGCGACTTCCGCACCATGCGCCGCCGCATGGTGGATGCCATTCTCTCCATGGGCGAAACGAACCGCTTTTCGAAGGGAATCTTCAGTTGGGTGGGCTTTTGCACCCATTACATCCCCTACCGCGCGGAGGACCGCCACGCCGGCGCAAGCAAGTGGAACACCTGGAAGCTCTTCAAATACGCCCTGGACGGCATTGTCTCCTTCACCACCATGCCCCTGCGGCTGACGGCCTTCGCGGGCCTGGGCACGGCCTTCGTCTCCTTGCTCTACACCATCGTCGTGGTGATTAAAAAGCTGTTTTTCGGCATCGACGTGCCGGGCTACGCCACACTGGCGGTGCTGATCCTGCTGCTGGGCGGGCTGCAGCTGTTTGCCATGGGCATCCTGGGGGAATACCTCGCGAAAACCTACGGGGAAAGCAAGTGCAGGCCGATCTATTTGACCAGAACGGTGCTGGAGCCCCGGGAACCGGACCAGAAAACCAACTGATTTTTCCAAAAAAATACGCGCCGGAGGATCTGTTCCATCCGGCGCGTTTTGTTATTTTATGCGTAGGGGTTCAAGATTTGTTGTTTATGCGTAGGGGTTCAAAATTTTGTTATTTATGCCGTAGGGGTTCAAATTTTTGAACCCCTACGATTCATCTTTGTCCTCATGCTTTGGCTCAATGCGGCCATAGCGCCCGGCGGTGGAGGCGTCGGAGCGCGGCGGACGGTTGGGCGCGGAGGAGGGCGGATTGCTGCCCCTGTTGCCGCCGCCGCGGCCACGGTAGTCCTGGCCAGGGCCGCCCGGGCCACGATCGCGGTTGTAACGGTCACCGCCGCCATCACGGTCACGGTCACGGTTATAGCCGCCCTCCCGGTCGCGTTGAAAGCCGCCGCCGCCGTCACGGCTGCCATATCTGTTGCCGCCGCCATAGCGCTCGTCGCGCTGATAGCCGCCGCCAGAGTTTCCATATCCCCTGCCGCCGCCCCGGGGGCCCGGGCCACGGTCATGCTGCCCGCCGCGCTGATAGCCGCCGCGGTTGCCGCCCTTGCGGTAAGCCTCATCCGGAGCGACCACCACCCGGCGCTCGCTGCCCTCGCCCACCGAAAACGAGCTCACGCCCTCCATATTCTGGATAGCGGTGTGGACAATCCGCCGGTCATAGGGGGTCATGGGCGCCAGGGTAACGTTGTGGCCGTATTTCTTTGCCTTGCCCGCCGAACGCTGGGCCAGATCCAGCAGCGACTGTTCCCGCTGCTCGCGGTAATCGCCCACGTTTACGCTCACCCGGTAATATTCCTTCGCGCCGCGGCTGACGACCAGGCGCACCAGGTACTGCAGCGCGTCCAGGGTTTCGCCCCGGCGGCCGATGATGTAGCCGTCGTCCTCGCCGCAGTCGATGGCAAAGCGCACGCCCTCGTCCTCCTCCATGGTGAGCACGGTGGCGGTCACGCCCATGCCGCTGAGCACGCCGCGGATATAGGTCTCCGCCTGGGTAAAGTCGCTTTCCTCGTAGTAAGCGCGGGCCTTGGCGGGCGCGCCGCCGAAAATGCCCAGAGCCTTTTTGGTGGGGGTTTCCAGAATTTCAATAGAGATGTCGGCATACTCAGGGGCGTTCAGCTCCTGCTTCGCCGCTTCGATGGCCGCTTCGATGGTCGACGCGGTGGCGATGGCTTCTTTCATCATGACGCATACTCCGTTTCTATATCAGAAATTCCCGCGTGACGCAGGAATTCCGTTTTGGCAAGCTACATATGCTCCAATATTTTTTTTCGATTGGCTTCCCGGCTGCGGCGATGCACGGTTTCCTCAACCAAAATGCGCGCGAGCATTTTGCTCGGCTTGTGGGTAACGCCCAAAATAACCATCTGAAAAAAGGACACCAGGCCGGAAACGATCCAATAAAAGCCCGCGCCGGCGGGAAAGCTGAAGGCGATCATCACCGAAAACAGCGGCATGCCGAAGGTCATGCAGCCCATGGCGGGGTTCTTGGCCTGCTCGGGATTCATCTTGCGGGAGCGGACAAAGCTGTAAAGCGCGCTGAGCATCGACGCCACACCCGCGAGAATGGGAATGAGAATATACATGCCGCCGCCCTCGCTGGGCGTTTTCCCCAGCTCCAGGCCAAAAATATGGAACTTCGACGCGAAGGCCTGCATCTCCTCAAAGAGCTTGGGGGTCAGCACGCTGTCGCCGCCGATGAGGCTTTCGAACTTGCTCAGATGCTCCACAATGCGCAGCTGTATGTAGGAGCTGTTCTGCGCGGTTTTGCCGAGAATCTCCTCCCCCAAAACCTCGGGGGCCTTGTCGATGAGAAATTCCAGCACGGTCTTCGGGATCTGAAGGGTGTATTGCAGGGGGCGGTAAATCGCCGAAATCAGACCGATGAACAGCGGAAACTGCAGCATCATGGGGCCGGAGCAGCCCGCGCTCATGGGGTTATAGCCCTCCCGCTGATAAAACGCCTGGGTTTCCTGCTGCAGGCGCTGCTTGTCGCCCTTGTAGCGTGCGTTTATTTTGCGCATTTTCAGCTGCATCCGCTGGTTCTGCGCCATGCCCTTTTGCTGCGAAATGGAGATCGGCAGCATCGCGACGCGGGAGAGAATTGTGAACACTATGATCGCGGCGGCGTAGTTGCCCACGAGCATAAAGCACCAACGCATCACCGGGCCGAAGAAAAAACCCAGCGCGTCATACATGATATTCCAAAAAGCTTGCATAATAAATGCTCCGATCTTGGGAGTTAACGGTTGTCCCTGCGCGGCGGAACGGGATCGTACCCGCCTTGGAAGAATGGATTGCAGCGCAGCACGCGGCAGCAGGCCAGCAGGCTCCCTTTGAGGGCGCCATGCACCTGCAGGGCCTCGACGGCATAGTGGGAGCAGCTGGGGTAATAGCGGCACATGGGCGGGAACAGCGGAGATATCCGGCGCTGGTAAAAGCGCAGAAAAGCCAGGAGGATTTGTTTCATTTCCCCTCTCCCGGCGCGATCGCTCCCGCTTTCCGCAAATGCCCCCGCATGATTTCCCGCAGCTGCGTGCTCTTGATATCCTTTGTTCTGGCGCGGGCGACGAAAACGAGATCCCAGTTCCCGCGGATAGGCTCGTCCAGGGTTCGCAAGGCCTCGGAGATCACCCGGCGGCAGCGGTTGCGCTGCACGGCGTTGCCCAGCTTTTTGCTGGCGGTGATTCCGAAGCGGCACACGCCCGCGCGGTTTCGCAGGGTATAGGTCACCAGCGCGGGATGCGCAAAGGACTTGCCGCGCGCATAGGCGCGGCGAAAGTCCCCGTTTCGTGTCAGCGTTTCCATAAACAATTAATAGGTCAGGCGTTTGCGGCCCTTGGCGCGGCGGCGGGCAAGCACCTTGCGGCCATTGCGGTCCGCCATACGCTTGCGGAAGCCGTGCTCTTTTTTCCGGTGCAGCTTCTTGGGCTGGAAGGTACGTTTCATATCGTGAGAATCCTTTCGTTACAGTAAGAGACTGAGCCAAACACGCGAAGCGGCAGGCCCCGGCGCAGCCGGTTACCTCTTCGAGAACTGCGGCGCGCGGCGGGCAGCCTTGAGGCCGTACTTCTTGCGCTCCTTCATCCTCGGGTCGCGGGTCAAAAAGCCCGCCTTTTTCAGCGCCGGGCGCAGCTCCGGGTCATAGAGCAGGAGCGCGCGGGCAAGACCGTGGCGGACCGCGCCCGCCTGGCCGGAAACACCGCCGCCATTGACGCGGCAGACGATATCAACCTTTTCGCCCAGCCCGGTGAGGGCGAGGGGCTGGCGGACGATGAGCTTGAGGGTATCCAGACCGAAGTAGTCGTCGATGTCGCGGTCATTAATGGTGATGCTTCCGTCGCCGTGGTACACGCGCACACGCGCGACGGACTTCTTTCTGCGGCCGGTTCCATAAAAGAACGGTACGGTATCGTACATCTAATTCTTCCCCTTTCGTTAAAGCGCCCAAGCTTCGGGCTTCTGCGCGGCCTGATTGTGCTCGCTCCCGGCGTAAACGCGCAGCCGGGTCAGGGACTTGCGCCCCAGGGTGGTGCTGGGCACCATGCCCTTGACCGCCATTTGCATGGCCAGCTCGGGGCGCTTCGCCATCAGAACGTCGTAGCCGGTGGTCTTGAGGTGGCCGATATAGCCGGTATGGCGCTGCCATTTTTTCTGCTGCAGCTTTTTGCCCGTGAGCACCGCCCGGGCGGCGTTGATGATGATCACGAAATCGCCGCAATCGGCATGGGGGGCGAAGATAGGCTTGTGCTTGCCGCGCAGCAACGTAGCCGCCTGCGCCGCGACACGGCCCATAGGCTGGCCCGCCGCGTCAAGCACATACCATTTGCGGGCGACCTCGTCCGCTTTTGGCATAAAGGTGGACATTTCGATTACCTCCGAATGCTATTTTCGTACCTTAGAATCATACCACAGCGAAAATAAAAAGTCAAGCGCTTTTTTTGATTTTTGGATTCTTTCGGCTTTTCACTCTTGCATGCTCTTTTATTCTCTCTTTTTCCGCGCTTTTGCTCCAGAATGAAATTCCATTTTGAAAGCCAAAGGCCACCCGCGAAGCCGCCGCGGATGGCCTTTGGACTGTGATCGTTCTTCGGTTTTCGCTTATTGGCGAAGACTGTCTTTTATCTTTTTGGTATAATAGTCATGCAGCGCGTTGAAATCGTTGCTTTGCAGCAACGGCACAGCTTCGAATATCCGTTCATCCGGCCAGCTCCACCATGCCATCTCCAGCAGCTTTTCCGTTATCGCATGAGAAAACCGCGCTTTGATCGGCTTCGCGGGCACGCCGCCCGCTATCGTATAGGGCGGCACGTCCTTTGTTACCAGCGCGCCCGCCGCGATCACCGCGCCGTCCCCGATGGTCACGCCCGATAATATCCTGGCGTCTCTGGCAATCCACACATCGTTGCCGACGACAATGTCGCCTTTGCCGAAGGGGTGCCCGCTGATGCCGGCGTGTTCTGTTAAGAAAACGTTAAATGGGAAGGTCGAATGCCAGTCCGTGTGATGCTCGCAGTTGCCCAAAAAGACGACTCCGGGGGCAATTGAGCAAAATTTTCCAATCGTAACCCTTGGTGTGTCGTCTGAGGGCAAAAGGCTGATCTCCGGCAAGCCGTAAGTGAAATCGCCTATGCTGATCAATGGGTTGCCGCCGTATTTTTCTGAATTCCCCGCACGCAAGGCAGCGCGCAATTCGTCCAGATTCGCCGCGCTCAAGGCTGGTTTTGGCGCCGGGTCCTGTTCCGTTTTTGAGAAAAGCCGGCGTCTGATCCTCCGTCCAAGCGCAATCATTTTACGCATGCCCATCATTGCCGTTACTCCCCGCTGATCGCCTCGATATACTGCCTGGCGAACTCCCCGTGGGTGGAAAGCAGGCTTACGTCGCCGTAGCACTTCATTCCCGTGCCGGAGGGCAGCAGCTTGCCGATGATCACGTTTTCCTTCAGCCCGATGAGCGGGTCGCTCTTGCCCTTGATGGCGGCGTCGGTCAGCACGCGGGTGGTTTCCTGGAAGGAGGCCGCCGACAGGAAGGACTCCGTGGCCAGGGAGGCCTTCGTGATGCCCATGAGCACCGGCGCGCAGTCCATCAGGCTGCCGTCCTCGCCGCGCTCGGCCTTGATCGCCGCGTTGGCCCTGTGCCATTCGCGCTTTTCGATCACCGTGCCGGGCAGGTAGTTCGTGTCGCCGGATTCCGTGACCTTCACCTTGCGCATCATTTGGCGGATGATGACCTCAATGTGCTTGTCGCTGATGTCCACGCCCTGCATCCGGTAGGTGCGCTGCACCTCCTGGATCAGGTAGTTATGCACCTCGTGCACGCCCAGAACGGCGAGAATGTCATGGGGATTGCGCGCGCCCTCGGTGAGGTTGTCGCCCTTGCGCACCCGCTGGCCCTCCGTCACCTTGATGATCTGGTCGTAGGGGATGGGGTAGGCGCGCTCGTCGGGATTTTCGGAGTCCTCGCTGGTGACGATGACGTTTTTGGATTTCTTAATCTCCCGGAAGGAGATCAAGCCGTCGATCTCGCTGATGATGGCCAGGAGCTTCGGCTTGCGCGCTTCGAACAATTCCTCCACGCGGGGCAGGCCCTGGGTGATATCGCTCTGGTCCTTCGCGCCGCCGGTATGGAAGGTACGCATAGTCAGCTGGGTGCCCGGCTCACCGATGGACTGTGCGGCGATGATTCCCACCGCCTCGCCCACGGTTACGGGCTCGCCCGTGGCCAGATTGGAGCCGTAGCACTTGATACACACGCCCCGGTCCGCGTCGCAGGTGAGCAGCGAACGAATCTTAACGCTCGCCTTCGCGCCATTGACCGCGTGGCCGCGCAGATATTCGGCCACCGCCAGAGCGCGCTCCTCGTTCATAATGTCCAGCCGGCTCTGGATGAGCTCGCCTGATTTTTCGTCCCGGAGGTCGGCCAGCAGGTAGCGGCCCGTAAGGCGCTCCTCCAGGGAGACGATCTTGCGCCCGTCGGCGATCACGTCGTAGACCTCGGCGCCGTCCTTGCAGTGGCAGTCGTGCTCATGGATGATCACGTCCTGCGACACGTCCACCAGGCGGCGGGTGAGGTAACCGGAGTCGGCGGTGCGCAGCGCGGTATCCGCCAGGCCTTTTCGCGCGCCGCGGGAGGAGATGAAGTATTCGAGAATATTCAGGCCCTCGCGGTAATTCGCGCGGATTGGAATCTCAATGGTTTTTCCGGCGGTGTTGGCGATCAGGCCGCGCATGCCGGCCAGCTGGCGCAGCTGGCTGTCGTTGCCGCGGGCGCCGGAGCGAAGCATCATATTGATGGGATTGTATTCGTCAAAGTTCTCCTTCAGGGCGTCGGCCACCTTGCGGGTGCATCCGTCCCAGGTGGCAATGACGCGGTCGGAGCGCTCGCCGTTGGAGATAAGACCGCGGTTGTACTGCCTGTTGATGCCCTGGATGCGCTCCTCCGCCTGGGCCAGCAGGTGGGCCTTTTGCGGCGGAATGGTGGCGTCGCTCACGGCCACGGTGATGCCCGACCGGGTGGAGAAGCGGTAGCCCTGGCTCTTGATTTTATCCAGAACCTCGGAGGCCTCCGAGGTGCCGTAGACCCGGATACAGCGGTCGATAATCTTGCCCAGCATATTCTTGTTGACGAGGAAATCCACCTCAAGCTTCATGAGGTTTTCGGGATCCCCGCGGTCGACAAAGCCCAGGTTTTGCGGAATCGGCTCGTTGAAAATCACACGGCCCAGGGAGGTTTCGATGAGCCGGGCAATGGTCCTGCCCTCCTCCGTTTTGCGGGTCATGCGGATTTTCACCTTCGCGTGAAGATCCAGGTCGCCCTCGTCATAGGCCATCTCGGCCTCGCTCACGCTGGAAAAGACCTTGCCCTCGCCCTTCGCGCCGGGCCGGATATAGGTCAGGTAATAGGAGCCCAGCACCATGTCCTGGGTAGGCACGGTGACGGGGCGGCCGTCGGAGGGCTTGAGCAGGTTGTTCGCCGCGAGCATGAGCATGCGGGCCTCGGCCTGGGCCTCGGCGGAAAGCGGCACATGCACGGCCATCTGGTCGCCGTCGAAGTCGGCGTTGAACGCGGTACATACCAGCGGATGGAGCTTGATCGCGCGGCCCTCCACCAGCACCGGCTCAAAGGCCTGGATACCCAGCCTGTGCAGCGTCGGCGCGCGGTTGAGCATCACGGGGTGATCCTCAATGACGACCTCCAGCGCGTCCCAGACATCCGGATGGGAGCGCTCCACCATCTTGCGGGCACTCTTCACATTGCCGGCCTTTTCGGTCTCTACCAGACGCTTCATGACAAAGGGCTTGAAGAGCTCCAGCGCCATTTCCTTGGGCAGGCCGCACTGGTAGATTTTCAGCTCCGGCCCCACGACAATCACGGAGCGCCCGGAGTAGTCCACGCGCTTGCCCAGCAGGTTCTGTCGAAAACGCCCCTGCTTGCCCTTGAGCATATCCGAAAGCGACTTGAAGGCGCGGTTATTCGCCCCGGTCACCGGGCGGCCGCGGCGGCCGTTGTCGATCAGAGCGTCCACAGCCTCCTGGAGCATGCGCTTCTCGTTGCGCACGATGATCTCCGGCGCGCCCAGCTCCAGCAGCTTTTGCAGGCGGTTGTTCCGGTTGATCACCCGGCGGTAAAGGTCGTTTAAATCCGAGGTGGCGAAGCGCCCGCCGTCCAGCTGCACCATCGGGCGGATCTCCGGCGGAATCACCGGCACCACGTCCAGTATCATCCATTCCGGACGGTTATGGGAGTTTTTAAAGGCCTCGACAACCTCCAGCCTCTTGAGCAGCTTGGCGCGCTTCTGGCCGGAGGCGTTTTCAAATTCGGCGCGCAATTCCACGGAAAGCTGGTCAAGGTCGATGCCCGCCAGCAGGGTTCTGATCGCCTCCGCGCCCATACCCGCCGAAAAATCGCTCTCGTAGCGCATGCGGTATTCGGCATAGCTCTTTTCGTCCAGGGTCTGGCCCTTGATCAGAGGCGTATCCCCCGGATCGGTGACAATATACATGGCGAAATAGAGCACCTTTTCCAGGTTGCGGGGGGAGATATCCAGAATCAGCCCCATGCGGGAGGGGATGCCTTTGAAATACCAGATATGCGACACGGGCGCGGCCAGCTCAATGTGGCCCATGCGCTCCCGGCGCACCTTCGCCTTGGTGACCTTCACGCCGCAGCGCTCGCAGATTTTATCTTTGTAGCGCATACGCTTATATTTGCCGCAGTGGCATTCCCAGTCCTTCGTCGGCCCAAAGATGCGCTCGCAGAACAAGCCGTCCCGCTCGGGCTTCAGCGTCCGGTAGTTGATGGTCTCCGGCTTCTTCACTTCCCCAAAGGACCACGCGCGTATTTGCCCGGGGGATGCCAGGCCGATACGGATATATTCAAAGGTGGTGTGTTGTTCCATATAGCAGCTCCATTACTAGATTTTCAGATGATAGATTCTTAGATTCTTAGATTCTAAAAGATGCGCTTCAGGCCGTAACTGTCTAATGTCTAATATCTAATGTCTAACGTCTATCATCTACTCCTCCGGTACGTAGTCGTCGCTGTAATCGTCCAGATATTCGCCTTCTCCCGCGTCCTCCGGGGCGGCGAATTCCTCCTCAAGGCTGTCGTCGTCCGAAAGCCCGCCCTCGCCGTCGAAATCGTCGTCCGCCGGGTCGTCGTCGGGCTCGTCCTCGCTCATATCAATGGGCGGCACCGCGCGGCGCTCCTCGGGCACACTGAAGCCCGGCTCGTCCTCGAAGGTCTGCTTCAGGTCGATCTCCTCGCCCTCGGCGTCCAGAATACGCACATCCAGCGCCAGGGACTGGAGCTCCTTGATCAAGACCTTAAAGGATTCCGGAATGCTGGGCTGGGGCACGTTTTTGCCCTTGACGATGGCCTCGTAGGTCTTCACGCGGCCCACGACGTCGTCGGATTTCACGGTAAGGATTTCCTGCAGGGTATAGGCGGCGCCGTAGGCCTCCAATGCCCAGACCTCCATCTCGCCGAAGCGCTGGCCGCCAAACTGCGCCTTGCCGCCCAGCGGCTGCTGGGTGACCAGGGAGTACGGGCCGGTGGATCTGGCGTGGATCTTGTCGTCCACCAGGTGCAGCAGCTTGAGGAAGTACATTACGCCAACGGTGACGCGGTTGTCGAAGCGGCGGCCTGTACGGCCGTCAAAGAGCCAGCTCTTGCCGTCCTCGGCCAGACCCGCCTCCCGCAGGGCGTCGCGGATATCGCTCTCCTGCGCGCCGTCGAAGACCGGGGTCATGAGCATGTATTTCTCGCCCTGCTGGTAACCCAGCTGCCGGGCCGCGAAGCCCAGGTGGACCTCCAAAACCTGCCCGATGTTCATGCGCGAGGGCACGCCCAGGGGGTTGAGCACGATGTCCAGGGGGGTGCCGTCCTCCAGAAAGGGCATATCCTCCTGGGGGAGAATACGGGATACCACGCCCTTGTTGCCGTGGCGGCCCGCCATTTTGTCGCCCACTGAGAGCTTGCGCTTTTGGGCGATGTAGCAGCGCACCACCATGTTCACACCGGGGGAGAGCTCGTCGGAATTCTCCCGGGTGAAGACCTCCACGTTGACGACAATGCCGTATTCGCCGTGGGGCAGGCGCAGGGAGGTGTCGCGCACCTCCTTCACCTTTTCGCCGAAGATGGCCCGCAGGAGCCGCTCCTCGGCGGTGAGCTCGGTTTCGCCCTTGGGGGTGACCTTACCCACGAGGATATCGCCGGATTTGACCTCGGCGCCCACGCGGATAATGCCGTGCTCGTCCAGATCCTTCATGGCGTCGTCGCCCACATTGGGGATGTCGCGGGTGATCTCCTCCGGGCCCAGCTTGGTGTCCCGGGCCTCCAGCTCAAACTGCTCGATGTGAATGGAGGTATAGATGTCGTCCTGCACGATCTTCTCGTTGACCAGCACGGCGTCTTCGTAGTTGTAGCCCTCCCAGGTCATGAAGCCGATGAGGGCGTTTTTGCCCAGGGAGATCTCCCCCTGGTCGGTGGCGGGGCCGTCCGCGATGACCTGCCCCTCCTCCACCCGCTCGCCCACGGAGACGATGGGCCTCTGGTTAATGCAGGTGCCGTGGTTGGAGCGCATGAACTTGATGAGCTCGTAGCTTCTTTTCGCGCCCTTGTCGTTCCTGACGGCGATCTGGTCCGCGTTCACACCGCACACGGTGCCGGCCTCCTTCGCCAGCACCACCACGCCGGAGTCGATGGCCGCCTTGAACTCCATGCCGGTGCCCACCAGGGGGGCGTCTGTTTTGAGCAGCGGCACGGCCTGCCGTTGCATGTTTGAGCCCATGAGGGCGCGGTTGGCGTCGTCGTTTTCCAAAAAGGGAATCATCGCCGTGGCCACGGACACCACCATCTTGGGGGATACGTCCATATACTGCGCGCGGGCGGCGTCCACCTCAAGGTATTCGTCCCGCCAGCGGGCATTGACCCGGGGGTTGATGAAGCGGTTCTGGCCGTCCAGGGCCTCGTTGGCCTGGGCCACCACGTATTCGTCCTCCTCGTCCGCGGCCATGTAACGCACGCGGTCGAGCACCACGCCGTTTTCCACCCGGCGGAAGGGGGCCTCCACAAAGCCGTATTTGTTGATGCGCGCGAAGGTCGCAAGATAGGAGATCAGGCCCACGTTCTGGCCTTCCGGCGTTTCGATGGGGCACATGCGGCCATAATGGCTGTAGTGCACGTCGCGCACCTCAAAGCCCGCGCGGTCGCGGGAAAGGCCGCCGGGGCCCAGGGCCGAAAGGCGGCGCTTATGGGTGAGCTCCGCCAGGGGATTCGTCTGGTCCATGAACTGGCTCAGGGGGGAGGAGCCGAAGAACTCCTTGATCGCCATGGAAACCGGGCGGATATTAATCAATGTCGCGGGGGAAATCTTGTCCACATCATCCTGGGCCTGGAGCGTCATTTTCTCCCGCACCAGCTTTTCCATGCGGGCGATGCCGATGCGGAACTGGTTTTGCAGCAGCTCCCCCACGCAGCGGATGCGGCGGTTGCCCAGATGGTCGATGTCGTCGGCCTTGCCGACGCCCAGGGCCAGGCAATTGACATAATTCACAGAGGCGAAGATATCGTCCAGGGTCACGTTTTTGGGAATGAGTTCGTCCGAACGCTTTTTCAGCTCCGCCAGAAGCTCTTCGTCGGAAAGCTCCTGGTCCAGAATCTCGAAAAACACTTTCGCGTATACCTTTTCGCCCATGCCGATGGCGTCCAGCTGCTCCTGGCTGAATTGGGGCAGGTAGTCATACATGCGCTCCGGGCTGTCGGTGTCCTCGTCCCGGCGGCCCTTGGGGTCGATCATGCCGTTGGAGCATACGGTGAGGGTGTGCTCCTCCGGCAGCCGCACCACGGCCCGGGTCACGCCGGCCTGCTCCAGCTGATAGGCCTTCTGAAAGGTGATCAGCTCGCCTGGCTCCGCGAGAATCTCGCCGGTGCGGGGATCCGCCACGGGCTCCGCCAGCCGGCAGCCCGCCAGCCGGGCGCTGATGGCCAGCTTCTTATTATATTTATATCTGCCCACCCGGGAGATATCATATCGATGGGGGTCGAAGAAGAGATTTTGCAAATGCTCCTGCGCGGTTTCGAGCGTTACGGGCTCGCCGGGACGCAGCTTGCGGAAGACCTCCATGCAGGCCTCGGCGGAGTTGGCGATCTCATCTTTTTCCAGCGTCGCCTCCATGCGTTTGTCCTCGCCGAAAAACGCGCGGATCTCGTCGTCCGTCTCCAGCCCCAGCGCGCGCAGGAAGGTGGTGACGAACAGCTTGCGGTTTTTATCGATGCGGACATAGAACAGGTCGTTGACGTCGGTTTCATACTCCAGCCAGGCGCCCCGGTTGGGGTTGATGGTGCCGGAATAGAGCTCCAGGCCGGTTTTGTCGAAGCTCCGGCCAAAATAGACGCCCGGCGAGCGCACCAGCTGGGAGACGATCACGCGCTCCGCGCCGTTGACGACGAAGGTGCCGCTTTCCGTCATGAGCGGAAAATCGCCCATATATATTTCGCTTTCCTTGAGCACGCCGGTCTCGCGGTTGAGCAGCCGGGCCTTCACACGCATGGGCGCGGCGTAGGTCGCGTCACGCTCCTTGCATTCCCGCACGGTATACTTGGGCTTGTCGTCCAGGCGGTAATCCACAAAGGTGAGCACCCAATTTTTGCTGTAGTCCGTGATTTCGGCGATATCGCTGAAGACCTCGCGAAGGCCGACCTCCAGGAACCAGCGGAAGGAATCCTTTTGCACCTCAATCAGATTGGGCATATCCATTACTTCGCGGATTTTGCCGTAGCTCATGCGGGTCTGCTTGCCACGACGGACAGGTGTGACAATCGGCATGGAACCATCCTCCCTTACCATTTCCCCAAAATTGTTTGCATTAACGCGGCATTTAACGACGTCCTTATTCATAGAGCGGCCGGAACATCCCCATTTTTCGCGGTTTTACCTGTTTTTATTTTTTCCAAAAATTTTGCTTGCTTTTTTCCGCGGAACGTGCTAAACTAAGCAAAAGCAGGTGTTCCGCCGACAAGTACGCGCACAACGCCATTGTAATCATTGCATTATTTTATAATTATAATCCTTGACAAGCAATTTGTCAAGGATTTTTTGACTGTTTTAGCCGCTTCGCGCGATGTGACTGGATCAACAATCTTTTCAGACCGTATTTCGTTCAAATTGACAAATATTGCTTAGCGGAAACGCTCCATCAGCCCCTCCCAAAGCTCCACGATCCGGAACCTGATTTCGTATTTCGGGTTACTTTCCACCAAGCGCAGCTGGCCATTCGTGAGCACCGCGTCCATGGATACCCGCTTCCTGGGTGCGGCGGCGGGCAGGCACAGCGGCGGAAACATCACGCACCACCAGTTGAGGCCCTTTCCATCCCCCAGAACCACCCGCAGCGCTTGGTAGCGCCCGGCGGGCAGGGTGATGCCCTCATACGTGCGGGTGTTGAAGTACTCTGTTCCGGCCTCGATACGCACCGGATAATCCAGGCCCCGCTCCCGCAAAACGCGGCGGGCACAGGCCACGAGGGCATCCAGCCGCGGCGCGAGGGCCTTTTCGGCCTCCCCTGCCGTGACGGAGCCGTCGAAAAGACCGGCCCCCTCCAGCAGCAGCGCATCCCGGACGGCAAGCTTGGCGGCCTGGTCGGCTTCGCCGTCGGAGTTGGCGATCACGTGCAGGCGCAGCACCTCTTTCCGGATTCCCGCGCATCTCGCCTGAAAGCTGAACAGGCTGGCCATGAAGACGCAGACTATGACCAACGCGGCACGGCGCAGAAGCCGCCGCCTCTGTTCCCGGTGCTGAGCCGGGCTATGTAAATTGCGGTACATATATGCCATCCCTTCCGGTTGAACTATTTGAGCTCAACCGGAGTATGGGCCGGGGAAGGATAGCTTATTCAGAAAAAACTGTGATGATTCAAAAAAGCGTGTTTCCGGCCTATTTGCGCACATATTTTTGCTGATTGCGAATATGCTCCAGCGCGTTAATCCGCCGCTTGCCCTCGGCGCCGTGCGCGTACTGCAAAAAGAGGCGGCCCAGCAAGGATCTATAAATGTATGAGATCCGGTTCCATTCGTATCCTTTGAACAAATCGGAAAGGCGGAAGATTTCGCCTTCGCGCAAGCTGTCAAGCTCCTGGACAGCGGCTTCAAGCATACCGGCGACGGCTTCGCGCTCCTGCTGGCTGAGATTTTCGGCGGTTAGCGGCATGGGAGGGCCTCCTTTTTATGTATATATAAAGTATGGGTTAACGTTAGATCTATGGTTAGAGCTAGCGTTAGCGTTACGCTTAACTCTAAGGCTAGCCTCAAAGTTTAAACTCACCTATTACTTTATACCACAGAGCAAATTATTTGTCAAGTATTATCAAATCTCGTCTCAAATATTCGCAAAAAAAAACAGGAGCAAGCCGCAAAGCCCGCCCCTGTATTACATAAATCACAATCTAAAATCTAACGTCTAAAGTCTAAAATCTAATCTAGCGCCTCGGCGGCCTTCTGTCGCCGTCGCGTCCTCCCCTGCCGGGGCCGCCGCGGGGCGGGCCGGAACGGCGCGGGGCGTCGGAAACGGTATTCTCCGGCACAAGGCCCTCCACCTCAATCAAGGCGTCGCGGCGGGAAAGGTTCAGGCGGCCCTGATCGTCGATCTCGCGCACCTTGACGATCACCTCGTCGCCCACAGCCACAACGTCCGACACCCGCTCGGTGCGCTTGACATCCAGATGGCTCACGTGCACAAGGCCCTCCTTGCCGGGAGCGATTTCCACGAAGGCGCCGAAGTCCATCAACCGGGTAACGACACCCTTGTAGATCGAACCGATCTCGGGATCGTTGGCGATGGTCTCGACAATGAACAGCGCGCGCTTTGCGTCCTCAATATCAACGGCGCAGATGAAGATCTTGCCGTCCTCCTCCACGTCGATCTTGCAGTTGCACTCGGCGCAGATCTTCTGGATGACCTTGCCCTGCTTGCCGATGACCTCGCTGATCTTTTCCACCGCGATGGTGGTGGTGAGCATCTTGGGCGCCCACTTCGAGAGCTCCTCCCGGGGCGCGGCGATGCAGGGCAGCATGATGTCGTCGAGGATATACAGCCTGGCCTTCCGGGTTTTTTCCAGGGCCTCCTGGATGATGGCGGGGGTAAGGCCGTCGATCTTGAGGTCCATTTGAATCGCGGTGATGCCCGCGTGGGTGCCCGCTACTTTAAAGTCCATGTCGCCGAAGAAATCCTCCAGGCCCTGGATGTCCACCATGGTCATGAAGCGCTCGCCCTCGGTGATCAATCCGCAGGAGATGCCGGCCACCGGCGCCTTGATGGGCACGCCCGCCGCCATGAGCGACAGCGTGGAGCCGCAGATCGCGCCCTGAGAGGTGGAGCCGTTGGAGGAAATGACCTCGCTCACCAGGCGGATGGCGTAGGGGAACTCCTCCACCGCGGGAATCACGGGGAGCAGCGCGCGCTCCGCCAGCGCGCCGTGGCCGATCTCGCGGCGGCCCGGCCCGCGGGAGGGTCGGGTCTCGCTCACGGAATAGCTGGGGAAGTTGTAGTGGTGCATATAGCGCTTGCTGGTCTCGTCGTCAATGCCGTCGAGGAGCTGGTCCATGCTCATGGGGCCCAGGGTGGTGGTGGTGAGCACCTGGGTCTGGCCCCGGGTAAACATGCCGGAGCCATGGGTGCGGTCAAGCAGGTCCACCTCCGCGCTCAGCGGGCGGATATCGTCGATGCCGCGGCCGTCCACGCGCTTGCCGTCGTCCAGCAGCCAGCGCCGCACGACGTACTTCTGCGTCTTGTAGAGGCAATCCTCAATCTTCTCCAGGAGCTCGGGATATTTTTCGTCGAACTGCGCGTGTACTTTTTCATACACGGGCTTCAGGCGCTCGTCGCGGACGCGCTTGTCGTCGGTATCCAGCGCGGCGCGCACATCCTCTATGGCGAAGGCCTTGATGGCCTCGTACATCTCCTCCGGCGGGTCGTTGGAGGGGAAGTCGATCTTTTGCTTGCCGATTTCTTTCGCGATGTTTTCGATGAAAGCCACGAGCTTTTTATTCTCTTCATGGCCAAACAGGATGCCCTCGAACATCTCCGTCTCGGTCACCTCGCTGGCGCCGGCCTCAATCATGGCCACCAGCTCGCCGGTGGAGGCTACCACCGTGCTCATGCGGCTCTTCTCCCGCTGCGCGGCGGTGGGGTTGATCACATACGCGCCGTCCACGAGGCCCACGCACACGCCCGCCACGGGCCCGCGCCAGGGAATCTCGGAGATGGAAAGGGCGATCGAAACACCCAGCATGGCCACCATATCCGGCGGGCAGTCCTGATCCACGCTCATCACGGTGGCGACCACGCCCACGTCATTGCGCATATCCTTGGGGAACAGCGGGCGGATGGGGCGGTCGATCACGCGCCCGGCCAGAATGGCCTTTTCGCTGGGCCGGGCCTCCCGCCGCTGGAAGGAGCCGGGGATCTTGCCCACGGAATAGAGCTTTTCCTCAAAATCCACCGAAAGCGGAAAGAAATCAATGCCGTCCCGGGGTTTCGCGCTCATGGTCGCGGTGCAAAGCACGTTGGTCTCGCCGTAGCGCACCAGGCAGGAGCCCCCCGCCAGCTGCGCCATCTTGCCGGTTTCCACCACGAAGGGGCGCCCGCCGATGGTGGTCTCGAACTTCCTGAAGTCCTTAAAAAACATAATCTTCTCCTCTTTTTTATTTTCATTAAACAAAGGAGAAGGATTTAGCAATAAATAACATGTCCGCGCGCGCGGGCACATAATTTACCGCTAAAACGAATCTCCTCTGTTCAGTGAACAAAATTAAATCCGCCATTAGTGTTTGCCAACAAGAGGACAGCCATTCGATGCTTCATAAAACAGCGAATGGCTGCCGGTGTTTGCTGCTACTTGCGGATACCAAGCCGCGCGATCAACGCGCGATAGCGCGCGATGTCAACCTTCTGCAGGTAGCCCAGCAGATTGCGGCGGTGACCGACCATCTTCAACAGCCCGCGGCGGGAGTGATGGTCCTTCTTGTGCACCTTGAGGTGCTCGGTGAGGTCGTTGATGCGCTTGGTCAACAGCGCGACCTGCACCTCGGGTGAGCCGGTATCGCCCTCATGCAGGGCATATTCGGCCATAACAGCGTTCTTTTCTTCCTGGGTCATGTTCAGTTCACCTTTCAGTCGTTATAATAACGAAGATATTGCGCCGGTTTCTCAGCGGCGGGCGGTGATTCCAACTGCCGGGGAACGGCGATCCTATATAGAATAACACATTTCGGCGGGCTTGTAAAGAGGTTTTGGGATTATTTGTTTGATTTCTTTTTCGGCATTGTAAAATTTGGAAATATTTGTTGAAATCTGATCTTCGCTGTGCTATACTGTATTCGCGCGTTGCGCCGCTTTGCTTGAGAAGCGTTAGTCCCTCCGGACGTCATTCTGACCAAGGAGGTGAGGCCAGCGATGGAAACAACATTTTTGGCGATGGGCTTCGTGTTCATATGTGCCATGATGCTCCTTAGCGTTGCCAAGAAAAGAGACTAACCGCCCTCATCAGGCCGAAGCGGAGCGTATCCTGAATGAAATGCCAAGTATGCGTACCAGCCGGGAGCATATCGCTATCATGGTTGCTTTACCCGGCGAAGCGCAGCGCCAGGCCTGCGAACACGCGATTGCCGAGTTGGAGTGGTTGCTTGCACACGCGAAAAACCATCTTTCGCGGCTCGTGCAGGAGTAGTCCAAAGCGCGGCCCATCACGAGGCCCCCTTTCGGTTTTGCTTGATTTTATGTGTGAAATACTATATAATCAGGGTAGAAGATATAGTATCTGGAGGAATTATGATAGACGATTATGCCGCCCATGCTGCAGTATGGGATTGGGATGGCTTTGACAACACCCCAGAATATGAACGATGGTTGCATTGCGCCCGCCCCTATGGGAACAAGGTTTTGTTGCCAATGTGCGCGTTGGGGCAGTTGGGTGCTTTCATGGCTCAAAAAGGTTGCCTTGTTACAGGATTTGATATAACGCAGGAAATGATCACAGAGGGGCTATTCCGATTTGGCGCGATTGAAAATCTTGATCTGCAAATCGCCGATGTCCGTAGTTTTTCATTGCTCACAAAAGACTTCGATTTCTGCTTGATAAAGGACAACGACTTGCATTTACTCGCAGATTTGGAAGCGGTGCAGCAGGCATTGAGGACAATTGCCCTGCACATGCGCTCTGGCGGCGGGCTGATGCTTGCGCTCACGCTGCCCGGCAAAAAATCTTACAAAACCCCTCTAGAAACATATCACCCGCGCGTACCAAAAGAAAGCGGGCCGAAGGTGTGGAAGACGGGCCAATGTCGTTATGAAGCATCGTCGAAACGCTTTTATATCAAGCAAACTGTGCATGTAGATGATACTCAATTTCCATATGAAATCACTTTACAATACTACTCTCGCCGTGAATTGTTGCGCACATTGCGCGACTGCGGCTGGACTGTACAAAGTGAAACTCAAGAAAACGGCTGGATTTTAGAATGTGTGAAAAACTAAGCAACTAAGATTTTTTGTGCCGCTCGGCCACGGCAATACGCTCGCCCCGGTACATCCCCCAGCTTCGCCAGGGGACGGTTTCGTAGGTTTTGGTGATTTTCATGGGGGCCTCCTGTAAAAAAAGTTGATTTAGTTTGTAGAATATGGTATAATTCATTTATATCAAATGAAGGAGCACACGAATGCAGGGAGTTGATTTTGTTACCGTAGACCCTGACGACAGGAGACAGTTGCGAGAATTGCGAAAGATATGGCTCCCATATTGGCGTGAAACTACAACAAGGGACGGCTCAAAGCCGGAAAAACGAAGGAAGATTTACCGACGCTTAAAAAATCGGGTAGCGCACGCGCACAAGACGCAAAAAACAGGCTTCAACGCTCTATATTCTGAAGGACGCATGGTCGGCTTTGCGTTTTTCGGTCTTTCCGGCGGCATTCGATCAATCGGCATTCCACCTGATTACGGGATGGTTATGGAATTTTGCATTGCCCTATCTTTCAGGCGAAAGGGGTTCGCGACTGAAATGAACCGGCAAATGGAGAAGCTATTCCTTGATTGGGGGATTACGAATACCTTTCTCACGCCCGACCCGGTGACAGGTGATCCATTCTGGCGTTCGGTGGGGTATCATGACAGCCAGCTAAAAGACCCGGATACTCACCGGCTTATATACGTAAAGGAGATTCACGAGTAAAGCTATACTTGAGCGAGCGGCCCGGGCTTGCACCCGCATCTGCCGCCTGGCTGGGCGGCTGTTCTGCAATTGAACTACACTCGCACATGCAAGCGGCCCGGATTTGCGCCACCTGCTTGGCGTTGTGCTTGCGGGCGTTGCGGGCGTAGGGCACCAGCTTCGCCAAGGGGACGGTTTCGTAGGTTTTGGTGATTTTCATGGGGTGTAATCTCCTTTAGAAATTTATCTTGACAAATCAGAAAATCCATGTTATGTTTAAAAGGGAAGAAAGGAATAAATTTAAGGAGGTTATTTAGTGACAATCGAAAACTACCATTACCGAAACAGTCCTCTCTTCCTACGCAATCAGTTCCTCGGCGACAACCACTGGAAAATGCCAAATGTCCCAAAATGCACACTGACGGCAGAAGAACTAGGTGAACTCAGACTTATAGGCTACGACCGTGCGAAGAACGGAAATGACGAGCATTTCCAACGCATGGTTCATTTTTTTCTCTACGATTATAAGTTTGAGGACATATGGACAGCCCCGGAAAAGCGCGTCGAAGCACTCGAAAAGTATCGCGCCGTGCTTACCCCTGATTTCAGCATGTACTTGGAAATGCACCCAGTAATGCAATTGTACAACACCTTCCGCAATCGCTGGGTCGGCGCGTACCTCGCGGATCAGGGCATCAAAGTGGTGCCAACTGTGAATTGGGGCGATGAATCAACATTCGGCTTTTGTTTTGATGGCATTGCCAAGGGTTCCGCTGTCGCGGTATCAACCTACATGGCTTCGGAACACAACAACCGCAAGGATCAGAAAGATTGGTTCTTAGCAGGCTACAACGAAATGCTACGCCGCATTGAGCCGTCCGTCATCATCTGTTACTACACGCCTTTTCCTGAAATGCAAGGCAACATCGTTCATGTGGATTATGAACTCAGTTCATGGAAACACGACGAAGACGATATTGGCAAGGCAGCGGCAGAGCCGACAGAAGGCATAAGGATCGTAAAACGTACTGGCCATGTGATATTTGACGATTTCGTTATCAGCAAAGGCGGGGGCAGTGCTGTTGGCGGAGAGTGGCAACCCTCCAAAGCCGATGATGGCAGATTGGTCGGCGAACCTGGAGACATCATCAATTCAAACGCAAGAGGCGGATATGAACGCGATACAGTGATCGGCGAAAACGGGCGAGGTGTTGTAGAAAGACATTATAGTGACCATAGCACACCAAACGCCCATTCCCCAATTCATGACCACATCATTGGCTGGGAACGCGGGATTCCTGATTTTGGAAAACCAGTCAACTATTTTGACACGGATGTGCCGTATCTCGGCTATATCTTTGATCTGTTTAAAACAGGGACAAATTCAGTCGCTAGCGTAATAACGAAGGAGGCAAGCACAATGCGCTATGTACATCGCGAATATCAATTTGATGCAGAGGAATATCGCTTTAAGACCATCAGCGAATTCAAATGGAGCATCATCTGTGGCAGAGAAATAGGCTTCGT
Source organism: Oscillospiraceae bacterium (assembly GCA_009777055.1). Taxonomy (GTDB): domain Bacteria; phylum Bacillota; class Clostridia; order Oscillospirales; family Acutalibacteraceae; genus WRMQ01. Next base: position 25,947 of record WRMQ01000023.1, read on the forward strand.
ATACGGCGATAAAACTTATGGGATAATCCGCTCAGGAGATGGACTGGAGGACGGCCCATTTGAATTATATGAGGCTAATAACGAAGCCTGCCTGCAACCGTTCGACACTTTAAATAAGCTTTTGGACGCCGAAATTGACGGCATCCGTCTGCGGAATATTATTACGCAGGTTGAAGTTTTATGGCGGAATATTTAGCACAATACTTGAGCGAGCGGCCCGGGCTTGCACCCGCATCTGCCGCCGGGATGGTGGCTGTTCTGCTTAAACTACGTCCGCATAAGTAGCGCGGCCCGGCGTGAACCGGGCCGCGTTGTTATTTTGTTGCCGCTCACGGAAACGTGGGTTTCTTTGGCTGTAAAAAAGGGGACCCCCTCTCCAGGGGAGGGAGAGGGGGAGGGGGAGGAGAAGTCCATAAACGGACAAGAAGAAAGCTGATTTGTTGGGCGAAACCACGCCGCTTGTTACGCGTAGTAGTAATCGCCGGCGCCTTCCTTGCGGAAGAAGCGGTAGCCGCAGTAGCCGCAGCCCATGAGCAGAACCACGACGCAAACGGCGATGCCGATGCTGATACCGCTGCTCGTTTCCGGCATCAGGCTGGTGTTGTTGGAGCTCGTGGTGCTGAAGAAGGGATTGGTGGTGGACGAGGTTTCCCCGCCGCCCGTGGTTGTTCCGGTGGAAGCCGTGGTGCTGGAGCCCGGCGCGCTGTAATCGGGGTGACCGGGCATGTTGGGGATCTGGTTGACGATGAGGTCCCATTTGTCAATGAGGTTGCCCAGGGCATCCCGGAGCTGATGGTAGAAGGTCTGGTCGTTCTTTTCGTAGCGCGCGGCCACGTCGTCGGGGGTGCCCCAGGTCTGGTCAAAGCCCGTCCAGATGGCGTCCAGGTAATCCAGGGCGCCGTCGGCCTTCACACAGAGATAGATGTTGGAATAATTCAAAAATTCGGCGTAGTATTTGCCGTCTTTCGGATAACACTTCGCGTTCGTGCCTTTAGAAGGATCGTTAGAGGCGTTGTAGACGAATTGCGGGGGGTTCATGGAGCCGCCCTCGGCGTCGACGATCTCAAAGAGCTTTTGGTAGCCGCTCACGGGCTTATAATGCGCCGCGGGGGCGGCGGTCGATTCCGTGGAAGCGCTCGTGCTGCTGCTGGATTGTGTCGAAGAGCTGGGCGCCGTCGTATCCGTCGCCGTTAAGCTTGAGAATTCGTCAATGCTTGTGCTGGGCGCCGTGGTATCCGAGCTTTCCTCGCTGGAGGATTCGCTCGTCGAGGAGGATTCCTCTTCCCCATCCGGCTCAGCCAGGGTCGGCGTCGTCAGCATCGTCAGGCACAGCGCCAGGCAGGTCATACAAAGCAGCAGGGCGGCCAGCCATTTTGCCTTCTCTCTTTTATTCGCCATTTTTATGATCCATTCCTTTCGCGGTTTTTCCGGGCTTCCTTTGTTTTTATCATCGTTTCTTTTTTTGTCTTGATTTGGTTTGTCTTGTTTTGATGTTTTGATTTGTTTTTAAATCAACGCGCTAACTCGCGGCGCACCACCATATTACAGCATGCTTCAGCATATGTCAACGGTTTTTCGCCAAATTTTGAGCAGCTATTTTTCAAAACGGGAAGAAAACCCGATATTTGGGAAAGCAAATTACGCGGTCCGTCAATTCCTGGGAGAGTGGCGGCAGGAGGAGCCAGACCGGCGGCCCGAAAAGAGAAAATTTCAGAATATTTTTCCAATGCGGAAACATATCAGAAACAGCTTGTGCTATACTGTTTATTGCCATTAAATAGCAATGAAAATAATCATAAATTTGATGGCAAAAAACATTGAGAGAGAGGAAACAAACGCATGAAAAAGATTCTGGCTATCGTTCTATCCCTGGTTCTGGCGCTTTCCCTGGCGATTCCCACCCTCGCGGCTCCCGCCACGCTGACAGCGGGCGTCGTCGCCGATTCCTACGGCGAAGGCACCGCAATTGAGGTCTCCGAGGTGCTCCCGCTGCTTGAGGGCGTGAAAGAAACCCTCGAGGCCAAGCAGTTCACCGTGTCGCTGGACGGCTCCAGCCTGATCGCCTCGCTGTTGGAGCAAAACGGCATTGAGCTCGACTCCGGACTGCCGGCCATCCCCCTGACGCTCACCGTTGACAGCAACAGGGCCGCCGCGCAGCTGGCGCTTCCCCTGCGGGATGCCCTCAACGCCCTGCTCAGCGGGCTGCTGCCGATCCCCGTGCTGCCCGGCCTGGCCTCCTGGTTTATTTCCGGCGTGTTTGGCCTGTTCCTCGGCAGCAACATCCGCATCGCTGTCAGCGCTGAAAGCGCCTTTGTCGCCCTTGTTGACAAAGGTTATGTTTTGGATCTCTATGAGCTCATCGACGGCATCGACGCGCTGGCCGACTTCGAGCTGGACCTCGACGCCATCCTCGGCGCTTTCGATGAGATTCTTACGGAGATCCCGGATCTCGACGAGCTGCCCGAAGGCGTGACGATCACCGGCGCCCAGGTCGTTGCCGGCGGCAAAACCTACAAAGTGGCCCAGATCGGGATCGAAGATAACGAGATCCGCTTCTTCTTCCTTGACGGCGCCTTTGCGCGCGTTGAGCTCATCACGGAAGACGGCTGCACCGCGTTGGATTTCACCGCCTTCAGCGATACGGTGAATGCCGCGCTGTTCAGCAGGGAAGGCCTGCGCACCCCGCTGCTGATCACCTGGATCGCCAACCTCGCCACCCGCATCATCAATCTGCTTGCCTGATTAATCCCAGCATAAACGAGCGATAAGCGCCGCCGGGCCCATTTTGGGTCCGGCGGCGCGGCTTCGCATATCTGTTCTCCGCGGCGCATATGTTATCCAAGAAAGATTGTGCCTTAGCGGAGGAGGATAAGCCATGTTTGCCTGCCTGCAAGTGCTGCCGCCGGAGCCGCGCATGCGCCAGTGGAGGCGCGCGCAGCCGCCGGAGATGATCCGTGTGGAAACGCCCAGCGGCGCGCCGTTTTTCCTGCTGGAAACGCGCAGGCGCAGGGGCGAGGTTCCCTGGAACGCCGTGGAGCGGGCCGCGGGCCGCTGCCGCAGCAGGATGCTCTTCCCGGAGGGGGTCGTGCCGCCGCTGCCGCCGGAGGCGGTGTCAGCCGCCGCGGCGCGGCTGGAGCCCGGCATCCGGGCGTTTTGCCCCAAGCGGCTCCCGCTGGTGCTGTGCCTGCGGGCCGCGCAGCAGGTTATGCGGCGCAGCGAGATTCCGGCGCAAAAGCTCAGCCTTACGCTGGTGGACCGCAAGGGCCTGCTCAGCCGCTCCCTGGAGCCCTTGGTGATGCTGGCCGGCAGCCTGCGGGTGTTCACACCGGATCCCGGCGCGTACCGGGGCGCGGCACAGCAGCTGCTCAGCCGCTATGGCGTTACGCTGATTCTGAGCGAATCGGTGGGCTGCTTCGCCAACAGCGACGTGGTGGTGGCTGACGACCTGAGCCTCTTCACCGGGCGGGAAAAGGGGCTTATCTTCACGCCGGACCAGCGGGAGCTCCCCGGCTGCCGTGTGGTGCGGGGCCGCCTGCCGCAGCTCACGCCCGCTTTCGAGCCGCTGCTGCCGCGGGGGATCGACCCGCTGCTGTTTGCCGCGGCGCTGTATGAGCTCTGCGCCGCCAAGGAGATGGAGCGGCTGCAGTTCGGCGGTTTTCAGGTGGGGCTTTCCAAGGAATTGTATTCCATAGAGGATCTGGCGGGTATGCTCCGTCCGCTTCCGGGAATACTGAGATAGAAATCACAGAAATTTAAAAACCAAAAAATTCACAAAAAGGAGATCGTGCGATGAATACGGCGCAAAAGAAAGAAAACCACAGCATCGGCTGCAACGTCACCGACTGCCGCTACAACTGCAGGATGGAGGCCTGCTGCTCCCTTGACCAGATCGACGTGAAGAAAGAGACGCAAAACGCCACAAGCGAGCACTCCACCTGCTGCCACTCGTTTGAATGCAAATAAGCAATACGGCCAGGTCCCAAAGAACCTGGCCGTATCAGCCTGTCAAAGAACCCCGCCGCGAGGCAGAAAAAGCTGGCGTAAGG
>WRMQ01000024.1 GCA_009777055.1 Oscillospiraceae bacterium
CTGCGCCGCTGCTTTGCCGCCCCCTCCGGCTATGTGCTCGTGGACGCCGACTATTCCCAGATTGAGCTGCGGGTCATGGCCGCCATGGCGGGGGAGGAGACCATGCGCAAGGCCTTCGGGGAGGGCCAGGATATCCACGCCATCACCGCCGCTCAGGTTTTTCATATGCCGCAGGGCATGCTCACCCCGCTGATGCGTACGCGGGCGAAAGCGGTGAATTTCGGTATCCTCTATGGCATCGGCGCGTTTTCTCTGGCGAAGGACATCGGCGTTTCCTTTCGGGAGGCGGATGAATACATTGAGGAATATTTCGCCCACTACCCGGCCATCCGCGCGTTCCGGGAGGAGATGATCCGAACGGCGAAGGAGCGGGGCTACGCCGAAACCCTCTACGGACGCCGCCGCGCCCTGCCGGAGCTGAATCACTCCCAGCGGCAGACCCGGGAGTTCGGCGAGCGCGTGGCGGTGAACATGCCCATTCAGGGCACAGCCGCCGACATCATCAAGATCGCCATGATCCGCGTGGAAAACCGCCTCGCCCGGGAGAATTTGCGCGCAAGATTAATTCTGCAGGTGCACGACGAGCTGATCGTCGAAGCACCTGAGGAGGAGGCCCGGGCCGTGGCCATATTACTAAAAGAGGAGATGGAGGCCGCGGCCGCCCTCGATGTCCCCCTGGAGGTGGAGGCGCATATCGGTTCAGATTGGTACAGCGCTAAACAATGACAAAGATTGCCTTCTTAAGTGTTATAATTTTGAAAATAATGGCGAAAAAGCTTGACAAAATAGGAGCGAAATGACATAATAAATGGAAGCAGGTAACAGACCATGCGCGTTATCACGGGAAGCGCCCGCGGCGTGCCTCTTTCTACCCTGCCGGGGGAGGAGCTGGTCCGCCCCACGGCCCAGCGGGTGAAGGAGGCTCTTTTCAGCGCGATACAATTTGAGATTGAGGGCCGCCGCGCGCTGGACGCCTTCGCGGGGAGCGGGCAGCTGGGCATTGAGGCCCTGAGCAGGGGCGCGGCCAGCTGTGTCTTTATTGAGAACAACCGCGGCGCGGTCAAAATCCTGAAAAAGAACATCGAAAAGGCCGGGCTTGCGGAAGGCGCGAAGGTTTTGCAGGCGGACGCCATGACTTGGCTGCGCCGCGAGGGCGAAGCTTTTGACCTGGTTTTTCTGGATCCGCCCTATGGCAATGGGCTGCTGCAGGAGGCGCTGGCTCTGGTCAGCGTCCGCGTGGCGGAGGGCGGGGCGGTTCTCTGCGAGGCGCCGCTGCGCGAGGCGATGCCCGGCCGGCAGGGGAATCTCCTGCTGGAGCGGAGCTACCAATACGGCAAAACGAAGATATTCCTCTACCGCGCAAGCACGCGCGGCGAATGAAAGTGTGGGCCTGTCGCATGAACAAAATTGCCATTTGCCCCGGCAGCTTTGACCCCGTGACCAACGGGCATGTCGAGATTATCCGCCGCGCGGCGGCCATGTTTGACCGCGTGATCGTGCTGGTGGCCTCCAACGCCATGAAGCGCTACCTCTTTTCGGCCGAGGAGCGCAAGAGCCTGCTGTGCCGCTGCACGGCCGATATCCCCAACGTGGAGGTAGACTGCGACGAGGGCCTGACGGCGCTCTATGCCAAGCGTGTGGGCGCGGCGGTGATCGTAAAGGGCCTGCGCGCGCTGTCCGATTTCGATTTCGAGTTCCAGCAGGCGCTGACGAACCGAAAGCTCAACATGGCCGTTGAAACCGTTTTCCTGCCGGCCAGCGCCGAGAATATGTATCTGTCTTCCAGCATGGTCAAGCAGGTGGGCATGCTCGGCGGCGACGTGAGCTGCTTTGTTCCGCCGGAGGCGCTGCCGGATATTTTGGCTAGAATCCGGTTATAGAAGAGAAACGCTGTCACCTGGATATAAAACAAGAGAGAGAAAGACGGGGTGCAAACGAAATGTCCGATAATGTTGATTCGTTGCTTTCGCAGATTCAAGAGCAAATTGACAACGGCAAGCGGCTGGGGCGCCTGCGGCTGGTGGACCCGATGATCCTGCAGGATTTGCTGGAGTCTATCCGCGCCGCCATGCCCAACGTGGTGGAGCGGGCGAAGGAAATCGTCGCCCAGCGCTCGGAGATTCTCGACCAGGCCCAGCGCGAGGCGGACGCCACCGTGGCGGAGGCCAGGCGCGCGGCCAGGGAGCTGGAGGACCACACCAACGAGCGCGTGAACGCGGTGGTGCAGCAGACGAAGGACAAGGTAGCCCAGGCCCGCGCCGACAGCGACCAGATTATCGCCGAGGCCCACGCGCAGGCCGCGCAGCTGGTGGACCAGCACACCATCACCCAGACGGCCAGGGAGCAGGCGGAGCAAATGCTGCGCCAGGCCCGGGGCGCGGCGGAGCAGATGGAGGCGGAGAGCCGCGCCGCCGCCGAGCGGATGTTTGCCCAGGCCCAGGAATACAGCCAGAACCTCCGCCGCCAGACAGAGGAGTGGGGCGCGCAGTACGCGGGCGGCGTACGCAGCGTGGTGGAGGACATCGTCAACGAGGCCGAGGACATCCTCGCCAGCTCCCTCACGGATATCCGCAACACCAAGAAGCGCCTGCAGGCCGCCATGACAAAATCGGCCATAGCGCCCGCGTTCGACACGCCGCGCCCGCCCAAGCTGTAGCACAAGCCAGATTGATGATAGCAAAATAAAAACGGCGGCCCATCCCGGAAGGGGGGGGGCGCCGATAAGCTTTTGATTATGCTATGTCTTTAACTGAATATAATATCCTGCTTCCAGTAGCCTTCCACGGTCAGTTTGCCAAAGATTCTTACCGTGCCTTTGACTTCCACTGGTTCATAGATGTGCAGCTCCTTGAGCAGCTGGCCGTCGGCGGTCACAATAGCGGTGATGGTGGCATCGTGGATACGGGCCGTTGTTTCGGGATTCACGGTCACGGGCAGGCCAGCCCAATCCACCTCCAGGGTATCCATAGCCGCATGATGCAGCACACCGTCTCCGGTCAGTGCCGGAAAGCTCTCCTCTTTAAAGGCGAGCTTCACGGTGAAGGTGCCGTCGCTGTTTTTGGCGCAGCTGGCGCTCTTCAGTGCCCGGACTTCCAGCTTGCTCATGTAGGGCTGATTTTTCACCGGCAGAAATGCGTTGACAGAGGTGCTGCTGTCGATGGTGGGTTTGCCATTGACGAAAACCTCTTTCACATTGGGATTGTCTTCGCGAAGATCGTTAAGAACGGGATTAAGAATCGACAGAAAGCCTTCGGTCATGTTGCAGTCGAGCTTGTTGCTGCGCACCGCCGTAAAATTCTTCTGCGCCTTGGTGTTGTTTGCCGCTGTGTTGTAGAACTTTACGATGTCCGCCGCCGACCCGCCCACAGGCGCTTTGACAGCCGCTGTCGTCGTGAGCGTTGTGGTGGCTTCGCCGTCGGAGCCGGTGGTGGTCTCGGTGGCGCTTTCCTCCGCCCCGGCAGAGCTTTCGTCCTCCGGCACAGTGGCGCTTTCGCTTTCCTCCGGCGCGCTGGTGCCGGCGGCTTCGGTTGTGGTGCCGCGGTCAATGGTTTCCGTCTCGCCGTTTAAGGTGGAGCTTTGCGCGGCGGCTGGCTCCGCCGGTTTTCCGCAGGCGCCCAGGGTGAACAGGAGCATACATGCCAGCAAGATCGCGATGCCTCTTCTTTTCATCAGCGGATTCCCCTTGTTTCAAATTTCCGGATTTCTCCGTTTAGCTTATTGTATAGGAACACACGAAATTTGTCAAGAAGAAATATATGAATTGTGAGGAAATAAAAGAGGGTGCGAAGATACTTGACAGATAACGAAAAGTGGTATATTATGTAATTGGCGCTGCTGGGCGGCGGTTGCGCGGTGGTGATCGGGACCCCTGAATGGGTGATCGCGGTTGGCGTGACAGCGCTGCAATGGATCAATGAACTGGTACACCGGATAAAGAAGCAACCGCCCACGAGCCTCACAAACTCGGGCGGTTAACTTCTTAATACTCTTTGAGGATTAGGAACGGCAACCGTTTCCGGCAGCGTCTTTATCCAACTACATTATATCATTCGTTCCGCTGTTTGTCAAGGGCGGAATTTTTGTTTTGGAAGGATTTTTTTGTTTTTTTCAGAAGGCCTTCAGCAGCAAATTGCCAGGTATCCCAAGACGATCAGCAGTGACCATGGCGCGTCCCCCCGCAGCAGGGCGGTTCCTGCCAGCAGCGCGGCCAGAAACAGGCAGCAAAAAGACGCGGCGGCCCCCGCGCGGCGGGCATGGCCCTCAGGCAAAAAGCGGCAAAGGATGAAATACAGCGCCCGGCCGCCATCAAGCTGCCGCGCCGGAAGAAGGTTGAACAGGCCGAAGCCCAGATTCAGCCAGAGGCCCTGCTCCAGCAGCCAAAGGCCCGGCAAGGCGCGCCCGGCGCAAAAAAAGAGCCCTGCCAGGGCGAGGCTCACGGCGGGGCCCGCCAGCGCGGCGGCGATCTCCTGCGGAAAGGAAAGCCGCAGCTCCGCGGGGCGCTCAATGCGCATGCCCGCGGCGGTAAGGCACAGCCGCCTGGGCTTTGCGCCGCACAGTGCCATTACGGCCAGATGCCCGGCTTCGTGCAGCGCGGCGAAGCACAGGCCCAGGCAGATCTGGCGGGCCGTTCCGGCAAAGAAGCACAGCGCGGCCATGCCGACAAACCAGACGCTGACCTCGACGGGCGTTTTGCGGACGCGCAGGGTAATAAGATCACACCCCATCCCCATCCGCGCTTCGGAATACATAGCCGTTTTCGCCAAACAGGGGGAGGGGGTCGCAGCGCAGCTCGCCCAGACGAACTTCGAAGTGCAGGTGCGGGCCGTTGGAAACCCCGGTGGAGCCCACGAGGGCGATGGTCTCCCCCGCGCGGATGACCATGCCCTCCTGTGCGAGAAGCTCGGAGCAGTGCCCGTACAGCGTACGCAGACCGCCGCTGTGCTCCATTAGGATGTATTTGCCATATTCGGGATCCTCCCGGGCGCGCAGGATTTTGCCGTAAAACGCGGCGGAGACAGGCTCTCCCATGTCGGCGCCGATATCGATGCCTGTGTGGATGCTTTCCTCTCCGCTGACGGGATGCGTCCGCTGTCCGAAGGCGGAGGTCAGCCGCCCCTCCCGGATGGGCCGCGCCGGCGCGGCGGTGGTCATCAGGGGGATCACGGTGCAATTTTTCGCGGCCATATCAAGGGGCTCGTCCCTGCCGCCTACGCCGATTTCGGGCTCTTCGCTTTCGGCCTTTTGCCCATCGTAGGGCGCCATGACATAGACCTCGTCCCGCAGCGACGCGAAGGCCTGCCGGATTCCGGCGAAAACCTCTTTCACCGAAAGATCCGTGCGCATCGCGCTGAGATAGGCCGCGCGCAGCTGACGGTAGCTGCCGGGAAACGAGCGCTGGCAGAGATAGGCTCCGCCCAGCAGCAGCGCGCAGATTACGATCTGCGTCAGCACCACGCGCAGCAGGGAGCCCTTTGCCCGCGTGCCATCCAATTCAGACGGGTCGTCATAGGAGTCCCCGCCGCGCTCCCTGCGGCGTTTTTCCCGCGCGGCGCGCAAATCCGCGAAGCGCGCCTCGGATTCCGAATAGCTCAGCTCCCTGTTATAGTCCGTCATAGGAGACACCGTCCTTTCGGCATACTTCTTTCTGTTATTTTTATTCGGACTGTTCGGGAAATATGAACTGCGTTAGCGTTAAGATTTAGCCTTAACTCCAATAATTTTGAAATTCGATTTGCACTTTTCGTTTCCATGTGGTATAATAGATTTTAGATTTTAGACTTTAGATTTTAGATTTTTGACTTTTGACTTTAGATTTTAGACATTTGATAGTAGGCATTAAGTTTTGGAGGAGGTATGGCTTTGAGAATATTGCTTCGCAATATGCAGGCCTTGCTGCCCGAAGGGGAGCTGTTGACCGTGAAGCGCCGCGACGTTGGCATAGAGGGGGACCGCCTTGCCTTTGTTGGACAGGCGCCCGCGGGCTTTGTGCCGGACAAAATCATTGCGGGCGAAGACAGAATGGTGATTCCGGGCTTGATCAATACGCACACCCACGCCTACATGACCATCTTTCGCGGCCGCGCGGACGACCTGCCCTTTCAGCGGTGGCTTTTCGAAAACATCCTCCCCATGGAGGAGCGCATGCGCCCGGGCGACAGCTACTGGGGTACGCTGCTCGCCGCCTGCGAAATGCTCCGGAGCGGGACGACCTGCTGCAACGACATGTATATCTCCGCCGGGGAAAACGCCCGCGCCGCGGAGGAAAGCGGTATGCGCGCCGTGCTTTCCCGGGGGCTGGTTGGCGGCGGCCGCGAGGACCCCGGCGGTATCCGCCGGCTGAAGGAAGCCACGGCGGAAATCGCGGAATTCCGAAACGCCGGGAATGGAAGAATCACCTTTCGCCTGGCCCCCCACGCCCCCTACACCTGCGCGCCGGAATATCTTGCGCTGGTCATTGAGCGGGCGAAGGAGCTGGGCGTGGGCATTCACACCCATTTGGCGGAAAGCCGCGCCGAAATCGCCGATATCCGGGAGCGCTATGGCGCGACGCCTTTCGGGCTGATGGAGCGCGTGGGCCTGCTGGAGCTCCCAACAATCGCCGCCCACTGCGTCTATATGAGCCCGGAGGATATCGAAATCGCGGCGCGCAATCGCATGAGCGTGGCGACCAATCCCGTAAGCAATTTGAAGCTCGCCAACGGCGCCGCGCCGGTGAGGGAGCTGCTCGCGGCGGGGGTGAACGTCTCTCTGGGCACCGACGGCGCCGCCAGCAATAACGCGTTAAACCTGTTCCGGGAGCTGGGCTTCCTCTGCCTGCTCCACAAGGGGATCAACGAGGATCCCACATGCGTTTCCGCCGCGGAGGGCCTGCGCGCCGCCACCATCAATGGGGCGAGGGCCCTGGGCCTGGAAAGCGAAACCGGCAGCATTGAGCCCGGCAAGAAGGCGGATCTCACGATTTTGAATCTCAGGCGGACGCACTGGTATCCCCATTCGAACCTCATGGCGGCGCTGTGCTACGGCGCGCAGGGCAGCGAGGCGGAAACCGTGATAGTGAACGGTGAGATCTTGATGGAGAACGGCCAATTCACGAAGCTTGACGAAGAACGCATCTGTTATGAGGTGCAGAAAATATCTGACCGGATATGCGCCGGCGGCGGGCAGCCGCTTCGCGCGGTATAACAGAAGGGAGGGAACCGTATGCCTCAAATCAAAGATATTTCCCTTGCCCCCTCAGGGCGGCGGAAAATAGAGTGGGCGCGGCGCAATATGCCGCTGCTCTCCGGCCTGGAGGAGGAATTTTCGCGCCTTCGGCCTTTTGATGGAATCAGAGTGGCCTTGTCCGTGCATTTGGAGGCCAAGACCGCCTGTCTCTGCCAGGTGCTGGCGGCGGGCGGGGCTGAGATGTGGATTACCGGCAGCAACCCGCTTTCCACTCAGGACGACGTGGCCGCCGCTCTCGCGGCGCGGGGCCTGGAGGTCTTCGCCTGGTATAACTGCACGGCGAAGGAGTACGAAAGCCATATTCGAGCGGTGCTGGCGCCCGGCCCGAATATCATCATCGACGACGGCGGCGATCTGGTGGAGACAATGCGCAGGGAGTATCCACAGCTGTTGCCGGGGGTCATCGGCGGCTGCGAGGAAACCACCACGGGCATCCTCCGCCTGGCCGCTCTGGAGCGGGCGGGCCAGCTGCCCTTCCCCATGATCCGCGTCAACGACGCCGACTGCAAGCATCTGTTCGACAACCGCTACGGCACCGGCCAATCGGTGTTCGACGGCATCAACCGCACCACGAACCTGATCGTCGCCGGAAAAACCGTGGTGGTGGCCGGCTACGGCTGGTGCGGCAAGGGCGTGGCCATGCGCGCCAAGGGGCTGGGCGCCCGGGTAATTGTCACCGAAATCGACCCCGTCAAGGCCATTGAGGCCATTATGGATGGCTTTGACGTCATGCCCATGGTCCAGGCGGCGGCGCTGGGCGACTGCTTCATCACCGTCACCGGCTGCAATGACGTCATTACAAAAGAGCATTTTCCCCTTATGCGCGACGGCGCGCTGCTGGCCAACGCCGGGCACTTCAATGTCGAGATCAATGTGGAGGAGCTTGCGTCGATCGCGGTTGAGGCCGCTGAACAGCGTAAAAACATCATGGGCTACAAGCTGCCCGGCGGCGGCTGGGTATATCTGCTGGCGGAGGGCCGCCTGGTGAACCTCGCGGCGGGAGACGGCCATCCGGCGGAGATCATGGACATGAGCTTCGCGATTCAGGCCCTCAGCGCCCGCTGGCTGGCGGAGCACCGGCACGAGACCTTTCCAGGCAAGCTTCTGGCCGTGCCCAAGGAAATTGACCGCGAGGTTGCCCTCCGGGAGCTGAATTATCTGGGCCGAAGGATTGACAAATTGTCCGCGGAGCAGCACAAATATCTGTATGGCTGAAAAAGAAAGCCAAATAATAAAACTGCAAAATAATTGAGAATCGAGAACTGCGAATTGAGCATTGCGAATCGAGAATTTAAAATCGCTCCATCCCTCCTGGCCGGCGATTTCTCCCGGGCGGGGGAGGAGGCCCGGCGCATGGAGGCCTGCGGAGCCGACTGGCTGCATCTGGACGTGATGGACGGCAGCTTCGTGCCCTCCATTACCTTCGGCGCGCAGCTGGTCAAGTCCCTGCGGCCCTGCGTAAAACTGGTGTTTGACGCGCATTTGATGATTGTGGAGCCGGAGCGCCATATCGGCGATTTTTTGCGGGCCGGCGCGGATATACTGACCCTGCACATCGAAGCCGCGAATGAGCCGCTGCTGAGCCAAACGCTCCGGCGGATCCGCGAAGGCGGCGCGAAGGCCGCGCTGAGCGTCAAGCCCGGCACCCCCGCCCAGACACTGTTCCCCTATCTTGATCAGCTGGACATGGTCCTCGTGATGACCGTCGAGCCCGGCCGCGGCGGGCAGAAATATATGCCGGACATGGGGCAAAAGATAAAGGCCCTGCGGGAGGAAATCACCCGCAGGGGCCTGGATATTCGTATTCAGGTGGACGGCGGCGTCTCGAAGGGCACGATTGCCCTGGCCGCCGGCGCCGGCGCCGATACCTTCGTCGCCGGAAGCGCCGTGTTCGGGTCGGAGGACCCGGCGGCGGCAATCAGGGAATTACGCGCCCTGGCCGCCGAACAATAATTGCGCCTTTTCAGACGTACACGCTCCCGGGCTGAAACAGCCCCGTGACCGGGCGGGGGAGGGCCGGGCCGGCTGCGTTAGAGCTGATCCCGCTTTCGCCGAAGCGCTCAAACAGCGCGCTGCCGCCCACCCGCTGCCAGTGCTCCCGGGTGGCGTCGGCGATATAGGCGTCGTCGCCGCGAAACTGCCCGAACTCCGAAAAGAATTGCCGTACCAGCGTCGTTTCCCGGGCGGGACAGATCAGCAGGCGGTACTTGTCCTCCTTCGCGAAGAGCTCGCTGGAGGCGATCAGCTGCCTGGAACGGTCCCGGTACGCGCGTAAATACCCGCCGGCGCAGTCCAGCAGCGCGTCGATGCCGGGGAACTCAAAGACAAGCGACAAATGCTCCTGCTTGCGCAGAACCCGCTCCTGGGAAAGCTCGTGGCAGCCGCCGAAGGATTCCGCGCCGCCGCGGATGGTGAAGAACAGAATGCAGCCCCCGGTGGGGCGGGGCATGGCGTCAATGAGCAGCTGGCCGGAGGGGTCGATATCGCAGCCGGTGGTTTCCCGCACCCGGTCGAGTATGACCCAGATCACGCGCCTGGTTTCAATGCTGGCGTAATCCAGCGCGTCATAGGTGATATCCAGGGAGGACAAATCATCCTCGTTGAGCTCCACAATGATTTTTCGCCGCGTAATGGCTTCGATTCTCATGCGCTTTTCTTACCGTCCCTTCCAATGCTCTATGGCAAGCAACAACGTGCCTGTTATTATCATATAGAACGGACGGGCTGTGCGCAATACTGAAATGTTGGAAAATAAACAAGAAAAAGGCAGCGATCCGGGAAAAACAGATATAACAGGCGGTGCCGAAGAAACGCCGAACGAAACAAAGAGGTGATAATATTGGCAAACGCGATGCCAAAATGGAAGGAATGGATCTCCGGCAACCAGGAGGCGCGGCAGTGGAACGGCGTTTCGCTGCTGATGACCCTGCCGCTGCTGGTGATGGGCTATGTTTATTACGGCGGGCAGGCGCTGCGCCTGGCGGTGATATCCGCGCTGGCGGCGGTGGCCTGCGAATTGGTGGCCGGGCTGATTATCCTGCGCCGCAGGAGCCTGGACGATTTCAACGCGCTGCTTATCGGTTTTTGGATCGCCTGCATGCTTCCGGCACAGATATCCCCCTGGTTCGGCGTGGCGGGCGCCATGTTCGCCGTGCTGGCCGTGAAAATCCCCTTCGGCGGCACCATGAGCGCGCCCTTTGTTCCGGCGGCCGCGGGCTTTGCTTTTCTCACGGTCTGCTTTCCGGAGGTCGTATTCAGCTACGCGCCCTCCGCCCTGGCCGAGCCGATTCACTCCAGCTCCCTGGCGGCGCTGCTGCGGCAGGGCCAGTCCGTGATGCAGGGGCAGCAGCTGAGCGCCATTCTGCAGGGGCAGACGGTGGGGCCCATGGGCACGGGGAGCATCATCGTGCTGGCCGCGGTGTTCGCGGCCTCCTTCCTGATCAAGCAGCGCAGAAAGGCCGCTTTGTCGAGCCTGGGCTTTGTGGTTACGGTGGCGCTGCTGGCGTTCCTGCTTCACCGCAGCTTCGGCAGCCGCTGGGGCTCCGTGGGCATGGAGCTTTGCTCCGGCAGCCTGCTGTTCGCGGGGGTTTTCCTTTTGCCGGACCCCGCAACCATGCCCGAGCGCTGGTATACGCGGCTGCTCTACGGCGTTATGGCGGGCTGTGTGACAATGCTGCTGCGCATTTTGGGCAGCTATGAGGAAAACGTCTGCTTTGCCGTTCTGTTGGCCAACGCCATCCTGCCGCTGATCATCCGCGCCAGGGACGAGATGGGCCAGCTCAGCGAATTTAAGGCCAGGCTGGCCCGGAAAAAGGAGGAGCTGCGGTCATGAATCAGGAGCCCGCGGGACACTTGGAGCAAAGGAGCTCTGCCGAAAAAAATAAAAAGCCATCCTGGACCAGCGACGCGTTTTTGCAAAACCCGATTCTGGTGCAGGCCATCGGCCTGGCCCCCGTGGTGGCCGCGGCGACCACGCTGCGGGCCTCGCTGATCATATCCCTGGTCTGCGCCGCGCAGCTTGTCGTCTGCGAGCCCTTGGCCGGGGCGGTTTTGAAAAAGCTGCCGGGCTGGCTGCGCGTGGCGGTCTATTATGTGCTGGGCCTGGCGCTGACCCTGCCGCTGCTGTACTGGCTGGAGCTGCGGGGCGACGTGGCCGTTACCACGCTGGGGCTGTATCTGCCCCTGTTGGCGCTCAACTCCCTCACCGCGGTGCGCTGCGAGCGCTTCGCCGTGCTCCACACGCCGGCGGAATGCCTGCGGGACGCGCTGGCCAACGCGCTGGGTTATGCCGCCGTCGCGCTTGTCGTCGGTGTGATCCGCGAAACCCTTGGCCGGGGCAGCATCTGGGGCCGGGAGTTTATGTCCATGAATATCCGCGGCCTGTGGATGCCCTTCGGCGGTTTTCTGCTGGTGGGCGCGCTGGCCGCGCTGCTCAAGGTGATTTTGCGTTTTCTCTCGGAGCGGGGCATCTATTCCGGCGCGGACGAGGCCATGGAGCTGGAGCTGGACGACCGGCAGGAGCGCCTGGAAAAAACCCAGCGCCTGTTGGAAAATAAGGAACCGGAGCCCGCGCCTGAGCCAGAACCCCGGCGGGAACCGGCCGGGGAGTCCATTCCCCCCTCCGAACCGGAGATTGAGCCGCCGCAGCCCCTTTCCCTGGCGCCGCCGGTGCCCGCCGCGCGGGAGGAGCCCGACGCCGGGCAGCCCCGGCGCATCCCGCTGGAGGAATTCCAGGAGATGGACGACCCCATGAGGATATTCGAATCGAAGGTCAGGCCGAGGATAGACAAAATGGCGGAGCAAAACACCATCCGCCTGGCGGAAATCGACAAGGAGCTGGAAAGTATGCTGGAGCGGCTGGATGATTTGAGGCCGTAAAAAGCGATATGCGATAGAGGTGCACTATGCCAGAATTTTTATTGTCCGCGAGAAATTTATTCGTCACTATGGTTACGGCGGGCCTATACGCTGTGTTTCTGCAGAACCTTGTGTTCAGCGGAGGCTTCGGCGCGACCGAGGCCATACGCGCCGCGCGGAAAAACGGCGATATTCCCTTTCTTTCGGCGGTGATCACGGTTTTCACCACCCTGGTTACCATCATCGCGCGCCTGGTGCTGGGCACCCTGCCCGCCTGGCTGGGCCAGCGCTTCGCCTGGATCGTCGGCGTCTACAGCGCCGTGCTGCTGCTGCTTTACCTGCTGGTGTGCGGCACCGCCGCGCTGCTGAAGGTGCGGTGGAAGCGCTATCTGCTCACGCGCATGGGCATGGCCGCGCTGAACACCCTTGTCATGGCCGTGCCGCTGATCAGCTACCGCATGGGCCAGACCCTGCCCCAGGCCGTTGCTGCGGGGCTGTGCGCGGGCATTGCCTTCGCCGTCGCGTCGCTTCTGGTCAACAGCGGCATGCATATTCTGCAGCAGAATAAATCCATTCCCGCTATGTTTACGGGCGTTCCGGCGACGCTGCTGTATACCGGGCTGCTGGCGCTGGCGTTCACGGGCTTTACCGGGGCGATGCTGGCCGTTTGATTAATGCGCAATTCGCAATGCGCAATTAATTATTTAGAGGGCGATTATGATTGATGAAAGAGAGGGTCTTATGGCGAAGCGCAAAAAAACGCCCGCGCATCTGCGCAAGCCGGTGTGGGTGCTGGATAACGAAAACAGCCAATCCGGCGATTTTCAGGATATCGTCATCGGCTCCCGGCGGGGCCGCAGGCTGCGCCGCGCGCTGAAGGTGTTTTTCAGCGCGGCGGGCATCGCGCTGACCCTGGCCGCGGGCTTTTTCGCCACGGAAACCCTCGTTCGCATCTCCGAGCTGCCGCCCCGCGCCGAAATTGCCGCGACAGAAGAACAGACCACGGACCCGGACAGCGCGGCAGCGCCGCCAAAGCCGGCGGCCCCCAGCGTGCAGGCGGATCTGCGGGCGATCTACGCCCCGCTGACCAACTTCGATTTCGGCTCCATTGAGAACACGCGGGCTTTGATCAAACAGGCGAGGGACAGCGGCGCCAACGCCGTGGCCATCCTGTTCAAGGACAGCGAGGGCCTGCTGGGTTACCGCTCGCACCTGATTCAGCAATCGCTTCTGAATGCCAGCGGCAGGGCCACCGGCAAGATGGAAAAGCGTGCCCTCGAGATTCTGGCGGCGCAGCTGCGTCTGGTGGCGGTTGTGGATTGCTTTGCCGACCCTTTGGCGGCGAACGCCATGCCCGAAAGCGCCGTGCTGCAAAAGGATACCGAAAACGTGCCGTGGAAGGACGCTCAGGGCAGGGCCTGGCTCAACCCCTATGCCGAAAGCGCCCGGGAGTACCTCCTTGGCATCCTGCGGGAGCTGGCGCAGATCGGCGTGACCGACATCGTGCTGGATTCCGTCCGCTTCCCCGGCGGGAACCTGCAGGCGGCGGTTTTTCCCGGCGAGCCGAAGCCAGACGACCCGGAGGCCCGCAACGCGGCGCTGCTTGATTTTCTGGTCCAGGCCAGGGAGGCGGCGGGGGAGGCGCGCGTTTTCTGCGTTATGCCCGCGAAAGCCGCCTTGGAAGGCGCGGAGGAATACGGCGGCGACCTATGGGGCTCCGCCGCGGATTTCATCGCCGTGGATACCCGTGACGCGGCCTGGGCCAGGGACGCCGATTGGGGCCAGGGCCGTAAATATATCCAGATCATATCCGCGGAGGAGGAAATCGACAGCTCCGGAGATTATATTATCGGGGATTATATTATTATAGAAGAAGAGCTTGTGTAAAATAATTGAGAATTGAGAATTGAGAATTGTGAATTGCTTCGTCCCCTACCGTTCCCGCCTGGAATGGCATAAATCCCCCTTCGGCGCGGTGAAGGCCGGCGCGGAAATCACCTTCCGGGTGGTTATGCCACGCCATATGCGCTGCCGGGGCCTTCGGCTGTGCTGGGGGGATTACGACGGCGCGTGGGAGCGCGGCGAGCCTTTTTTCTGGGAGCGCATGGAGGGGGAGCATGAGGAATGGTGGCAGCTGCGGCTAACGGTCCGGGAGCCAGGGCTCTATCGCTACCGTTTTTCGTATGACAGCGACGGCGGCGGCGGCCTGATCGGCAACGAGGGGCAGGGCGTGGGCGCGGTCGGCGAGGCGGCCTGGTGGCAGCTTACGGTCTATGAGGCGGATTTCGCGCTGCCCTCCTGGGTGCCCGGCGGGGTGCTGTATCAAATTTTTCCCGACAGATTTCACGCCTCCGGCCAGAAAGCCCGGCACGCTGTTCCGGCTGACCGGAAGCTGCGCTCCGACTGGGGCGGGGAGCCCCAATGGCAGCCGGACGAGCGGGGTGCGATCACGCGCTATGATTTCTTCGGCGGCGACCTCGCGGGCATCGGGCAAAAGCTGGATTATCTTGTCTCGCTGGGCGTGACCTGCCTCTATCTCAATCCGATTTTCGAGGCCCATTCCAATCATAGATACGACACGGCCGATTATCTGAAAATCGACCCTCTGCTGGGGGATGAAAACGACTTTTCCGCCCTCTGCGAAGCGGCCCATGAACGCGGCCTGCGCGTGATTCTCGACGGCGTGTTCAGCCATACGGGCGCGGACAGCGTCTATTTCAACCGCGCGGGGCGCTATCCGGGCCCGGGGGCTTTTCAGTCCGAGGAATCGCCTTACCGCGATTGGTATCATTTTCGCCATTGGCCCCGGGATTACGCCTGCTGGTGGGGAATCGATATCCTGCCGGAGCTGGAGGAGGCCCATCCGCAGGTGCTGGAATTCTTCACGGGAGAAGAGGGCGTGGTACGGCGCTGGCTCCGGGCCGGGGCCGACGGCTGGCGGCTGGACGTCGCCGACGAGCTGCCCAACGACTTTCTTGACCGGCTCTATGCCGCCGCGCTGGCGGAAAAGCCGGAGGCCTACCTCCTGGGCGAGGTCTGGGAGGACGCCAGCCGCAAGTGGAGCCAGGGCGCGCGGCGGCGCTTTTTGCTGGGGCGGCAGATGCACAGTGTGATGAACTACCCTCTGGCGAAGGCCATTCTGCGCTTTGCCCTGCGGCGGGAGGCCGCGCAGCTGGCGGAGCTGGTGCTGGACCAGCTGGAGCATTATCCGCCCTGTGCCGTGGCGGGGCTCATGAACCATATCGGCACACACGACACCGCGCGCGCCCTCACGCGCCTGGCCGGCGAAGGGGAAACGCCGGATGCCGCCGGGCCGAGCAAGGACCGGCAAAAATGGGCTGGCCTGCGCATTCCCCGGGCGCTGGAAGCGGCGGCCGAGGACAGGCTGAAGCTCTGCGCGGCGCTGCAATTCACCCTGCCGGGAAATCCCTGCGTTTACTACGGCGACGAGGCGGGCATGCAGGGCCATATGGATCCGTTCAACCGCGGCTGCTTCCCCTGGGGGAACGAAAACCAGGCGCTGCTGGCCTGGTACCGCGCGCTGGGGGAGCTGCGCCGGGAGCACGCGGCTTTTCGGGGTATTTCGTTCGAGCTCATCAGCGCGGCGCTGGGCTGCGTGGCCTACCTGCGGGAGAATATTCTGGTCATCGCCAACGCGAATCCCCATGGGATCGACTATCATTTGCCGGAGTCTGTCGCGTCCGCGGAGCTCAGGCAGCTGCTGGGCGGCGGAAGCAGCAACGGCTCGACGGTATATGTTCCCGCGGAGTCGGCGGTGATCTACGAAAAGCTTTAGGACGGGAGAGGGAAGAGCATGTCTGACAAGCACAGGAAGCACGAAAATTACAATCTGGAATTCCAGACCCGGGAGCACAAGAAATTCGAAAGCTTCAAGCGGTGGCTGCTGGGCTTTTTGGCCATTGTGCTGCTGCTGGTGGTGGTTTCCGTCATTATGCTCCAGCGGGACGGCCTGTTCATCGATCAGATCATCGGCGGATATTTTTCCACAACGGAACCGTCCACCGAGGAGCCTGAGGGCGTCTGGAAATATAGCGGCAGCGCCGCCTTTCTGCTCAGCGAAACCGACGACAACGGCAAATCCCTGCGCTTCCTCGCCCTTCTCCGGGCCGATATCGCCCGGCAGCACATTGATATCTTTGCGCTGTCGCCCCAGGCGAAGGCCCCCATGGACGGCGGGATCACCCTGGAGCAGGCGCTGCGAAACGGCGGGCAGAAGCAGCTCAAGGCCGCTGTGGAGGCCCTGACCGAGAGCAGGGTCGACCGCTATATCAGCAGCCGCGACATGGGCTTCGTCAAGGCCATGAACACCGTGGGCAGCGTGACCGTGCAGGTGGAAAAGCGTATCCAGTACCGCTCAAGCGAGTTCAGCATCACCCTGGCAGAGGGCCAGCAGCGCCTGCAGGGAGATTTGACGCTGCGCTATTTCCGTTATCTGGGCACCCTGGGGGAGGAGGGCCTGCGCAAGCAGAGCGAGCTGCTGCGCAGCATTCTGGAAAGCTGCCTGATCCCCAAAAACGCCGAAAACCCCGAGACCATGCAAAAGCGCTTTGACACCCTCATCAACCTGATGGAAACGGATATTTCGGTCTTGGATTTTGCCGGGAACCTGGAGCTGCTGCGCGCAGTGATGTCCAGCGAGGCTTTTGCGATTGAAGCGGGGGAATAAAGCACACGCAAATAAAGCAAAGAAAAAAACAAAGCGATTTCCAATCGCCTGATGAAAATGGAGTAACCCGCTTGAGAAAACGACACGACTGGATGTTCTATTCCCTGCTGCTGGTCGGTATCGCCGCGCTGCTGATGTTCAGCTCGGCGCTGCTGCGCGGTTCGCGGCTGGAATGGCAGTTTATCTCCCCGCCCACCACGGAGGACCCCGCGCTGCTGGAGCCCATCGAGCCGCTGCCGCTGGAATTCCGGGGACGGCATCAATTTTATTATAACAATTTGGGCGACACCGAGCGCGAGGCCTATGACCTCATCATGGAGCGCCTGCCCCGTTTTCCCCGGAGCATTCCGATCCCCGTGCTCGATGAGCTGCAGCTCAACCGCGTCTTTCATGCGCTGATGCTGGACAACCCCCTGCTGTTTCATATTTCGGACGAGAGCTCGACGCTCTATCAGGGCAGGCGCATGGAGTTTGTGCCCGCCTATCGCATGGATGAGGCGGCCTACCGCGCCCGCTGCGGCGAGCTGGCCGAGGCCTGCGCCCGCTTTGCCTCCCGCCTGCCCGAGGGCGCGGGGCAGACCGATATTGAGCTTTCGCTCCACGACCAGCTGGTGCGGCAATGTGAGTACCAGTACTCCGGCAACTACACCGAAAGCACGGTCTATGGCGCACTGGTGGAGGGCGTCGCCGCCTGTGAGGGCTATTCGAAGGCCATGCTGCTGCTGTTGGATCTGCAGGGCATCGACTGCTATATCGTCACCGGCAAGGCGCAAAACAGCGCGGGCAAGGTGGCCAACCACGCCTGGAACAAGGTTTTTGTGGGCGCCGGCTGGTATCACCTGGACGCCACCTGGAACGATCCCGTGGGGGAGGAGGCCCAGGAGGGCTACGGCCTTACCCACGCTTACTTCAACCTGAACGACGAGGAGCTGGGCGTTACCCACGAGCTGACGGACGACGGCAACCCCTGTGTGGAAACGGCGGAAAACTATTTCGTTCGCGGCGGGCTTTTCTTCAGCGAGCTGGACCGGGACGCCGAAACCGTTCTTGCCGGCAAGCTGGCGGAGGCTGTGGACGCGGGGCAGGAGCAGCTGGAATTCCGCATGGCCAGCGCCGCGGCCTTTGAGGCAGCGAAAAACACGCTCTTCGAAAAACCCCAGCAGCGGGTATACCGCATACTAAGCAAGGCGAATCTCGCCAGCGGCACGCGGATTTCCGAGACCCGCGTGGCCTATTCCGAGGCCGCGCAGCTAAACCTGCTGCGTATGATACCGTTGGTGGAGAAATAGGCGCAAAAGAGAATAAAAGAGAGCAAAGAGAATATAAGAGAATATAAGAAAATATAAGAAAATAATAAGATAATATAAGAAAATATTAAGATAATAAAAGAGAGAAAAAATAGAAATAGTTTTGTTTTAAAGAGGGCTTATTCTATGGATACACATCGCATTGAGGCCGCCGTGCGCGAGCTGCTGCTGGCCATCGGCGAGAACCCGGCGCGGGAAGGCCTGCGCGAAACCCCCGCCCGGGTCGCGCGCATGTATGCGGAGGTTTTTTGCGGGCTCCGGGAAGACCCCGCCAGGCACCTGAAAATGTTCCAGGAGGAAAACGGCGACGAGATGGTCATTGTGCGGGATATTCCGCTGTACTCCATGTGCGAGCATCATCTTCTGCCCTTTTTCGGCAAGGCGCACATCGCTTACCTGCCCAGGGACGGCCGGGTGATCGGTCTTTCGAAGCTGGCCCGCATTGTGGACGCCTTTGCCCGCCGTCCGCAGCTGCAGGAGCGCCTCACGGCCCAGGTGGCGGATTTTCTCTATCAGCGGCTGCCCTGCCAGGGGGTGGCCGTGGTAGTGGAGGCCGAGCACCTGTGCATGACCATGCGGGGAGCGCGGGCCTCCGGGGCGCAGACGCGGACCTCAGCGCTGCGGGGCAAAATGCGAGAGGCTCCGACCCGGGCCGAGGTAATGAGCTTGTTGAAGGGGGAATGAGATTGCCCTATTCTTTTCCAATCAACACCACACAAATCATGGGCATCCTCAACCTGACCCCCGATTCTTTCTCCGACGGCGGGGATTATATGAATCCCGGGGCCGCTCTTCGCAGAGCCCTGGAAATCCAGGCCGAGGGGGCGGATATCCTGGACGTCGGCGCGCAGTCCACCCGCCCGAGACATGTCCGGATATCGGCCGAAGAGGAGATGCGCCGCCTGCTGCCTGTGCTGGAAGCCCTGCGAAGCGTCATTTGCGTTCCAATTTCGATTGATACGTTCTATCCGGAGGTGGCAAAGGCCGCCCTGGAGCGCGGCGCGGCGATCATCAACGACGTCAGCGGCAGGGCGGATGCGGAGATGGCGAAGGTGATCCGCATGCATGACGCCGGCTGGATTCTCACGCACAACGGCCCCGGCTCGCCGGAGAAAGTCAAAGCCGCGCTTGCTTCCATGGTCAGCGAGGCCCTCGCGGCGGGCCTGCGAAGGGAGCGGCTGTGCGTCGATCCCGGCATCGGCTTCGGCAAATCCCGCGGGGAGGATCTCGCCTTGCTTCGCGGGGTAACGCGGCTGAGATTGGAGGGCCTGGCCTTATTGATCGGAGCGTCGCGCAAGCGGGTGGTCGACTTTGCCGCCGGAGGCGGAACCGCGCCCGGGGAGCGGCTGGCCGGCACCATTGCCGCGCACACCGCCGCGCAGCTGGGCGGCGCGAATATTTTGCGCGCCCACGATGTCAAAGAGGCTGTGCAGGCAATGCGCGTAACGCACAACATCTTGGGATAATTTGGAATATACAGCGCAAACGCTTGACAATATCTTGAGATCCATGTAAAATAGAAGGGATATGAACATGGAGCGAATTATCATCCAGGGGCTGGAGCTTTACGCTTATCACGGCGTGAACCCCGGGGAGCGGCGCGACGGCCAGATCTTTTTGCTGGATATCACCCTGTGGGCGAATCTGGCGAGGGCCTGCGAAAGCGACCGGCTGGAGCATACCGTGAACTACGCGGCGGTGATCAAGGAGGCCGAGCGGGCCTTTTGCCGGGAGCCGCACAGCCTGATTGAGCGGGCGGCGGAGGTGACCGCCCAGGCGATTCTTGGCGAATTTCCCATGGTGCGCTCCCTGGCGCTGCGGGTACACAAGCCCGACGCCCCGGTGAAGCGGCCTGTGACGGATATCATCATCGAAATTGAACGAGACAGAAAGGGCAAGGGTCATGAGTGAAGCGGTTATCGGTATGGGAAGCAATCTGGGGGACAAGGACGCGCAGCTGCTCCACGCGGTGCAGGCAATCAACCGCCTGCCGGGCATGAAAATCATGGAGATTTCCTCGATTTACGCCTCCGCGCCGGAGAACGCCCCCGAAGGAGGCCCGTTTCAGGAGGAATACCACAACATGGTGGTGCAGGTAGAGACAAAGATGTCCCCTATGGCGCTGCTGGGCGCCTGCCTGGGCATTGAGGCATCCATGGGCCGGGTGCGGGGCAAGCGCAACGCCGCCCGCGGGATCGATCTGGATCTGCTGATCTATGAGGGGGTAAAGAGCGAGAGCTTCGAGCTTTCGCTGCCGCACCCGCGCATCACGCAGCGGGCCTTTGTGATGCTGCCGCTGAAGGAGCTGTATCCCAGCGGCCGCGCGCCGGGGGTATTCTTCGAGCCGCATCTAAAGGAAATCGGCACAGACAACATCCGCCGCCTGGAACGCAGGATCGCGATGGAGGGCTGAGGCCAAATTGGGTTCAAATTTTTGAACCCCTACCAAGAGCGGTTATACACCATCTTAATTACACCGATTGAGGATTTCAAAAATGGAAAGCTTTTTTCTGTCCCTGAACCGCTTTGCGCTGCCGATTCTGGCGGTGATGATCGCGGGTGTCAGCCTGGGCTGGCTGATGCGGCAAAAGGGCGGCCCGCCGCCGAAGGCCTGGCTGCTCAATACCCTCAACCACGACCGGCTGCCCCTTTCCCGCTGGGAAAACTCCGTCGGACGGCATCCGCGCTGCGACGTGGTGCTGGGCTACGGCGCTGTGTCGCGCTTTCACGCCGTGATCGCCCGGCGCAAAACGGGCTGGGTTCTGGCGGATACCGGCTCCCAGGGAGGCACCTTCCGCAACAAGACGCGGGTGGAGCGCAAAACCGGCCTGGAGCACGGCGACAGCCTGATCTTCGGCTCAATGGAATTCATCTTCTGCGACGAGGAGAGCGAGCGGCTCCAGCTGCGGCGGCAGGAGGAGATGTTCCGCCGCCAGCGGGAAGAGCTTTGAGACAGGGCACAAAATCCGGCATGATATATCCGGCAATCGCAAATTCCAAAACAAAAAGAGACGGATCATCTGAATGACAATTGAAACCATCCGGTTCCCCAACGGGCTGCGGCTGCTGCTGGACGAAATGTCCCACGCCAACAGCTGCACCGTGCATCTGTGCGTCGCCTCCGGCCTGCGTTATGAGCAAGCCGGCCAGGCGGGCATATCCCATATGATCGAGCATATGCTGTTCAAGGGGACGGCCACGAAAAGCGCCCGTCAGCTGGCGGAGGCCGCGGACGACCGCGGCGCCAGCATGAACGCCTACACCTGCAAGGAATACACCAGCCTTTACGCCCGCAGCCTGCCGGAGCATGTGCCGGCGATGCTGGGCCTGCTGGCCGACATGGTGCGCAACAGCAAGCTCGGCGAGAACGATCTCGCCCTGGAGCGCGGCGTGGTGATTGAGGAGATCGCCATGTATGAGGATTCCCCCGAGGACCGGGCCTTTGACCTGTTTTATGAGTCCGTTTGGCCGGACCATCCTCTGGGACAGAATATCCTGGGCACCCGGGAAAGCCTCGCCGCGCTGAAGCCGGACGATCTGCGCGGCCATATGGCCAGGTGCTATACCCCGGACCGCATGGTGCTTTCCATCAGCGGCAGATTTGTTCCCGGGGAGATAAAGCAGGTCGCGGAGGAGCTCTTCGGGGATATCCCCTCATCCGCGCCGGCGGCGTTCGAGCTCAGCCCCGCGAGCTTTGTCGCAAAGAACCGCTTTGAGGCCAAAACCGTGGAACAAAACCAGCTGATTCTGGCCTTTCCCGGCTGCTCCGGGCAGGACCCCAGGCGGTACCGCGCCTCTCTGCTGAGCACGATGCTGGGCGGCTCCAGCTCATCGCGGCTGTTTCAGCGCCTGCGGGAGGAGCTTGGCCTTTGCTATTCTGTGGATTTCTTCAACATCCACCATCGCCATGAGGGCGTTTCCGGCGTGGCCATGGGCCTGAGCGCGAAGACGCAGCCGCGCGCCCTGGGGGAGGTGCTGGCTATCCTGCGGGATTTCCCCGATTCCGTCACGGAGCAGGAGCTCAGGCGCGCCCAGGAGCAGGCCTCCGCCGGGCTGGTGATGAGCCTGGAGTCCTCCGCCGCGCGGGCCTCCCGCGCCGCCTACCGGGAGCTGCTCTACGGCTGCGTGTGCCCCGTGGAGGACAGCATCGCCGCCTACCGCGCCGTGACGCTGGAGGAGATCCGGGCTTTTGCCAGGGAGCTTCTATGCCACGGGAGCTTCGCGCTGTGCGTGCTGGGAAAATGCAAAGGAAAGACGCGGAAAGCAATGGAAAATTTACTGGAATAAATTATTTAGGAGAACAGCAGAATGCGGAACATACAGGACGCTAAACGCGTTGTCGTCAAGGTTGGCACCTCTACATTGACCTACGAAAACGGAAAAACGAATATCCGCCGGGTGAGCCGTCTGGCGCAGGTGCTGTCGGATCTGCGCAACGGCGGGCGCGAGGTGGTGCTGGTGAGCTCCGGGGCCATCGGCGTGGGCGTGGGCAAGCTGAATCTGTCCGCCCGCCCGGAGGATACCCAGGGCAAGCAGGCCGCCGCCGCCGTGGGGCAGTGTGAGCTCATGTTCCTCTATTCCAAGCTCTTCGGCGAATACGGCAATGTGGTGAGCCAGTTACTTCTCACCCGGGACGACGTGGAAAACGAAATCAGGCGGGTGAATCTTCTCAACACGTTTACCCGGCTGTTCAGCTACGGCGCGATTCCGATTGTGAACGAAAACGACAGCGTTTCCACCTACGAGATTGAGTTCAGCGACAACGATGAGCTTTCCGCCGCCGTGGCCCGGCTCATCAGGGCGGACGCGCTGATTCTGATGACCGACGTGGACGGTCTTTATACCGGCAATCCCCTGGAGGACGAGAACGCCACGATCCTGCCGGTGGTGCATGGCGTGACGGAGGAGATTCTCGCCCTGGCGGGGCATAGCGGAACAAGGCGGGGCACCGGCGGCATGGTCACCAAGCTGCGGGCCGCGAAGGCCGCGACGGAGGCAGGGATCGACACAGTGATCATGAACGGGATGAACCCCGAGAATTTATATCAATTGATGGATGGGCGACAGACCGGAACGCTGTTTTTGCGAAAGGAGTAAGCACATGAAAGCCATACAGGAATTGGGAGAACGCGCCCAGACGGCGTCACGGGCCCTGCGGGCCTCAACGGGGGCACAGCGCAATGAGGCCCTGGCCGCGATGGCGGAGGCGCTCAGCGCGCGAAGCGGCGGGATTCTCGCGGCAAATGAACAGGATTTGAAGGCGGCGGCCGAAAACGGCATGACGGTGTCGCTGCAGGACCGTCTGCGCCTCACCGGGGCCCGGGTCCAGGGCATGCGCCAGGGGATTCTGGAGGTTATGGAGGAAAAAGATCCCCTCGGCCTGGTGCTGGACCAAAGCGCCCGCCCCAATGGCCTGCGGGTGGAGCGGGTGAGCGTGCCTCTGGGCGTGATCGCTCTTATCTACGAGGCGCGGCCCAATGTAACAGCGGACGCGGCGGCGCTTTGCTTAAAATCCGGCAACGCGGTGATTCTGCGGGGCGGCAAGGAGGCGATCCACTCCAACACCGCCATCGCCGATACCCTGCGGCAGGCCGTCGCCTCCACAGGGCTGCCCGCCGACTGCGTGCAGCTGGTGGCCGATACCTCCCGGGAGAGCGCCGCGGCCCTTATGCGCGCCAACGGCCTGGTGGATGTGCTCATCCCCCGGGGCGGGGCGGGCCTGATCCGCACGGTGGTGGAGCAGGCGAGCGTCCCCGTGATCGAAACCGGCGTGGGCGTGTGCCATGTGTATGTCGACAAAGCGGCCGATGCTGAGATGGGCCTGAATATCATCGAAAACGCGAAGACCTCCCGGCCCTCCGTGTGCAACGCCATTGAGACCATCCTGGTGCACGGGGATATCGCGGCGGCGTTTCTGCCGGCGCTGGCGGCGCGGCTGGCGAAGCATCCCGTGGAGCTGCGCTGCGACGAGGCGGCTCTGGCTATTCTGAAAAATGACCCCAACGCCGTGCCGGCGGCTGAGGACGACTGGGCGGCGGAATACGGCGAGCTGATCCTCGCGGTAAAGGTTGTGGCGGATATCGACGGGGCCCTCGCGCATCTGCGGGCCTACAGCACCCGCCACAGCGAGGCGATTGTCACCGGGGACGAGGACGCCGCCGCGCGCTTCCTCCGGGAGGTGGACGCCGCCGCGGTATACGTCAACGCCTCCACCCGCTTCACCGACGGCGGGGAATTCGGCTACGGGGCCGAGATCGGCATTTCCACCCAGCGGCTCCACGCCCGGGGCCCCCTGGGCCTGCGCGAGCTGACGAGCTATAAATATTTGATTCGCGGCGAGGGGCAGATCAGATGAGCGAAAACGAAAACCGGCTGCCGCTGGATCGGAACGCGCTTCTGCAAAGCCTCCCGGAGGATGCCGAACGCTATTTCGGCAAGCGGCCAAAGACGCTGAAATATCTGGGGGGCGGCTCTTTTGGCAAGGCCTTCCGGCTGGATTACCCGGACGGCGAGCGGATTGTCGTCAAAGCCTACCGCGTGGAGGGCATGAACGAGACCGAGGCCTTTCAGCTGCGGCTGCTGGGGGAGCATACCCGCGTGCCCATGCCAAAGCCCCTCTTCACAGAAAAAAATCTGCTGGGCATGAGCTATATCGAAGGCCGTGACGTGCTGACGGAGCCCCGGTTTCTGGCAAAGCCCAGGGCCGCGCGGGAGCGCTTTGCCCGGGAGGTCGTGACCGGTATGCTGGACTGGCACGAGGTCAGCGGCACCGCCTTCGGGCATCTGCAAAATCCCCAATACAGTACCTGGCAGGCATTTTATCGCACGGTGGTGGATGAGGTGCTGGAGGGTGTCGCGCGCGTTCCCTTCAGCGAGAGGCAGCGGGAGACCCTGGAGCTTGCCTCGGTGCGCTTCGACGACATTCTGTCGGAGGACGCGGGGCCGCCTACGTTGATCCACGGCGATTTGAACGTGATGAACATCATGGCCGATCCCAAGACCTTCCGGCTTACTGGCTTCATCGACCCGTTCAACTCCTTTTGGGCCGATAAAGAATATGACCTGTTTCATTTCCGCCATCTGATGGGCTGGCGCTACGGGCTCTATGAGGAATATAAGCGCCGGGCGAAGCTGAGCAGGCGGGTCGACCTGAAAACCGCCTATTACATGGCCGTGAACGAGGCCCTGGCTTATCTGCGCGCGGGCGTTAAATTCGAGCTCAACCACATCCTGGCCGACCGCAGGCTCCGGGCGGAAATGAAAAAAGCGTTCTAGATTCTAGATTTTAGATTTTAGACTTTAGATTTTAGACTTTAGACTTTTAGATTTTAAGATATATAGATATTTGGCGAGGAGGAAATTTATTATGACAGAGCAAAGCAAGCGCCGTACGCACCGCTGGGCCTTTCCGGTGGGCCTCGTCCTCGTGCTGCTGGCGGTGGTCGGCGCGGTTACGCTGGTGAGCGGCCTGGTGCGGGGTATACAATACCGGATAGATAACCCGAAGGATAAGCTTGATTACGAGAACTTCCTCAAGATTATCGTTATGCATGATCCGGATCCCTTTGACGATGTGGATACCGCCGCGAATATACCGCAGCTGCTGGATATCAGCATATGGTCGCTGCAAAACAGCGGCGAGGCCGCGCCGAAGGACTATCCCATGGACGACATGGGCAACCTGCGCGTTCCCCAGGAGGATGTGGAGCGGGAGTTTTTGCGCCTGTTTGGCAAAAACGTGCCGCTGCACGCCACCATCGAGGGTATGGATTACACCTTCGAGTATGACGCGCAGAACAAGTGTTATCTGATTCCTACCACGGGCTCGCTGCAGATCTACGTGCCCAGGGTGCGGGATATTGACAAGGTGGGCAACTCCATCAA
Source organism: Oscillospiraceae bacterium (assembly GCA_009777055.1). Classification (GTDB taxonomy): domain Bacteria; phylum Bacillota; class Clostridia; order Oscillospirales; family Acutalibacteraceae; genus WRMQ01. The sequence goes on from WRMQ01000024.1 coordinate 25,960, forward strand.
GCTGCTGGTGGATTATCTGCCCTACGGGACAGGGGACTGGCGGCTCGACGAGTCCGGCGTGCCGGGGGAGCCCGAGCCCGCCAAAACCATGCTAATTACCCTCTTTGTTTCGGGGGACAGCTATACCGTGGGCGCGATCCAGCTCCCCCCCGGCCAGCTGATGGCCGCGGAGGGGCAGACGAGGATTGCGTGAGCGGGACTTGCCTTCGCTTTCAAATTTCAATCACGTCCGCGGCCCGTCTTACAATGCACAGCGGCGTGCACTGGCTGGCTTGTCCCAGAGGGTTGTCCCGGAAGATATCCTTGCACAGCGCGATGTCAACATCGCCGCCGCTCACACCAAGCACCTCGCGGCCAATGTCGTTGGCGTCCATGACCACCACGCGGCTGCCGCCAAGGTGGGCCTGCAGGCGCCGGGCCACGCCGTCGGGGTCCTTGGGCGCGAGCTTGGCGCAGTGGTTATAGGGCGGCAGGGTGTAGTCGCAGGGGCCGTCGATGGCGCGGCCCTTGTCCCCCACAATCTTGTAGAATACGCCCCGCAGGCCGAAGGGCTTCGTCACCGCCGAGCAAAACGCCGCGAAGAGAATCTTCGGCAGGCCGATGTCGTCGATGGCCAGCTGCATCGTCCAGGGGCTGCCCAGCCCGATGCCGTAGGGGGACTTGTAGACAAACTTACACAGGAATTTCGCCATGCGGGATACCTTGATGTCGTCCAGATCAAAGGCGCGGCCCTGGGTGATCGCCACGATTTTCTCGCTGATAAACAGCATGTCCTCCGGCAGGATATAAGGCTTGACGTATTGGTCCAGCAGGTCCTCCAGAACATCCTCTTTCATAACCACGTGTGTTTTGACGGGATAGCGCAGGTAATTCCCCTGCGCGGTGGAGATTTCCAGTTCCTTGCCCTCATTGGGGATGAATTCAATCATGATTGTCCAGCTTTCTATGATAGTTGGGTGTTTTTTTATTTTTATTTTATATTTAATTTAATTTTTATTTTATATTTCTTTCATTTATATTTCACGCTATTTTATTTCACGCTTCTATTCCACTGTTACGGATTTTGCCAGGTTTCTGGGCTTGTCGATGGCGCAGCCCCGCAGCTGCGCGCAGTGGTAGGCGAACAGCTGCATGGGCAGCGCGGCCAGAGAGGCTACCAGCAGCGGATGGCACTTCGGCAGCAGAATGCGGCGCTCCGGACGGAAGGACGCGTCCGTGGTGACGCAGAACAGCTTTGCGCCCCGGGCGGCGACCTCCTCCATGCTGCCCTTCGTCCTGGCGACGACCTCAGGCCTGCAGCACAGGGAAATCACCGGCGTGCCCCGCTCAATGAGAGAGATCGTGCCGTGCTTTAGCTCGCCCGCGGCATAGGCCTCCGCGTGGATATAGCTGATCTCCTTGAGCTTGAGGGAGGCCTCCATCGCGGCGGCGTAGTCCAGGTTGCGTCCAATAAAGAAGGCGTGCTCCGCGGTGTATATTTCCTCCGCCCAGGCCAGGGCGGGGGCCTCCGATGCCCGCAGCACCTCCTCCATCAAATCCGGCAGAGCGGCCAGAGCGTGCAGGAAGTCCCGCGGTTCATTCCCGCTCCGGCATTCGCTTAGCCTTGCTGCCAGGGCATAGACCACCGCCAGCTGCGTGCTGTAGGCCTTCGTTGTCGCCACCGCGACCTCCAGGCCGGCTTTCGTGTAGATTACGCTGTCGCTTTCGATGGCGATGGAGCTGCCCTCCACGTTGACGACGCTCAGAGTGCGCGCGCCCTTCTCCTTCGCCAGACGCAGGGCCTGCAGGGTGTCCGCCGTCTCGCCGCTCTGGCTGATGATCACCACCAGGGTACGCGGGTCAACCAGGGCCGCCTGGCCGCGGAATTCGCTGGCCAGATCAACAGCCGCAGGTATTCCGGCGAGCTCCTCGACGAGCAGCCGCCCCACCGCGCCCACGTGATACGCCGAGCCGCAGCCCAGAAAGAGCACATGGCGGATTTCCTCCCGCGCGAGAAGCTCCTCCGCCGCGCCGAGCTCTACGGCGCCATGGGGCAGCAAGGGCTCCAGGGTGCGCCGCACGGTGACCGGCTGCTCGTCGATCTCCTTGCGCATAAAGTGCGCGTAACCGCTTTTGTCGGCGGCGGTCACATGGCGGGCGAGCTCCGCCGGCGTTTTATCCAGATCATTTCCATCCGAATCAAAAAAACGCAGCCCGTTTTTCCGCAGGCAGGCCATTTCGCCGTCCTCAAAACGGAACACTGTCCGGGTATAGGGCAGCAGGGCCGCGGCGTCCGAAGCAAGCAGCGTGCCGGACTCCGTGACGGCGGCCAGCAGCGGCGACTGCTTCCGGGCGCAATAGATACAGTCCGGCTCCCTCTCGTATAATATGCCCAGGGCATAGCTCCCCTCCAGCCGCGGCAGCGCCAGCCGCAGGGTTTCCAGGGGATCGCCGGTATCCACGCGCTCCAGCAGCTGGGCGATGACCTCCGTATCCGTCTGGGAGGAAAACGCAAGCCCTTCCTCCTCCAGCTCCCGCCGCAGCGTCTCGTAGTTTTCAATGATTCCGTTGTGCACAACGGTGTATTTCCCGCCCGCGCTCCGGTGCGGATGCGCGTTGGCCTCGGAGGGCTCCCCGTGGGTTGCCCAGCGCGTGTGGCCGATGCCCACGCCGCCCTCCAGCTTCCCGCTGTCCCACGCTTTTTTCCGCAGCGCTGTCAGCGGCCCGGCGGCCCGCAGCGTCAGCAGCTCCGCCGCGGGCGTAAACAGCGCGAGCCCCGCCGAGTCATAGCCCCGGTATTCCAGGCTTTCCAGCCCGTCCAGCAATAATGGAACGGCCTTTTCCACGCCCGCGTAGCCAATAATTCCGCACATTCGCCAACAACTCCTTGTTTCGTTTGAAATTGTGTTTTCCGGTTATTCTAATTTATAGTATTCTAAATTATAATATTCTAATTTATAATATTCTAAAAATCATAGCACAAGCTTTATTGTATGCGATTTCGGCGAAAAATGCAATCATTTTTTTACGCGGCTGACTGTACGCCCGGCTCCGTTGTAAAGATGCCGCAAAAAATGATAAAAAGTGCTTGACAAGGCCAGGGTGTTGTGATATTATATCTAGGCGCCTGCGGGGCAGCCCGGGAAAAGCCGGAAGAAAACCCCTTTCGCGCGGTAAAGCTCGCACCTTGAAAATTAAACAACGATTCAGGTTCGAGTGAAGAGATTCACAAGAACCAACCCTTAAGATTCTAAGAAGAGTTTCGGCCGGCAGAAATGCCGGGCGGAAACACAGTAATTCCGTGGCAGAGCGATCTGTAGCGGAAAACAAAACAAAAAAGCCAGCAATGGCAAATGAGCATTCAAGCTCTGAAGCGATTATCATGGGGCTGAGGGAGCGGCTGAAAGGCCGTTCCGGAAAAACCATCATAATACAATTTTCAGAGAGTTTGATCCTGGCTCAGGACGAACGCTGGCGGCGTGCCTAACACATGCAAGTCGAACGGGCGGAGCAATTAACAATGAACAATTAACAATGAACAATTGAGAGAGCAAGAGCAAGCCGCGGGGATGCGGATTTTGACGGACTGGCCTAATTGCGCATTATTAAATGAACAATGAACAGTTGGGGAAGCAAGTGCGAGCCGCGGGGGTGCGGATTTTGACGGACTGGCCTAATTGTGCATTATTAATTGTAAATTGTTAATTGCTTCGCTAGTGGCGGACGGGTGAGTAACGCGTGAGCAACCTGCCCCTCGGAGTGGAATACCGTTTGGAAACGAACGTTAATACCGCATAACATTCAGGAACGGCATCGTTTCTGGATCAAAGATTTATCGCCGGGGGATGGGCTCGCGTCCGATTAGGTAGTTGGTGGGGTAAAGGCCTACCAAGCCCGCGATCGGTAGCCGGACTGAGAGGTTGAACGGCCACATTGGGACTGAGACACGGCCCAGACTCCTACGGGAGGCAGCAGTGAGGGA
>WRMQ01000025.1 GCA_009777055.1 Oscillospiraceae bacterium
AGCCGCCCTTGTATTCCTCCCCGGTGTTGTCTCTGGGGTCGCCGTTGGGAATCGAAGACGCGGCGCTTACCTCATAGTCCACATCCTCCGCAAGCTCCTCGCCGCCCACCGTGACCTTGACGCTTCCGCTTTGGAAGGTCAGGCCCCGGCTCATGTAGTCGTGCACGGTGAAGGCGTAATCCTTGTAGCCGGTCATGACAGGAACGCGGGAGCGCAGCTTGAAGTCCACTCCGCCGCCGATATTCACGTCGGTCCAGTCCATCCAGCCGGCGTCCTCCGGATTCAGGGGGCTGACGCCCGCGTTGTGATTCCAGATCTTTTTGTCGATCAGGGGCGCGTCCGCCTTGAGATGGATCGTTTCATTGGCCTGCTCAACGGTGTGCAGCGCGCTGTAGGCGACAACCCTTTCGCCCGTGGCCTCGCCCGCGCTGTCCGTTGCCCCGCCTTCGCCGATGATCAGGTAATAGCCGTAATCCAGGCCGGAGAACTTCACGCGGGCTTCGTCGGGGGCAGGCTCCTGGGCGGCGCTTTTTTTGAAATCGGCGTGAAAGCCGGGGTCGCCGGCATATGCGGTCAGGGCGATGTTCAAGTCATCCATGTCGGGGTCGTTTTCCAGGTAGGCCATAAAAGCCGCGCTGGTGCTGCCGAAGGGAAACGAGGGGCCGGTCGAGCTGAGGAAGGCGTCTGTCGCGGCCGTGGCGGTGTAGGCGTAATTCTTGTCGGGGGCGGTGCCGCTGACGGCCACGTCAAAGAGCTTGTAGGCCTTGAAATCTCCGGCGGTCAGAATCAGGCTGGGGGGCGGGATGACGGTGAGGGCCGCGCTTCCCGCGGCGGACGCTGTCAGCGGCGGCGCCGCGGCCATCAGCAGGACCAGGGCCAGGATACATGCCATCATTTTGTTTCGTTTCACTTTTTTTAACTCCTTTGTTTTTGGTTTTTTTATTTCAGATGATTGCGATTGTGCTGTATGGTTGTTTGCCACGGCTCGGCAATGCCTCGCCCTACTCGGGACTGGCCGATGGCCATATCTATGGAACAACTCTGTGTGCTATGTGTTTTTTTGTCCGGTAAGCGCGGTGAGCTCGTTATTATTCCAATTGTGTCAACCACCTTTCGCGCCTGTATTGATATGTCAATGCTCCTGCCAGGAACAAAAACAGCAAGCTGGACAGCGCTGCCGCGGCAAGGGCGAAGGGCCGCTTTCCGGGTCCGCCGACCTTGGGGAAGACAGGGCCGCCATGGGTGTAGGTGTTGGTGAAGCAAAGGCCTTCGGCGGCCTCCGGATTTCCGGCGGCCTCTATTGTCCAATAGGCCTCGCCGGTGATTTCGCCTTCGCTCACGGTGATGGCCGCGAGCCTCGGCGCGCTGTCATACTGCCAGCCGCCGCCGCTGTCGTCAATTTCCGCGATCCGGAAATAATACAGGTCGTCCGCCAGGCCGTTGATGTAAAACGAGAGCTCGTAGTCGCCCGGGCCGGCGGTCTCGACCGCGGCGGGGGGCGGCAGGCACACCGGGTTCCCGCCGCAATAATCCGTTCCGTCGGCGTTGACCTGCTCAATGGTGAATAAGATCGTTTTCGGGGGGGCGTAGGCGCCCGCTGCGGAAACCGTTTTTATGCCGCTGATCGTCAGCTCGGCGCCCGGCGGCATATATCGGTTGGTGAAGGCTATGGCGGCGGTGCCGGCGCTTTCGCTCCACTCGCTCCATTCGCTCCACTCGCCGGATTCCTCTGCCTTGACGCGGTATTCCACCGCCGGGATCAGCTCTCCCTCCGGGCCGACCTCCACCGTGATCCGGATGATATATACGCTTTCGTCATAGCTCCAGCAGCTGCCGAAGGAGCCGGGGGCCTCGGTTACTCTATAGTAGGCCGTGCCCGGGCCAAGCTCCGCGAGCGGAAAGCTGAACTGCCCCGCGCCGCTTGTCTGCGCGGTATCCGAAACCATGGGGAACACGGGATAAACCCCCTCCTCGTCCGCGGTGCGCAGAAGGTGATACGTAAAAACGGGGATTTCCTCCGCCGGGGGATTGCCTATTATCATTTTCTCGCCGCTGATTGTGAGCTCGGTTTCCTCCGGGCTGTTGGACAGGGTGATATAGTCGGTTCCGGTGTCGGAGAACAGATCGACGAGCGTCAGGGGATCCACGGGCATCTGGTAGCCCGGCGGGGCGGCGATCTCGCGCGCCGCGAAGAGCGCTCCGTCCTCCGCGCTTTCCGGCGTCAGCCAGAGGTTTTCGAACAGGATTGAGCCGGCCGCGTCGGTTGTGCTCTCGTCAAGATAATAATAGGTATAGCCGGAAAGCGTGAACGTTGCCGGTATGCCGGCCGGCGGGGAATTGTTGCCGTAATTCCAGCTCTGGCCGGCGGGCCAGGCGATATAAAGCGCGAACCGCGCGCCGGGCAGAAAGCTTTCCGTGTTTTTGGCGTCGTTTTTCAGGAGCAGGAATTTTCCGACGCTGCCCAGCCCCGAGGCCTTAACGTCATGGAACCTCCACTCTTCCGCGTAGATATCCTCAAACATGCCCGCCTCAACACGGTTTACGATTTGGATATCTTCTCCGATGCTGCCCTTGATCAGTGCCTCGTAAATCAGCTTTACGGGTGTTTCGTCGGGTATGACAAGGGTGATCTCGTTTTCACCGGTCAGCGCCCATGTCCAGGGCGCGTCCGGGTCGAGCTCCGGCGTTTGCGCGAGGGGCTGCTGCGCGTCGAAAACGCCGGAGCCCGCTATGCTTTCGGTATAGGCCCCCAGGCTCGTCAGGTAAAACATCAGGGTGTCGCTCATCCTGTCCGCGACGCACAGGTTTTCGCCGCCGTTGAGCCGCAGGCCCTTCGGGTTGACCGCGATGGAAAAAACCGCGAGATTGCCGTCCGCGTGCATCTCCTTTGTCAGGGCTTTTGTGCCGTATTTGACCTCGCGGCTATGGGTAAACCGGCCATTGACGGTTTTATGGAGCTTGTCCCCGCCGCCGACAAAGCCCGCCGTGTTATTCAGGACAATCTGATCCAGAATATTTCTGCCCTCCGGGAGCCGCAGCTGATAAAACACATAGATGACCTGGTCGTATGCCGCGTACCAGCTGGGGTCGGGGTCCGAGCCGTTGAGCAGCAGATCGTCCAGATCGGCCGTGAGAACGCCGTCGCTGACCGCCGGGTCCCCGCCGCCGGGATAGCTGTACATCTGCCCGTAGCCGACGTAATCCGCATAGCCCTTTTCGGCATAGAAGGAGCCCGGCACATATTCCAGCCGCTCGTCAAACTCGTCGAAAAAGACAGCCGGCCCGCCGCTTTGAAAAATCTGCTGCGTCCAGCCGCCAAAGCCGTCGGAGCCCCCTAAATCATACCACAGCGAGTAGCCGTTCAAGACGACCTGATAACTGAAGATGGCGTCGTCCCCGCTCTCCGTTATGGTGGTATTGGTTTTGTGCAGGGGCCAGTTGATCTGGGTGTTTGGGCCCGCGATTGAGATCGAATTATCGACGATAATGTCCATGGTATTCGACAGGGAAAAGGCCGGGCTGGCCTTTAAATATTCCCCGAAGGTCGCGTATCCGTTGTGGTTCAGCGGGGTTGACAGGGGAATCTGATAGGTAACGACGAGAACCGCCGCTTCGTCCAGCGGCCATGTGCTGCTTTCGGCGTCCGCGCTGTCGTCGAAGAGTATGAGCCACCTCGACGGGTCCGGGGCGAGGGGCTCGAAGCGCCATCCGAGCGGCGCATCCTCCTCGTCAAGCGCGATACCGTTGAGCGTTAGGGAGATATTCCCGGGATTGTTCACGGGCCAGCCCACGCCGGCGATCTGCAATTGATCCGAAAGATACAGCTGCCTGCCCAGCATGCCGGAGGGGATGTTGATGACACAGGTCCATAAAATGTTTTCCTCGTCGGCCCAGCCGGCATATTTATGCGCGCTCAGCCCCGCGACTCCCGTGCTCACGGCGGCCTCCCTTTCGGGGCTGCCAGGCAGGTCGATCGTGACATGATTCTTTACCTGCCCGTTCGACGGGATCAGATTCACCTCGAGCTCGGTGTCATAGACCGCCGTGACATAATACACTTCCTGGGCCGGGGAGCCGTGGGTGGCCGGAATCGTATAGGAAAAGCCCGTGGCTGTGGTGCTGACCGTGATTTCCGGCGCGAGGGCGGCGTTATCCTGGCCGCACAGGGTCAGCGTGACAAGGTCCGGCATGACCGCGCCGGGGCCGTGGGTGTCGGTGATGGTGCTGCCGCCCAGCGGAACCAGCCCGTCGCCGGCGCTCACCGTCCATGTGATCCGGCTGTCGGCCTGGCTGTATGTGCCTGTTTTGCCGATGATGGTGTGCGAGACCGCCATGTTTTGGCTCACGGAGGCTTCTTTTTGAACGTCGCCGGCTGTTGTATAATCGACATGGGCCGTGTTGAAAACGGTAAAGCGGTAATTTGCCGTCGCGGCGTCGGGATATTGGGCGTCGATGTAGTCGGTCAGATCAACCGTGTAAGTGACGGCTACGCTCTGGTCCTTGGCCAGCGCCAGCGCCTGGCCGAAGGCGATATCCCAGCCGGGCGGGGCCGCGCCGCGCCAGGACCACGTGAAGCCGCTTGTCCCCCCGTTGACCTTGACATTGGATATCATGATTTCCGACGGCCCCAGGCCGGTGCTGCCGGCCCTGACAAAATCCGAAAAGCCGTCGATGACCAGGCCGCCGTTTTCGGCGGTGATGACAACCGTATAATCGACGGTTTTCGCGGCGGGGTCAAAGGCGGAGGCGGTTTTCGTTATCCTAGGGACCCCCACCGGCTCCTGCGGCTCCAGAACGTCTATGGAAAGGGTGAGGTTATTGCCGAAATCGAAGCCGCCGCCGCCCTCGAAGCGGGCCATGATATCGACCTCGAACTCGGCGTTTGTATAAACCTCGATGAAGTTGGCGGGCGCCGGCCCGCCGTCGGCCCAGACGTTTTCGAAGCGGATGGTAACAAGGCCGCCGGTCGTGACATCGCAGTGCCCGATGACCGGATTGGACGCGCCGGTGCCGATGATGGGCGCGTTGCTCACCGCGTGGTCTATCAGGATATTGGGCGGCAGCTGATATATCAGGCGCCCCGCGCCGTTGTACGCGAACTGCAGGTTGGTTTTTTCCTTGAAGGATATGTATAACACATAATCCTCCCCGGCCGTCACGCTGCCGCCGGGCGGAAGGGTATTCCCCGCGCTGTCCCTGATGACGACCCCCTTGGTGAAGTTGTTCAGGTCCCAGCCGTCGCCGGCCGCCGCGAACGCGTTTTGCGGCGACAGCACGCCCGTCAAAGCCATAACGGCAATGAGCAGCGGTGTCATCATCACAGCCAGCGCCGCCCCTTTTCGCCTTTTGCCTGTGGGTATCAGGCTGTCATTTCTTTTCATACGCACACTGTTCCTTCTGTGTTTTATTCACGATGGCCGCGGCGGCCCCGCCGGCGGAGAAAAGAAGCAGCAGAAACGGCAAGAGGAATATCGCGCTGTTGTCTCCGGTATCCGGCACCCGCTCGCGGAAAGTGTTTTTCTCCGGCGCGCTTCTCTCCGGCATACTTCTCTCCGCGATGCTTTTTGTCGTCTCCGCTTCGCCGGCCCGCGTTACCGGCATGGCATTGCTCCCGGCGGACGCGTTCGGCCAGGATATAGGGCGCCGCGGCAGGGGCGGCACAGTCAAAAGCGGCACTGCTTTGGCCGGCCGGGCTTTAGATGGTTCTGCCGTGGACGGTTCTGTGACAAACGGTTCTGTGGTAGTCGGCTTTGTTTCAGACGGCTCTGTTGGAGATGGCTCTTTTGGAGAAGGCTCTGTGACAGGCGGTTCTGTTTCGGATGGCTCTGTTTCAGGTGGCTCTGCTGGAGGTTCTTCGGCTGGGACCGCCCTGTTGGGGACGGTGATTGTCACTAGCCCGTCGGGGTCGGCGGCCAGCTGGACGCCGGCGGGCGCTTTTGCCAGGGTGTAGCGCATTTCGCTGGTGACGGAGTCCCGTGAGGCCTTGATCCAGATGGGCTCGCCGATGCCGAAATGATGGGCGGGCGGTGCTTCCTCCGTCAGCTTCAGATAAAACAGCTCCGCGTCAAGCTGATACAGGGCCTGCGCCCTTCCCCCGCTCCCGGTCGCGGGGAAGGGGATATCATGAAGCGCGCCCGTTTCGTAATCGGTATCGGTCGTATACCGCAGCGCGAACACCGCGGGCGCGGCGATGCCGTTTCCATCCTCGTCCACTTTATGAACGGCGATTTTGTGGTCTATCCAGGTTTCCACGCTTTCTCCGAAATAGTTTGTTATTTTTGTCCCGTATTTGACCTCCGGCTTCAGCGCGGCCTTGAACTCCACTTTGATTTCCGTCGCCGCGCTCACCGCCATGGTGCCGGTGTTGCTCAGCGCAATGCGGGATATCCCGCCCGCCGTCTCATAAGCGGCCTTTAAATTCAGGTCGTCCGGGCCTCCCTCCGGCCCCTTGCTTTGCGTGAACGCCGGGCCGGCGTCTCCGCTCACGTCAATCCAGGCGGAAGCGCTGTCGGGCCTCCTGTAAATTCGAATGGAGCCCGGCACGAAATCCAGGTTGCCGTCCAGCGTGTCGAACACGTTGAAATTGCCGGCGGGAATATCCAGGGAGCCGGATTTGCGGAATTCGACCGCGTAGCTCAGCTCCCGGTCCGCATCGGGATTCATATTGCTTTTCTTCGCGCCGTCAACTGTTTTTTTCGCGCCGGCCACCACGGTTCCCGCGCTGCCGAAATGGTAGCTGTAGTCGGCGGCGGCTTCTTTCGAGATTGCGCCGTAAGCCGCCGTATTGCGGAACGTGAGCAGCCCGTCGGAGGGAATCCTCCATTGCGCGCGGTCAAAATAAATATGGGGCCGGATCGCAAAGGCCTTCCCGTGAAAGAAGCTGTTTTCGTCCAGAACATTCATTTTTACTTCGAAGCTATCGCGGCCCCCGGGCTCCCTGGCGGCGGAAAGCGTAAACTCCTCCCTGCCGTGATAGAGATAGCGCCACTGATTGATGACGGTCCCGTCCGGCAAGACGCTTTCCCCCAGATGCTCCCTAGTGAACGAGGAAAGCAGATTTCCCGTGTTGTTGCTTTGAACGGTCTGCGTGGTAAAAGGGGTTCTGGACTGCACGCTGCCGACGGAGCCGTCCGCCGTGGTATACAGGGGCACGCAGCGCGTGTTCGCGGTATCGCTCCAGGGTACGGCGCGGATCTGCTCGTAGGGCGCGCCCTGCCCGTCGCCGGCGCCGGTGTAGCTGTTGATCGCGTAAAAATGAATTTTGCCGTCGCCCTCAAGCCGGTAGCCGACATAGAGGGAGCTGTAGGTCACCAGGGTGCCCTCGCCATTGTCCAGGCGCTCCGCGATGCTCTGGGACAGGTTCAGCCGGAGCACCAGGTCGCCCGGCACGTAGGCGCCGGCCCTGCCCTGGCTGCCCTCCACCCGGTTGACAGCGGCCAGATAGCTCGAAGGCAGGTCCATGTAGTACCCGTTCCCGTCTTTCTGTATCGCCGACGAGTACGCGATGATATCAAACGACCGGTAGGCCTGCCGGTAATCGTCCAGGTCTGCCGCGTTGATATTGGGCGCGTTCGGGATAAACAGCCGCATGCCGGTGGGCAGCTCGTCCCTGAGCGTGCCGGTATAAGTCATCCCCTTCGAGGCGATCAGGCCGTTCCCGAACAGAGCATAGTTGAGCCTTAAGGTATAATAGAAGGAATTGCCGATGGCGCTGTCCTCCATCAGCTGCCTGTCCGTGATATGGCTGGCGCTGGCCGTTTTTAAAAGAAAATCCTCCGGCGCGAGGCCCGGCGGCGAGGGCCGGGTGCCAAAGTTGATCCCGGGGCCGGTGGTTGTGTTCTGATGCTGAAGCAGGATCGTTCCCACCGAATCGACCGTGACGGCCTTTTCCGTGAACTCGCCGCTGAAGTTGAGGGTACCGACAAAAGAGAAGCTCGCGGCCATAACAGCTTCCTTAAAAGCGATAACGACCCGCTGCGTTCCCGTGGCCGGATCGTACGCGAGCGTAATGTCCACATAGGGCAGAATCGCGGCATTCCCCGCCTCAATCACGGCTTGGTCAAGGCGGACAAAGATTTCCGGCAGGCGGATGGTATAGCTCTCGCCGGGGGCCGTTTGCGTAAAATCAAGCCGAAGCTCCAGCCTGTCCCTGTTATCCACCGGAATCGCTTCGCTGAGGTCCGTCACCGCCGCGCCGTTCAGCCTCACCGTCATCGCGGGCTCCCCCGCGGCCGATGTGCTCAGTCCGGCTGTGATGCCGCACAACAGCATAGCGGCAAGAAGAATACAGCTCAGCTTTTTCTTTCTTTCAAATTTTTTCTCTTTTTCGAGCTCTTTCTCTTTTTCAAACTTTTTCTTTTTTTCGAGATTTTTCTTTCTTTCGGGCTTTTTCTTTCTTTTCATGATGTTCTCCTGTTTTTTTAACTAAAATCAGCCGCGCTGACAGGCTGTAAAAATATTTATCGTGTGAACGGGAAGCCCTGTGGCCTCTTCTACGGTAAAGCGCACCCGGGCGGCAATACCGCGCGTAATCATGGTGACATTCAGCCCGCGGATGGCGAGAACGTGCAGCTCAACGGACAAGCCGCCGGCGTCTTCGCTGACGCGCACATCCCGCCGGCGCGGCCACGTCCCAGCGTTTGGCAGACCGGCCACGCCGAAGCAGGAGGAGGCCGCTTTGCCGATGAGCTCATCGAAGTATTCCTGCGATAAACCGGCGCGAACGGAAGATCTCTCAAGCCGAACCATAACGTCTCCTCTCTTTATGCTGGGTATCCAATTTGCCTGTGGGCATATCATAGCACAGCCTCAGGGGCTTGCATACACCTAAAAGGGTGAAAAAACGGGTCTGTTTATTCGTTTTTTTATTAAATATAACAAAGAAGACCCGGAGAAATTCTCCAGGTCTTTCAAAATATTCGCTTGACAAGAATGCTGTTTTCCTTAAAATTCCTGGTACGTCCCCAGATAGCGGAACATGTCGGCTTCCCGCTCCAGCTCGGCCAGCAGCTGTTGGAGGCTGTCTGAAATAACCGGCGTTTCAATATCGAAATAGAACATAAACGCGAATTCCCGGCCCGGGATCGGTCTGCTTTCCAGCTTGTTCAGATTGATTCCGTGGGTGTAGAACCTCGCCAGAACATGATAAAGCGCGCCGGGCCGGTGCTTCAGCGCCAGCATGAGACTGGTTCTGTGAGCGCCCGGATATATTTCCGGCTCTTTTGATACGCAGATAAAACGCGTATAATTGCTGTCGGAGTTCTGCACATGGTAGGACAGCACCGACAAGCCGTAGAGCTCGGCGCAGTCCAGAGAGGAAATGACCGCGGCGTCGCCGCGGCCGGCGCCTGCCACCTGCCGCGCGGCCCTGGCCGTGTTTTCGCTTTCCGTGACCTTGACGCCGTTCAGGGACTTCAGGAATTGGCTGCATTGGCGCAGGGCCTGTTCATGCGAAAACACCTCCCGGACATCCTCCAGCTTCGTGCCCTGGGGCGCCAGCAGGCTGTGCGCGATCGGGAGCTTGACCCCGCGCACGATATGGAACTGGTAACGGCCCAGCAAATCATACACCTCGTTGACCGAGCCGGCGGAGCTGTTTTCCAGCGGCAATACGCCGAAGCGGCACAGGCCGCTTTCCACCGCCTGGAAAACGCCCTCAAAGCTGTCCATATAGGTGATGTCGGCCAGGGAAAAGAGCTTGTCGCAGGCGGCCTGGGAATACGCGCCCTCCACGCCCTGGCAGGCCACGGCGGCCCTTGCCGGGAATTCCTTCGGCGTATGCGCCGCGGCCTGCGAAAGCAGCCGCTTTACCGCCGAATCCCGCTGGTTTTGCGCGGCCTGATAGCTGGCGCTGAGCTCCATCAGGGAGGAAAACAGCGCGGCGGCGTACTCGGCCAGCGCGGGCGGCGCCTTTTCGCATAACCGGTATAAAAGCTTGCGTTCCCGCTCCCTGTCGCGCAGCGGCAGCGCGTGCTCCTCCTTGTATCGCCAGACCTCCCGGGCCAGCTCCATGCGGCGTTCAAAAAGCGCAAGCAGGCTGTCGTCAACACTGTCGATTTCGCCGCGCAGCTCCTCCAGAGTCATGGTATTTTCCCCTTTCGTTTTTCTGTGCTTTGTGTTTTCTGAAATGGCGGTTTGCCACGGCTCGGCACTGCCTCGCCCTACTCGGGACTGGCCAATGGCCATGCCTTTGAAACAAACCTGTGCGCTGCGTTTGAATCGGCCATTGGCCGGACCTGAGTAGGGCGAGGCAGTGCCGAGCCGTGGCGAAGCAACAATCTTCTCATAATAAAAGACCGGCACATTTCGCTTTTTGTGTTTGGCTTTATTTCGTTTTGCCCCTGCCGGTAATCTCCAAAACCCGCAGCACATCCCCGGCCAGCTGCGCGAATTCCTCCGGCGTGATGGATTGCGGCCCGTCGCAAAGGGCGTGGGCGGGGTCGTTGTGTACCTCAATCATCAGGCCGTCCGCGCCCGCCGCCGCCGCGGCCATGGAAAGCGGGTAGACCAGCTGCGCGATGCCGGCGGCATGACTGGGGTCGATCACCACCGGCAGGTGGGTCATCCGCTTGAGCATGGGCACGGCGGAGATATCCAGGGTGTTGCGGGTGGCGGTTTCGAAGGTGCGTATGCCGCGCTCGCACAGAATAATCCGCTCGTTGCCGCCGGACATAATGTATTCGGCGCTCATGAGCAGCTCCTCCAGGGTGTTGGCCAGCCCCCGCTTGAGCAGAATCGGCTTTTCCAGCCGGCCCAGCTCCTTGAGCAGCTCGAAATTCTGCATATTGCGCGCCCCCACCTGGATGATATCCACCGGCTCAAACAGGGGGAGGTGCTCCGTGTTCATCACCTCGCTGACAATGGGCATGCCGGTGAGCTCCTTCGCCCGCAGCAAAAGCTCGATGCCTTCGCCCCGCAGCCCCTGGAACGCGTAGGGCGAGGTGCGGGGCTTGAACGCGCCGCCGCGCAGAAAATTCGCCCCGGCCCCCTGCACCCGCTGCGCGATGCCGCAAATCTGCTCCGGCGACTCCACCGAGCAGGGCCCCGCGATAAACTGAAAATGGCCCCCGCCGATACGGTAACCGCCCAGCTCCACGACGGTATCCTCCCCGTGGAATTTGCGGTTGGCTTTTTTGTATGGCTCGCTGATGCGCTGCACGCGCTCCACAATGGCCATGCCGCTGATCAGGTCCATGCTCAGGCCCTGGGTGTCGCCGATGAGCCCGAGCACCGTTTGAAACTCGCCCCGGTTCACGTTTACGCGCAAGCCCTGTTTTTCCAGCCAGCCGATCAAATTGTCCATGCCGCTTTCGCTGACGCCTTTTTTCATAACAATAACCATGTAATATGCCTCCCCGCACACGCGAATAATAAAATGATAAACAGCTTAGAGAAAAATTATAGAAAATCGCGGGACGATTGTCAAGCATAATAGCCCGTTTCATCATCTTGCCTAAAAATAGCATTGCGGTCAGGCGGAACTTTTCCGTCCGCTTCCTGTTTATTTTGGCCTGACCGGTTTACAACAGCCGCCAGACTTGATATAATATATTTTGGTGCTTTATGAAACTTAAAAAATATGGATCAGTCGTATGATTAGGAGGAAAGAACCCAATGGCGAGAAAAACAAAAACCCTCAAGGGCAACTCCGCGGCGGCATATGTCTCTTATGCCTTCACGGAGGTCGCGGCCATCTATCCCATCACCCCCTCGTCCGATATGGCGGAGGAAACCGACGCCATGGCGGCCGGCGGCGCGGTAAACATCTTTGGCCAGACCGTAAAGGTGGCTGAGATGCAGAGCGAGGCCGGGGCCGCGGGCGCGGTGCACGGAAGCCTGCAGGCGGGCGCGCTCACCACCACCTACACCGCCTCACAGGGCCTGCTGCTCATGATCCCCAACATGTATAAGATCGCGGGGGAGCTGCTGCCCAACGTCATCGACGTTTCCGCAAGATGCGTGGCCAGCCACGCGCTGAATATCTTCGGCGACCACAGCGATGTCTATGCCTGCCGGCAAACCGGCTATGCCATGCTGTGCTCCAGCAACGTGCAGGAGGTTATGGACCTCGGCGCGGTGGCGCATCTTTCCACGATCAAGAGCCGCGTGCCCTTCCTGCACTTCTTTGACGGCTTCCGCACCTCCCACGAAATCCAGAAGATCGAGGTCTGGGACTACGACGAGCTTAAAGAGATGGTGGATATGCCCTCTGTTGACGCGTTCCGGGCGCGGGCGCTGAATCCCGAGCACCCTGTGCTGCGGGGCTCCGCGCAAAACCCGGACATTTTCTTCCAGGCCCGCGAGGCCTGCAACCCTTATTATGAGGACGTGGTGGGCGTCACCGAGGACTATATGGCCGAGGTCAACCGCCGCATCGGGACAAATTATCAGCTGTTCAACTACTACGGCGCGCCGGACGCCGAGCGGGTGCTCGTGGCCATGGGCTCCGCCTGCGACACGATCGAAGAGACCGTGGACTTCCTCAACGCGCGCGGCGAAAAGGTGGGCCTGGTAAAAGTGCGGCTCTACCGCCCCTTCAGCGCGAAGCACCTGGTGGCGGCGATTCCCGCCAGCGCAAAGAGCATCTCCGTGCTCGACCGCACCAAGGAGCCCGGCTCCCTGGGCGAGCCCCTCTTCCTGGACGTCGTGGCCGCCCTGCGCGGCACGGGCTTCCACAGCGTGCCGGTCTACGGCGGGCGCTACGGCCTGGGCTCCAAGGACACGAACCCGGCCAGCATCCTTTCGGTGTTCGCCAACATGCGGGCCGCGCAGCCGAAAGAGCGCTTCACCGTGGGCATCAGCGACGACGTCACTTATCTCAGCCTGGACATCGGCGAGAACCCCGACACCTCCCCCGAGGGCACCTTCAGCTGCAAATTCTGGGGCCTGGGCGGCGACGGCACCGTGGGCGCGAACCAAAACTCCATCAAGATCATCGGCGACAACACCGATATGTATGCCCAGGGCTACTTCGCCTATGACAGCAAGAAGACCGGCGGCATCACGATTTCGCACCTGCGCTTCGGCAAAACGCCCATCAAATCCACCTATTATATCAACAAGGCGGACTTCGTGGCCTGCCACAACCCCTCCTATGTGGATAAATACGATATGCTCAGCGATCTCAAGCCGGGCGGCACCTTCCTGCTCAGCTGCGGCTGGAGCGTGGACGAGCTCAGCGCGGTCTTGCCCGGCGCGGCAAAGCGCCATATCGCGCGAAACGATATCAAATTCTACACCATCGACGCCACTGAGCTGGCCCGGGAAATCGGCCTGGGCGGCCGCGTGAACACGATCCTCCAGGCGGCGTTCTTCAAGCTCACGGGCATCATCCCCGAGGAGCGGATTATCGGCCTGATGAAAAACGCCGCGACAAAGAGCTTTTCCAAGAAGGGCGAAGCCATCGTGAAAATGAACCACGACGGCATCGACGCGGGATTCAGAAGCGCGATGAAAATTGATGTTCCCGCCAGCTGGGCCGACGCGGAGGACGTCTCCACCGAGCAAGCGATTCCCACCGAGAGGGCGGAGCTCAAAAAATTCGTCGGCGAAATTCTGCGGCCCATCACGGCGCAAAAGGGCGACGACCTTCCGGTGTCCGCCTTTGCCGATTCCGCCGACGGCAGCTTCCCCCAGGGCTCCTCCGCCTTCGAAAAACGCGGCATCGCCGTTGACGTGCCGGACTGGAAGCCCGAGAACTGCATCCAGTGCAATTTCTGTTCCTATGTCTGCCCCCACGCGGTCATCCGTCCCGCGGCCCTTACGCAGGAGGAGGCCGCCGCCGCCCCCGACAACATGAAGACCGCGCCCATGACCGCTATGCCGGACTACAAGTTCGCCATGTGCATTTCGACTCTGGACTGCATGGGCTGCGGCCAGTGCGCCAACATCTGCCCCGGCAAAAAGGGCGAAAAGGCCCTGGTCATGGAGCCCATCGCCAGGCAGATGGCACAGCAGCCCTGCTTTGATTACGCCGAAAAGCTCGACGAAAAGCCCGAGGTCCTCGAAAAGTTTAAGCCCTCCACCGTGAAGGGCAGCCAATTCAAGCTCCCGCTGCTGGAGTTCAGCGGCGCCTGCGCGGGCTGCGGCGAAACCCCCTACGCGAAGCTGGCCACCCAGCTGTTCGGCGACCGGATGTACATCGCCAACGCCACCGGCTGCTCCTCCATCTGGGGCGGCAGCGCGCCCAGCACGCCCTACACCGTGAACAAGCAGGGCCTGGGCCCGGCCTGGGCCAACAGCCTGTTTGAGGACAACGCCGAATACGCCTACGGCTTCCAGCTGAGTGTTGCCGTCCGCCGCAAGAGGCTGGAGAGCATTTTGAGCGTATTCGCGGAAGTGGGCGAAGCCGCGTCCGGCACGATCGCCGAGCTGAGAGACGCCTCCGCCGAATGGATCGCGAATAAAGACGACGTTGAGGCTTCGAAAGCCGCCGCGGCAAAGCTGGTGCCCCTGCTGGAACTCGCCGACAAAGAATGCGGCTCTTGCGGCTGCGAATGGGATGAGCTGTATAAACAAGCGCTGGTCGAAAAAGATGTCATGGTCAAAAAATCCATCTGGGCCTTCGGCGGCGACGGCTGGGCCTATGATATCGGCTTCGGCGGCCTGGATCACGTCATCGCTCAGAATGAGGACGTCAATCTGCTGATCTTCGACACCGAGGTGTACTCCAACACCGGCGGCCAGGCCTCCAAGGCGACGCCCACGGGCGCCGTGGCGAAGTTCGCGGCCTCCGGCAAGGAGATCAAGAAGAAGGACCTCGCCCAAATCGCCATGAGCTACGGCTACGTCTATGTGGCGCAGGTGGCCATGGGCGCGGACTACAACCAGTGCCTCAAGGCCTTCCGCGAGGCCGAGGCCTATCCCGGGCCAGCGGTGATCATCGCCTACGCGCCCTGTATCAACCACGGCATCAAGGGCGGCATGGGCTTCGGCATGGCGGAGGAAAAGAAGGCCGTCGAGGCCGGTTACTGGCACCTGTTCCGCTATGATCCCCGCCTGAAGGCCGAGGGCAAGAACCCCTTCCAACTCGACAGCAAGGCCCCGACCCAGAGC
This sequence comes from Oscillospiraceae bacterium, assembly GCA_009777055.1. GTDB lineage: Bacteria > Bacillota > Clostridia > Oscillospirales > Acutalibacteraceae > WRMQ01. The sequence continues at coordinate 15,055 of WRMQ01000025.1, forward strand.
TACCGGGACTTCATCGAAAGCGAGGTGCGCTACAGCTCCCTCAAGCGCGCCTTCCCGGATAAAGCCGATGCCCTCTTCGAGGCCTCCGCACAGCAGGCAAAGGAGAAATACGAGCATCTGGCCAGGCTGGTGAAGATCTACGGAACCGAAGAGTAAGAAATAAAGAATAAAATCATCGCTGAAGGCGGTATGATCCGCCCTCAGCGATGATTTCATTTTCAGGTTGACAAAACGAGCCATTTATGCTATTATAATAACATAAGCAAAGGCGCTTATCGGCACTGCGTTGTTTTTCAGCGTGTCGGTGGGCGTTCGTTTTGCTCCCATAAAGGAGGTACGCATGATGAACTATTCAAAAAAAGCCTTGAAATGGGCCACGGAAAGAAGCCGGAACCAGCCGGAATTCCATCAGGCCCTCATGGAGATCCTGCCCACGCTCCAGCCCTTTCTCGACGAGCACCCCGAGTACGAAAGGGCCAGCATCCTGGAGCGCCTGGTGGAGCCGGAGCGTCAGATTATCTTCCGCGTTCCCTGGGTGGACGACACCGGCGCGGTGCGGGTCAACCGCGGGTACCGGGTGGAGTTCAACAGCGCCATTGGCCCCTATAAAGGCGGCCTGCGCTTCCACCCCAGCGTCTGCATGAGCATTATCAAATTCCTGGCCTTTGAGCAGATTTTTAAAAACTCGCTCACCGGGCTCCCCATGGGCGGCGGCAAGGGCGGCTCCGATTTCAACCCCAAGGGCAAATCCGACAACGAGGTGATGCGTTTCTGCCAGAGCTTCATGACAGAGCTGCACCGCCATATCGGAAGCAATACCGACGTTCCCGCGGGCGACATCGGCGTCGGCGGGCGCGAGGTCGGTTATATGTTCGGGCAATATAAGCGCATCGTCAACCGCTTCACGGGCGTCCTCACCGGCAAGGGCCTCAGCTTCGGCGGCTCGCTTGTGCGCACGGAGGCCACCGGATACGGGCTGGTCTATATGGCGGATAAAATGCTCGAGACCCTGGGCACAGACTTCGACGGCAAGGCGACGGCGATCTCCGGCGCCGGCAACGTCGCCATCTACGCGGCGGAAAAGGCCGCACAGCTCGGCGCGAGGGTCGTGACCATGAGCGATTCCGACGGCTATATATATGATCCCAAGGGCATCGACATTGCCGCGGTAAAACAGATTAAGGAGCAGCGCCGCGGCCGTATCCGGGAATACCTCGAATACCGGGAGGGCGCCCAATATGTGGAAAAAGGGCTTGTATGGTCGGTTCCCTGCGATGTCGCGCTGCCCTGCGCCACGCAGAACGAGATCGACGAGCACGGCGCCGCGCTGCTGGTTCAAAACGGCTGCGCCGCCGTGGCGGAGGGCTCCAACATGTCCACCACGATCAAGGCCATCGGCATTTTGCAGGGCGGCGGCGTTCTGTACGCCCCCGGCAAGGCCGCCAACGCGGGCGGGGTGGCGGTTTCCGGCCTGGAAATGGCGCAGAACAACGTGCGCCAGACCTGGACCTTCGACGACGTCGACAAAAAGCTGCAGGATATCATGCGCAGCATCTATACGAATATTTCCGAAACGGCGGAGCGCTACGGCGCGAAGGGCAACCTTGTCGCCGGCGCCAACATCGCGGGCTTCGAGAAGGTCGCCCAGGCGATGCTGCAGCAGGGCATCGTTTGACCGCGCGGCGGGAGCCGCCGTTTTCCATAGAAGGCAAATCCCCGGCAGGGAAGCCCGCTTCCCGCTGGGGATTTGCATTTTTAATTTTATAGTTCTTTTATTTTTGGCGCTTTTAGCCGGCGAAGGCCGCGGAAGCCTCCTTTGAAAGCAAAGGAGGTGCCCCGAAGGGGCGGAGGAATTTTGCGCGCGAGCGCAGGTGCCCTGGATCGTTCCGCTTCGCCGCGAGAAAAGAACAACGTATCACTGCAATTGTCTGAAAGAGGCTGATTATTAAGCAGCTTTTTATTTATCCGGTTTTCATCCAGGCCCAGCCGAAGGCGAAAATGCGCAGCAGCCACTGTATCAACACGGGCAGCTTTTCCCACCACTCAAGCGGGACACTCTCAAATACCGCTGTTGCTGTCACGGCGCCCGCCGGCATGGTGAACTTTGCCGTTTCGCTGGCCGCGCCGGTGCCCTCCACGAAGCTAACCGAGGGGCTGACGTCCCAGCGCACAAAGCGGTAGCTTCCGCCCTGGGGAGCCTGCGCGGTGAGGGTGACCGTCTCTCCCGCCGCGTAGCTGCCGATGGAAGCTCCGTTCACGGTAACCGCGTAAATCGTGCTGTATACCGGCGTGACGGCAATATCCTGGGCGGGCATCAGGAACTTCACCGTCGTTTTGGTCGCGTCCGTGCCCTCCGTGAAGGTCATTTCCCGGCTGAAGCTCCATTGCAGGAAGCGCGAGCCGTCGCTGAGCGTGGCGCCTGTCGTAAGCGTGACGGTTTCGCCCGCCGGGTAATCGCCGTAAGGCAAACCGTTATAGCTGACGGAATATGTCGCCTTCTCCGCCAGCAGGTACACGCTGAAATGGTCGGTTTCGAACTTGAGAAAACCGTCTGTCCTGGCGGTGCCGCGATTGAGGATGACCATGGGGACATACTGGCCCTGGCTGTTGAAATGGAAGACCTCCAGCCTGTCGGGATCCAGGCCCGAAGGGAAGGGCACGCAAACCGTGACCTTCGCGCCGTTCAGGGGCTGCTGGTTGTCGGGCTCGAATTTAATGTTGAAGCAGTAGTCCGGGACCTCAATGAAACCGCCGGAGGGAAGCACGCCCGTGTTCAGGTTGGAGGCGGTTTGCGTAACAGACAGGGCGGGCTTGTTGTCCTCGCCAAAGGCGTCCCAGGGGAACGTGGCGGTAATGCCGCCCACAGGGGTTTCCACGGTTTCCGTATAAGGCGGGATTTTGGGGTTGACCTCATTGGCGATGATTCCCTGAATCGCTGTGGTCATGGCCCTCATGATCTCGTACAGCCTGCCGTATTCGTCCGGCGTAAGCCCCGCGGCGATTGGCCAGGGCATTTCAACGAGGCTGTCAGCCTCCCATAGATCAACGCTGATCAGGTGGCTCAAATAAAGGCCAAGCCGGTTGGCATCGTCCAGCCCGCCCTGCAGCAGCTGTTGAACCGCCGCTTTGTCCGCCGGGGAAAGCAGCTCCATCCTGGCATCCATTCCTGTGTAAATCACCCCCAATTCATCGGAGACCTGCTGGCATTGCGCCTGCGTGGCGGGGCTCGCGGGGTAAAACTCGTTATAGAGATCCTTCAGCGCGTTTAATTTATTGATTCCTTCCAAAATATAATACTCGTTACGCATCAACAGCTCGTCGTCCAGCTGCTCCTGCGTGATTTGCCCGTCCACAAGCTTGAAATACAGGGCGTCGATATAAAACCTTCCGCTGGCCTCGATGTCGGCAAAAAAGGGGCGCAGGATTTCTGTGGTGTGCTCTACCTGGTCAAGCTCATGCTCGAAATAAAGGGCGTAATACCAGCCGTCCGGTTCTCCCTTGGCCTGCTGCTCCCATACCAGAAAATTGAGAAAGCCCTGCTCAATGGCGGCCGGGAGAAAGGGCGGGTAAGGCGCGTGGGAATCGTGGGCGCCGGCCAGAAAATAGACCTCCGAGCGAAGCTTGAGAAACTGCTCGGTCGTCTCGTAGATGGTAGCGGCGCCGGCTGAGACGCTAAGCGCGCCAAAGACGACCATCACCGCCAACAAAGCGGACAAAATACGTTTGTTCAGTTTCATAGTTAACTCCTTTATTTAAAATAGTTTAAGAAATAATTGCTCAAAAATAATTGGTCTCAAAGCAAATCAGGCTGCCCTCCAGGTGCCAGATCATTTCGCTGGTGGTGACGGCGTCCGTCGCGTGGTAGACCCGCAGCGCGGATACATCGCTTACGCCTGAGGGCACCGGGAGCTTGACGGTGACATAGCCCTGGGGCTGCACATCCGCGCCGCCCGCCTGCAGCTTGATACTGTAGGTCGCGACAGGGGTTGCAGGTGTGGGCGAGTTTGGGTCAATGACGCGGGTGTTCATGGTGATTCCACTGGTTACGCTGAGGGAGGCGGACGCCGGCAGCTGGTTAGACTTGAATTCCACTGTCACGCCGTTCACCGGCCCAAGCGTCCGCGCAACAGGCTGCGTTGTTGTCGTTGTTGTTGTTGTTGTGCTTGTTGTCGTGCCTTTCGTTGTTGTTGTCGTCGTTGTGGTGCTTGTCGTTGTAACGGCCTGGCCGGGATTGCTGGCCGCCGTGTAGGAATATCTGGTGGCTGTCGTGGCTGTGGCCGTTGCTGCTGCCGCTGCCGTGGCCATGGCCGTTGAAGAGGGAAGCGTTATCGTTTGGGCCGCGCTGCTTGTATTTTGTATGACCGTGCCCCCGGTCGCGGGTTCCGGGGGAAGGGCGGCGGAAGCGGCGGCGCTTCGCGCGGGCTGCGTATGGGTGCCGGGCCGGGCGTATGCGTCGTATACGGCGCTTCCCTCCGTGAATACGGACAGCGCCTGCGGCGGGAACGATTGGGCCGCCGGCGTTTCCTCAGAGGCGGCGGCTGTTGGGGCGGCGGTCATGGCCCGCGTCTGCTAGCTCCGCGCGATGACTACCCCGGTGATGCTTCCGCCGCCGATCACCACGGCCGCCGCAACGCCCGCGATGATTTTGGGCAGCGACATTGCCGCCAGAACGCCGCCGCCGGAAACCGCCGCGCCGCCCGCCGCCACCGCGCCGTCCTTCAAAATGACAGAGGGCAGCTTCGCGCCGGAGGCCTTGGCGGTGCCGCGCAGCGCCCAAGCCAGCAGCGGCAAGGGGGCCGCGCCGTGCAGCTTCGTGCCCTTTTTCTCCAGGGCCTCCACGCCGTCGCTGATTTTCTTTTTTCCGTAGCGCAAACGGCTCTTGGCGGTCTCATAAGGAATATCGAGGGCCTCGGCGATTTCTGTTACGTCCATATCGCCATAGTAGCGCATGAGCACGCACAGCCGTTGATCCTCCGGCAGCTCGTCCACCAGCTCGAGAATCAGGCGGCGGGTTTCCTCGTTGTCCATTTCCGCCGCCGGCTCGTATTTTTCCTCGTCGGGCAGCTCCTCCAGAAAATCAGCCTCGTTGTCTTTCCGGTCAAAGAGCTTCGGCTTGCGTTTTTTGACATAGTTTTTCGCCGCGTTTCCCGTAACGCGCCGAAGCCAGGGGTCGAACAGGGCAGGATTTTCAATGGTATGCAGATTTTGCCAGGCTCTCAGGTAGGTTTCCTGCAGGATATCCAGGGCGTCCTCCTCATTTCTGGCGATGGAGAACGCGACGAAGTACGCCCTGTCCCGCGTGAGGCGGTAGAGCTCGTTGAAGGCGTCCTCGCTCCCCTGCTGCGCGCGCCCGGTTAATTCCGCGATTGCCGCCGCGTCCAATGACATCCTTATCCACCCGGCCCTTTCTCTCGTCTCATCAATTCGCTTACCGTAAGGCCTTTTCGCGCGGGGGGGAACCCGCGCGCTTTGGCAGCCCAGGCAAGCGCCGCCCGAATCAGCCGCTTCAATGCCCACCACCGTCCTTTCACTCATATAGACAACGCCGGACGGCGGGCGGGGTTACATTTTTGAAAAAAATTTTCCGGGTTCATTATACGCGATTCAGCGCTGAAAATCAAGATTGAAATTCCGCTTGCTGAAATAACAAAGCGGTGAAGCTCTCGAAGAGCTCCACCGCGGAAAATGATATGATCTACTTTTTCTTCGCCGCCCTGGCTTCGTCATAGGGCGCCATGCCGGTCTCGTCGAAGAGCCGCGCGGTCTCCTTGCAGATGTTCAGCGAAAGCGCGATGCATTCGGTGTCGATGTTGTCCGCCGTGTCCTCGCGGGTGTGGTAATAGGGCCTGGCCTCGTGGCTCACGCCAGTGAGGCCCGTGGAGCGCAGGCCGAACATCGAAAAGGCCTCGGCGTCCACCGCGCCGGGATAGAGCTCGCTGTCGGGGATATCCGCCCCGCAGGCCCGCGCGGCGGCGTGCAGCAGATCCCCCACGGCCTTGTCGTTGGTCACCGTGCCCGTGCAGCCGAAATTGCAAACACGCAGCTCCGCGACCTCGCGCATGGTGTCCATGGCGATGAAGATGGTTTCAACCCCGGGATCCGACAGCTCGTCAAAGTGCTTTTTCGCGAAGGCCTTCGCGCCGCGCAGACCGGCCTCCTCCGAGCCGCTGAGCAGGCAGGCCACCTCTGTGTTTTCGAAGCGGAGGTCCGCGCCGTGCATGTCCCGGAGCACCGACATTGCGATGTAGTTGGCGCTGAGGTTATCGTTGGCGCCGTCGCAGATAACCCTGCTGTTGAGAAAGAACATGACGGCGAAAGCGAAGGGAATGGTCGCCAACAGGATAACGCCCCAGATAACCCAGCCGCCCGTGACCTTGCCCAGCGCAAAATCCTCCCGGATAAACGCGCCGAAGCCGCCGGCGTACAAGGCGATAAAGTAGACCAGCTTCACCAGGCTCGCCACCAGGCAGGCCAGCACGGTGAATATGCCGCCCGCCATCACGGTGCCCAGGAGCACCACGCCGCCCAGACGGGAATAGCGCCACTCGTTGGAGGCGTCGGTATGCCCGCCGAAGATGACGCGGCGCTTGACCTCGCCCGAGGGCTTGCGGGTGGCGTAGACATTGCGGGAAACCTTCTTGGGAAAGAGAAAGTCGATGAAATTCTGATAAAACAGGAATTCAAACAGGAACATCAGCAGCGCGAGCAGCGGCAGAACCGCGCCAATCACCGCCACCGCGATGGAGCTGCCCCCCAGCCAGAAGCAGACGACGCTGAGCAGGGAAAACACCCCCGCGATGGGCATGAAGCCCAAAAAGGCCTTGGGATGCACAGCGAAGTCCTCCATGATCACCTCGTCGGCGAAGGTCTCGCATTCCGCCTTGAAGTAGGCCTGGGCATCCCGCTCCGACTGCGTGCCGGGCAGGCGGTTTTTAAAGGCCTCGCACACCTGGCGGATTCCGTTGACCATATACTCCATGGTGGAATCTGTCACGCCAAGCCTTGGCTGATCCAAAACGATTTTCTTTGGCATCTGGTTTGTCCTCCTAGAAAAAAGATATGAACTTAAAAATATAAATAATCACGTATATTACTATAATATAAACGCGCGGAATATGCAAGCTTTTTTTATTGCGCAGGCTGCTAACTGCGCGCCACAACGTTCATAATCGACGCCCAAATGGCCTCGAACGCGATGAAGAACAGCGCGTTGGCCGCCGTGAGCTGCCTGGTCAGCGCGGCGGCGACCAGAAAGACGACAGCCACAAACCAGCCGATCAGCTGCGCCCAGCGCATGCGCTTTATCCCCGCCCCCAGAGTGATGCAGGCCGTAACCGCCCGCATAAACGCCCGGAGGCTGTCGGTGTGAAAGACGGAGGAGGCCTCCCGCTCCCGGGGGGCACGCATCTGGCGGCGGCCCGCCTCGCTTTGAGGCGCCCGCAGAAGCTCCACGCTCTCGCCCCGCAGGCCGAAGCCCGTGGTGAGAATATCGTGGGTGATGCTGGGATCGTTGTTGCACACGAACAGGCCGATGTCCTCCTGCTGCAGGCGCTGGAAGTAGGGCGTGAGGGAGTCGTCCGGCTGATAGCTGACGACGAAAAAGGCCGTCAGGCGCTTTTCCACAGCGAGATAGAGGATCTTCCGGCCGTCGTGCTCATACACACGCTCGTCTTTCTCTCCCAGGGCCACAGTAATGTTGTGGTTTTCCAGCAGCCTGCGATTGCCGAAGAAAACCTTCTGGTTGTGAATCCAGCAGGAAAGCCCCATGCGGTCCTCATAGCTGAGGTCGCGCAGCTCCGGCAGAACGGAGTGGTCGCCCTCCACCACGCCCTCAAACACTGCCTGCAGCGGCCCGCCGGAGGCAATGGCGATGGCGGCGGCATAGAGCAGAACCTCGTCCGTACGCACCTGCCAGTATTCCCGCCAGCCGTGCATGCGGCCCTTGCTGCGGCGAAACAGGTCGCCGGAATCCACCATAACCCCGCCGGCGCGGGCGCAGTCCTCCGCCGCCCCCGTGCCCAGAATCGCGATCTCGTTTTCCTGGCCGCGCGCCCCTCTGGTGAGGGCGCGCATGTGGTTGTAAAGCGTGAGCAGGCTCTTGCCGGGGATGCTCAGGCACATGGCTCCCGCCGCCGCGGATATGGCCGCGAAGGCTGATTCCGCCGCGAAGCCGGCGCACAGGCCGGCGACCGCCGCGAAGCCCAGCGCCAGCAGAATCGCCCAGCGGCTCATTTGGTCCACGGCGTCCTCCCGTGTGGCCGCGCGGACGAACTCCGCGGGAAAACGCACCGGCACGGGCTGCAAGACCTGGCCGCGCCTGCCCGCGGATGTGATATTGGCCGCAGCCGCGCCGGAAGCGGTGTTTTCCGAAAAGCGCAGGGCATAAAGCGGCGTTCCCTTCGGGCGGAAGGCGCAGAAATAAAAGTGCTCGCAGCTTTGGCGGGCGCGGAGCCAGCGGGCCGCGAAATACATCGTGCTCAAAAAAAGGTACAGCGCCGCGTAGGAGCTGCCCGCCTGTCCCCCTTGGCCGGGGATACACAGCAGCACGGCCTGCGCCAGGGTGAGGAAAGCGGCCGCGGCCAGGATACTGCCCGCGCCCGGCTTGCGGCGCAGGATCCCCTTCACGCCCCGCAGCAGCTCTTCGCCGCCGCAGACAATGCCCGCCAGGAGCAAAAGCGCCTGCGTAACGCCCTGCCAGAGGGGAATGCCTTCTGTCGCCGAGGGCTGGCCCCGGAACAGCCCGATGGCCAGCAGCACGCAGGCCGCCAGGCTCAGCAGGCCCAGAAGGACAGCCGCGCGGCCATGGGCGCTTCGCATCTTCAAAAGCCGCCGGTATACGTTGTCCCGGTCGCCCGGGGTCTCGAATTCGAAGGGGGGCGCGTCGGTGTCCTCCGCGCTTTCGGCGGCGGCGGGCGCGGGAATGGGGGCAGCCTCCTCCTGTGCCGGCGCGCCGGTTTCGCCGTTTTCCTCCAGCTTCTCCGTGAGGTAGTGAATGGCCCGGAACTGGCTGGTGCGCTCCTCGCGGCTGCGCCGTACCTCCCGCTCCAGCTCCTCCTCGCTCAGCTCCCGCGGCGGCTCGTCATGCTCAAAATCCGGGAAGCGCTGCTGGCCGTCGGGTACCCCGTCCGGATCCGCGGAGTCCGGGAGCGCCCGCTTTTCCCGCTGCAGCAGGTCGTCGGCGGCCACGACGCGCGGCACCGGCGAAAGGTCGGTGGTCATTTGCTGTTCGAGCCGCTTGACCATCACGCCGGGTTTTTCGATGGTGCGCTCCAGGGCGTTTTTCAGGCTGCCGGAGCCGTCCGGGGTAAAGGGCCGGGGCCGGGGCTGCGTGCCGAAGAGATCGAAGCGCAGGGTAGCGGTCTTCGGCCTGGGCTCCGTGACCTCGTCCGGATGGATCTCGTCGATGGCCTCCGGCTCAGGCTCGGGCTCAGGCTCCGGTTCGGGTTCCGGTTCCGGTTCGGGCTCAGGCTCCGGCCCTGCTTCCAATTCGGGCTCCAGGCCCGGCAAAAGAGGGACAGAGGCGCTCTGAATCAAATCGTCAATGTCCGAAAGCGACCAATGACGGCCCTGCTCCGCTTTGGGAGGGGCTTCGTTTTCGATAAGCTGCTGCAGGAGCTCGTCCAGCCTCGGCGGCAGATCCCCGGGCATATATTCACCACCCCATTTAGATATTAGATGTTAGATTTTAGATATTAGATTTTTGCCGGTGGGCGACCAATATCAATTTCGCAAGAGGTCCATACTAGATTTTAGATTTTAGACTTTAGATATTAGATTTTGTAGGGGCGGCTTGCAAGCCGCCCGGGGCTTCAATTATTAAATTATCGCGCTGTTTTCTGATTTCGTACATCAAAATCCCCGCGGCCACGGAGGCGTTGAGGGAATTGATTTTTCCCTTCATCGGCAGGGAGAGCAGCGCGTCGCAGCGCTCCCTGATGAGGCGGCTGAGCCCCTGGCCCTCAGAGCCAATGACCAGGGCGATAGGTCCCTCCAGCTTTTGTCCGTGATACAGGCCGCCGTCCATATGGGCGCCGTAGATCCACAGCCCCCGGGCCTTGAGCTCCTCCATGGCGGCGGCGAGGTTGGGCACCCTGGCGACGGGAACATAGGACAGCGCTCCCGCCGAGGCCTTATACGCCGCCGCGCTCAAGGGCGCGCTGCGCCGCTTGGGGACGATAAGGCCGTGGGCTCCGGCGGCCTCCGCCGTGCGGATGATCGCCCCCAGGTTGTGGGGATCCTCAATCTCGTCGCACAGGATAAAGAACGGCTCCTCGTTTCTTTCAGACGCGGCCTGGAACAGATCCTCCAGCTCCGCGTAGGCCCGGGCGGCGGCGGCCAGCACCACGCCCTGATGGAAGGCGCTGCCGCACAGGGCCTCCAGCTTGCGCCGGTCGGCCTCCTTCACCACCGCGCCGCGCTCCTTCGCCAGGGCGATGATTCCGCCCAGGGAGCCGCCGCTTTCACCCTTCGCCAGAAAGAGCGTATCCGCCGGCCGGCCGCTCTTAAGCGCCTCTGTCACAGCGTTGCGCCCGGCGACATAGTCTGTTTCGTTTCCCATAATAACGCGTTAAATCCCTCTAATGTCTGAAATCTAAAGTCTAAAATCTGATATCTAAAGTCTATTATACCACATCTTGTGATGAATTGGTAGTCTTTTTGAAAAAATTTCCTATCTTGTGTCTAAAAAATAGAATTCCCTGAAATTGGCGAAAACATAAAAAACAGTTTACATCCAACGCCCATTATGATAAAATGTCGGTGATTATCAAACAACAAAGGAGAACATCCGCATGAGGCTTGGCATCGTCGGCCTGCCCAACGTGGGCAAGAGCACGCTTTTTAATGTGTTGACCAACGCGGGGGCGCAGTCGGCCAACTACGCGTTTTGCACCATCGAACCCAATGTGGGAATGGCCGCCGTGCCCGACGCCCGGCTGGACGCCCTGGCGGCGCTCTACCGCCCCCACAAGCTCACCCCAGCGGTGATTGAGCTCGTGGATATCGCGGGGCTGGTGCGCGGGGCCTCCAGGGGCGAGGGCCTGGGGAACAAATTTCTCTCGCATATCCGCGAGGTAGATGCCGTGCTCCACGTGGTGCGCTGCTTCGAGGACGACGACATTGTCCATGTGGAGGGCAGCGTCGATCCCGCCCGGGACATCGAGACCATCCAGCTGGAGCTGATCTTTTCGGATATCGAAATGGTCGAACGGCGGATTGAGCGGGGCACGAAGGCCCTCAAGGGCGACAGGTCCCTGGCGAAGGAGCTCGCGCTTTGCGAAAGACTGAAGGCGCATCTGGAAAACGGAAAGCCCGCCCGCACCCTGGATTGCTCCGCGGAGGAGCGCGCGGTTCTGGATGGCGCCGCCCTGCTGACCCTCAAGCCCGTAATCTACGTCTGCAATTTCAGCGAAGCCGATTTCGTTTCCGCGCAGGGCGGCATTGAGGCGCATCCCTCCTGCCGCGCCGTCGCGGAAATCGCGGCGGCGGAGGGCGCGCGGGTGCTGCCCATCTGCGCGGAGCTGGAGGCCCAGGTCGCGGAGCTTCCGCCGGAGGAGCGGGGGGAATTTTTGGCCGAGCTGGGGGTGGAAAGCGGCGGTCTGGACCTGCTTGTTCAGCGCAGCTACGCACTGCTGGGGCTGATCTCCTTTCTCACCGCCGGGCAGCCGGAGGTGCGGGCCTGGACAATCCGGCGGGGCACGAAGGCGCCCCAGGCGGCAGGCAAAATCCACACGGATTTCGAACGCGGCTTCATCCGCGCGGAGGTGATCGCCTATGACGACCTCATGGCCTGCGGAAGCATGCCCGCCGCCAGGGAAAAGGGCCTTGTGCGCAGCGAGGGCAAGGAGTACGTGATGGCGGACGGCGATGTGGTTCTTTTTCGGTTTAACGTGTAATGATATTCAAAGCTTAGTTGTGTATTAGTTTGTATTAATTTGTGTTAATGTGAAAATGATTTTCAAAGCGCGGCTCTATTTCAGGCAGATCAGCACGGCGTCCGCGGCAACGCGCTTCATCACGCGGCTGCCCTGTGCGCTGGCCGCCGCGATTCCGGCGCTGCCGGGCCGGCAGCAGCCGTTCGCCTGGCAGCTTCCGTCGTCACGGACGACTGCTCTGCCCATCATGCCGACAGCCGCCCATTCCGGGCGCCGCGCACGGGGCAGGTAGGGGATGGCGGGGTCATAATCCGGGTTGAGCTTCGGCCTTTGGCGCCGGACGGCCTGCGCCTGCTCCCCCGGCTCCTCCGCCCATTCATAGACGACGGCGCCCCACTTGTCCCGCTGGTACATGCCCTGCCAGCCGCAGCCCTGCGCGTTGCCCGCGAGGGCCGGCGCGGCAGAGACAACGCCCAGAATATAGTCATCCTTCGCGCTGGCAAGACGGATATACTCGCCTTCAAGGGTAACGAAGCGGCCTGTGCGGTCTTCGCCGCGGGGGTTGCCGTCCTGCCATTCGAACATTTCGGCATAGTCCGCGCCGTCGGCATAGCTCGTGCCGGCCAGACTCATGCTGCCCTCGAAGGTAACGCGCATGGCGTTGCTTCGTGTTTCCGCCGCCGTATTCCCGTTGCCGATGAGAAAGGCGTCGTCCTGGGGCGATCCATTGAGTGCCGGAGAGGAGGCCGCGTTATATCTGCCGATGACGGTCTGCATGTCGTTGCGCGCGATGGTGTAGAAGCCCCCGGCATGGGAGGCGTAGCCCTGCGCGCTGGTGAAGCTGCCCTCCGCGTGGGAATAGCGTCCGGCGGCGGTGGTGCCGATCCCCTCCGCGTGGGAAAAATCGCCGCTGGCGGTGGTGTCGCGGCCCTCCGCGTGGGAGCACTCCCCGCTGGCAGTCGTGTTGAAGCCCTCCGCGTGGGCGTTGTAATTGCTGGCGGCGGTGCCCAGCCCCTCCGCGTGGGAGGCGCCCCCGCCGGCGGTGGTGTTGAAGCCCTCCGCGTGAGAAAAATCACCGCTCGCCCTGGTTCCAAGGCCCAGCGCCACGGCGTTTTCACCCATGGTATAATCGTCCGGCGTGTGGATGCCCCGCAGCGAACCGGCCGCGTTGCCGTCCACCAGATTGAGCGGCCCGTCCGTGCCGGCGGGCCCCGCTTCGCCCTGGGGACCCATGGGTCCCTGGGGCCCGTCTGGGCCCGCGATACCGGGCTGGCCGGCCGCCCCCACCGCGCCGGGCTCGCCGGGAATCCCCTGGGGACCCGCCGGCCCGGGAGGTCCCTGCGCGCCGGGCTCGCCCTGCTCGCCCTGTATGCCCTGCGGGCCGGTCGGTCCCGTGGGGCCCCTTTGCTTTCCCCCGCAGGGATTGCCGAAGCAGGGATTCAGATTCGGCAGGCTCAGGCTTGGCGGGCCTGGCTTGCGGGGTGATGAATTGCTCATGTTGGCCATTGTACTTACTCCTCTCTCCTCAGCCATCTGGCGTACAGGATCGTATTGTCCATAATCGGCGACGAAAAGTTATAAGGGGTGGTCAGTGTGGGGTCTATGTACCAGCCGCCGAACCTGTCACAGCCGCGCGTCGGCGGCGGCGGTTCGGCGGCGGCGGTGCCCATCACCACGGTCTGCGCGGGCACGGCGGAGCCCCCGAAGGTGAAAAAAATGACGTTGCGCATGATGCAGGGGATATACTGGTCCAGGCCGTATATGTCGGTGACGTAGTAAATTTCCGTTTCAAAATCCCAGGGGATGGTGCGCTCCGGGTCCTCGTACCAAAAGGTGAAGGCCCGGCCGCAGCCCTCCACCGGCGTAGGGTTGGGCACCACGCCCCCCTGCGGCACGATATAGGTAAAGCTCTCGCCGCCCAGGGGACGAAAGGTGACCGTCACAGCCGCCACGGTGCAGCCGATGGGCATCTGGATGTCGAAGTCGTTGTAGGCGTAGGTGAAGGGGGCCGTGAAATTGGTCGCCTGGATATGCGTGGACGAAAGGCTCCGGAATTGGGTGCACAGCAGCTCCATGGATACATCCACATCGCCCGCCGTGCAATTCTCGGTGGTGCAGGCGTTGCCGGAGATATCCCGCCCCTCGTTGGACTGGTTTCCGCTGAAATAGACATTGGGCCCAACATAGAGATGCGTCCAATAGATGCTCAGCAGCTGGCTCGCCGTGGGAAGCGTGCCGGCGGAGTAGGTGGCGCCGATGCCGCCCGCCGTGCCCTGCAGGGCCTGGTTGTTGGACAGGATCACCGGCCCCGCCGTGGGCACGCCGGCCGGCGTTACGCCGAGATAGACGTTGCAGGCCACGTTCGCGCCGCCGTTGTAGAACAAAATGCCCGCGCCCACGGCGTTGTCGCCGGTGGATTCGTTGCCGGTGATGGTGCCGGCGTTGATCTGGGCGGTGCTGGCGACATTGGCGTGCAGGGAGATGCCGCCGCCGAAGGGCGAGCTGTTGAACCGAACATATCCGCCGTTCATGACGAGCAAGGC
>WRMQ01000026.1 GCA_009777055.1 Oscillospiraceae bacterium
CCATGCGATATACCCACTTGCGAGGTCTGGCCAGGGTAACCGCCTGGGTCGGGCTCAAGTTCGCCGCCATGAACCTCAAAAAGCTCGCCTGCTGGAGATGGAAAGCTTCCCTGCCTTCTGCTTTTTCCTTGTTTTTGACTCTGCTTTCTCCAATCCCGCAAAAATTTGCCCCCTGTCGCGCTTGAGACAGGGGGTTCTTTGACAGGCTGATACGGCCAGGTCCCAAAGGACCTGGCCGTATTACATTTACAGAAATAAATTACAGAAACAAATAAATAATAAACAAATTTTGCTCTTGGCAGCTTTTAGGCTATTACCGTGACGGTGGTGCTCTTGGAAACGCCGCTGCCGTCCTGTGCGGTGACGGTGACAATGACCGTGCCCACCGTGCCCGCGGTCAGCTTGCCGCTGGAATCAATGGAGGAGCCGGCTGAGGTACCGCCGGTGATGCTCCAGGCAATGGGGGTGCTGGCGGGCACTCTGATGGCGGTCATCTGCAGTGGCTGGCCTGTTTTCACCTCTCTTGCGGGCGCGTTGATCGAAATGACGGGCCTGACTGTCACCGTGCAGGTGGCGGATTCCGACGGGTTCTCCTGGGAGATCACCTCAATGGTTACCGTGCCTGTCTTTAGCCCGCTAACCAGACCGGAACCGTTTACCGACGCGATTGTGGCATCCGAGGACCGGCAGACAACGTTTTGATTGGTCGCGTTCGAGGGAGTGAAGCTGATGGATAGCTGCAGTGTTTTGCCCGCGTCGATCGTCGTCGCCACCGGCGAAACCGAAATGCCCCTTACCCGCACGGTCGTCGGGGCGGTGGAGGTGGAGGTAGATGTGCCGCTTGACGAGCTCGGCGTTGTGGAGGCGCTTGACTTTGTGGTGCCTGTGGTAGGGCCGTCGGGGGGCGTGACGTAGGGCTGGCTGGTGGTGGGCTTTTTCGTTGTGGTCGTGGTTCTGGTGGTAGGCTTCTGTGTGGTGGTGGGTTTCTTCGTCGTTGTGGGTTTTTTGGTGGTGGAGGCTCTCGTGGTGCTGGTGCTGGTGCTGGCGGAGGTATCCTCCTGCGTGGAGGTGTCATCCTCGGTCTGATCCCAGGGGGCGACATATACCGTGGGGCTCGCTGTCGGGAAGGTCTCGAAGGTGAATTCGGTGGATTCCGTGGTGGCGTTGGCTTCGTCCGCGCCGGCTTTGCAGCCGGTGAACAGGACGGCCGTCAGCAGAAGCAGCGCGGCGGCCAGCGCCAGCCGGGAACGCAGGGTGTGTTTCATATCCATGGGTCCTTTCTGTTTATTTACTTAAATATAATATGCATGATCATCATCACTGACGAAGCAGCCAGCGCCAGACGTCCGCGCACATATCGGCCGCGCTTAATCTGGCCTCCCAATCCAGTTCGCGCTTTGCCTTGGAGACATCCGCATAGCAGTAGGCGATGTCCCCCGGGCGGCGGCCAACGATTTTGCAGGGGATTTCGACGCCGGTGGCCTCCGTGAAGGCCCGCACGAGCTCCAGAACGCTCAGGCCCTTGCCGGTGCCCAGGTTATAGATGGCGCAGCCGGGCGCTCCCACAATGTTTTCCAGGGCCCTGATGTGCCCCTGCGCGAGGTCTACCACGTGAATATAGTCCCGCACACCTGTGCCGTCCGGGGTGTCGTAGTCGCCGCCGAAGACCTGCAGGCAATCCCGCCTGCCCAGCGCCACCTCTGAGATGATGGGCATGAGATTGTTCGGAATTCCGTTGGGATCCTCCCCCAGCTGGCCGCTGGGATGCGCGCCGACAGGATTGAAGTAGCGCAGCAGGCAAATCTGCCAGTCCGGATCCGAGGCCAACAGGTCCCGCAAAAGCTGTTCAATAATGATTTTAGTGCTTCCATATGGATTAGTCGCTTTTCCCGTGGGCATATCCTCACGAAATGGAACAAAATTTTCGCTGCCATAGACCGTCGCGGAGGAACTGAAGACCATAGCCTTGCAGCCGGCGTCCCGCATAGCCTCGCACAGTGTCACCGTGCCGCCAATATTGACGCCATAATATTCCAGAGGCTTCGCGCAGCTTTCGCCCACGGCCTTGAGGCCCGCGAAATGGATGACGGCATCAATGGCGTGCCGGGCGAAGACGCTGTCCAGCAGCGCGCGGTCGCGTATATCGCCCTCATAAAAGACGAGCTTACCGCCGCCCAGCGCCTCAATGCGCGCGGCGGTGTCCTTCTTGCTGTTGTAGAGATTGTCCAGAATGATGACGCCGTGGCCCGCCTTCAGAAGCTCCACGCAGGTATGGGAACCGATGAAGCCGGTTCCGCCGGTGACCAGGATAAGCATGGTGTTCCCCTCCTTCAATAAAGTAAGATAAACGATTCAGTACGGCTATTATACCGCAATGAAACCAAAAAAGCAAGCGGAATCAAAGCGGCACAGACAGATTCGCGCGGAAAAATGAAGTGCCCCCTTGACTTACCCGCGTTAGTAGTGTATACTAAGGGTGCAAGGGGGCGCTTTGCGGCGTCGCCTAAGAGGGCAGTCCCTTAGATAATCGTAGAGACTAACCGCTCACCGTTTGCTGTGGTGAGAGCGGTTAGTCTCTTTTCTTGGCAACGCTAAGGAGCATCATGGCGCATATGAACACGAAGCCCATCGCCAAAAATGTTGTTTCCATCGCTGGCCTCACCTCCTTGGTCAGAATGACGTCCGGAGGGACTAACGCTTCTCAAGCAAAGCGGCGCAACGCGCAAATACAGTATAGCACAGCGAAGATCAGATTTCAACAAATATTTCCAATTTTTGTTTGATTTTAAAATGAAGTGCCCTAGACAGAAGCTATGGGCGGAAGAAAACACATTTTTGGCACATTGGCCCATCTTTGGCACGCTCTAAACGTGCCATAACACCCTTTAATCGCTAATACGGCTTTGCAAGGCTGAAAAGAAAAAACCGCCGATACTCCTTGAAAACTAAGGTGTTTGGCGGTTTTCTTGGCTGGAGCGGGTGATGGGAATCGAACCCACGTATCTAGCTTGGAAGGCTAGTGTTCTACCATTGAACTACACCCGCAAACTACGAAGACTAGTATATCATCTTGTGTTGCTTCTGTCAAGAAAAATTACCAGTCATCATGCATCAAATTAAGTATTTTTTAATTCTTGCAACTTTGCCAGATAGCACAAATCCCGCCGCTGGGCAAGACTGATTTTCCCATTGCAATTATCTTCCAGCCGTGCTATAATAAATATAGCAACAGACAGGGAGGTGCGCTTTATGGAGTCAGCGCTGGATCGCGCGCGACGGCCGGCCCTGCGCTTTGACAGGAACGGCCGCTTTACCGTGATGCAAATTTCCGATGTGCAGGACTGCGCGGGCGTGGCTGCGCGCAGCATGGAGCTGCTGGAGGCCGCGCTGGATCAGGCAAGGCCTGATTTTGTCATCTTCACCGGCGACCAGATTAAGGGCTACGGCATGCCGCTGTGGTTCGGCAGCCGCGAGCAAAAGGAGCGGCGTATCCTGCGCACCCTGGAGCAGATGCTGGAGCCTCTTGTGCGGCGGGAGATCCCCTTCAGCTTCACCTTCGGCAACCACGACCACGACGCGCCGATGGATCCCGCCGAGCAGATCCGGTTCTATCAAAGCTATGCCCTTTGCCGCGCGGACGACACCCCGCATGTGCCGGGCTATGCCAACCACGCCGTGCAGGTGCTGCGCTCCGGCGGCGACCAGGTCGCGCTGAATTTCTACCTGCTGGATTCCCATGGCTCCAAGGGCCTGGGCTACCAGGGCCTGCACCCCGCGCAGGTGGAGTGGTACCGCCGCACCAGGGACGCGCTCATAGAGCAAAACGGCGGTGTGCCCGTGCCCTCCTTCCTCTTTCAGCATATTCCGGTGGAGGAGATCATTGAGCTGTACCAAAAGGTCCCCAGAGGCACCCCGGGCGCCCTGGAGGGCTTTCGTGGCCATAAAGGCTCCTTTTACACCCTGGATACCTACAAGGTCGCGCCGGGCTCCTTCATGGGGGAGCTGCCCTCCAGCCCGGATGTCAACGCGGGTCTGTTTGAGGCCGCGCTGGAAAAAGGCGACATGGTGGGCATGTATTTCGGCCACGACCACAACAACGGTTTTCATGGCAGCGTGCGGGGCATTGACCTGGGCTACGCGCCCGGGGTCACCTTCACGGCCTATGGGCCGGGCCGCAGGCGCGGCGTGCGGGTGTTCCAGTTCCAGGAGGATGATATCAGGGGCTATCAGACCTGCGTGCTCACGGACGAGCGGCTTTTAGGGCCAGACAAGGAAAGCCCGCGCGGTCTGCGCTATATAGACGCCATGCCCACGAGTTTCGGCGCGGCAAAGCCTCTTGTGCGGCGCAGCGCGTTTATGGCGGCTTTTGCGGTGATGGGCGGCGCTTCGCTGCTCGCGCTGGCCAGGCATCAAAAAAAGCGAGGATGACAGGAAAAAAGGAGAGGCTGAGACAATGGCTGCAAACAACGGATACTTCGCGCCGGAGCATGTGCCTCCGCCGCAGACCAAGCTGATTTGGTATGACCGCAAGCGCAACAATTTCGGCTTGCCCTGGTCGTTCACAACCTATCATCTCTATGAGAACAGGCTGGTCATCGAGATGGGCTTCTGGACCCATCACAGGGACGATGTGCGGCTTTACCGCGTTATGGACGCGACGCTTTATCGCAGCTTCTGGGACCGCCTGTTCGGCATCGGCACCATCGCGGTGAAATCCAGCGACAAAGAGATGGGGGATTTCGAGATCAAAAACGTGCGGCACTCCAAGGATGTGGTTGAGGCGCTTTTGGAGCTGGTTGAGGTGGAACGCATGCGCACCCGCGTCTTTGCCCGCGAGATTATGGGCAACGAGCCGGATTACGACGGCTATCTGGATTATCTGGACCGATAACGCTGTTTTATAAATATTTTTGTCCTCTTCAGCATATCAATAGCCGGAGGAGGCGATGGCTTGAACATAGGATATCACGCGGTTTACGCCAGGGATTTTATGGACGGTATTGACGCCGCGCGGCAGTATAGCTTTGATTTTGTGCAGTTCGATCTGGGCGTGCCGCGTTTCTTTCTCGACGAGCTGACGCCGGGCCGGCTGGCTGAAATCAGAGACTACGCCGAGGACAAAAACGTAGAGCTCAGCTTTCACGCGCCGGGCGACAATGTCAGCCTGTTCTGCGACTATCCCATGATTCGCGCCGGTATCCTGGATCAATATAAAATGATCCTCGAAAAGGCGGAAATTCTGGGGGCGCGGCATGTCACCTTCCACCCCGGCGCTTATCCCCGGTTCAACAAGAGCGCCTGCAGAACCGACGATTCCCAGGCCGATTATTACATGGAGCAGTTATACAAGAGCCTGGGCTTTTTGTTGGATAACGCGGGCAAGGTTATGGTCTGCCTGGAAAACCTGAATTTTGACAGCCTGGTGATGCGGGCAGTGGAGCGGCTCCTGGAGGACGGAAGGCCCATTTGCCTCACGCTGGACACGGCGAAGATGTATACCGGCGAGCGCGAGATCAACACCGGGCAGCAGGCCTTTTTCACCCAGCACAAGCGGGCCATCCGCGAGATGCACGTCCACGACATCAACCGGGAATTCGGCGGGCACCAGATTATCGGCACGGGCACGGTGGATTTCTCGTTTTTCCGGCAGTTTCACCACAAGGGCGTCTATGTGAATATTGAGGTTCGCCCCGTGGAGGCGGCGGAAATCTCAAGGCGCAATCTCCTGGCGCTGTGGGGGCAGCTGTAGAAGCTATGAAAAGCTGAATAAGAGTTCTAACCGTCCACCGATGCTAGGCAGGGGCGGTTAGTCCTTTTTCTTTCGATTTTTTTCTTTCCCACCCAAAAAACAATTGACAAATCCATGGGGATTTAGTAAAATGAACAAGAACCAGAGCAAATTAAGAGGAGGAAAACCAGATGAAACGTTTCGTATCCATCTTTTTGGCCGTGGCCATGGCGGCCATGCTCTTTGCCGGCTGCGGCGAAGCAGGGGAGAAAAAGGAAATCAACAGCCCCGCGGATTTTGAGGGCGCCATCGTTTCGGCGCAGTCCGGCACAACCGCTTACGACTACCTGGAGGCCATGCGGGCGGAGGGCGTCAACATTGACACGCGGTACCCCAAGCAGGTGCTCAACTGCTTTGACGACCTGCGGCTGGGGCGCGTGGACGCGGTGCTGGTGGATTCCGTTGTTTCGGCCTATTACACCAAGGACAGCGACGAGTATAAGCGCGCCTGGCTCAGCGACGAAGGCGAGCCCCTGGGCATCTGTATGCGCAAGGATTCCGCCGGCCTGGCCGCCGCGGTTGAGGCGGCTATCGACACCATGTATTATGACGGCACAATGGCCGAGATCGCCATAAAGAACTTTGGCGAGAACTTTACGGAGGGCCTGCGCGATGTGACAGAGGCTCCCGCGCTTCCCGAGGGCTTCCAGACAATCGCGGCGGGCGTGCTGACCGTGGGCACCAACATTGGCTACCCGCCCATGGAATACCTCGCGGAGGACAGCAAGACCTTTATCGGCTTTGATATTGATGTGGCCAACGCGCTGGGCGAGGTCCTGGGGCTGGAGGTCAAGATCGTGGACACGGCCTGGGAAGGCATTTTTATGGCGCTGGAGAAAGGCGAGTACGACTGCATCATCTCCTCCGTGAGCATCACGCCGGAGCGGCAGGAGAAATACATCCTCACCGAGCCTTATGTATCGAACGCGCTGTGCATTGTTACGAAGGCATAGCCTGAGCCACAACGCACAACAAAACGGGAGGCCCAGGCGTTTGCCCGGCGCCTCCTGTTGTATCATATCCTGTTTATATAGGAAGGCTGGCATGCGATAATGCAACAGTTCCAGGAACCCCTGCGGCAAATTATGAATTGGCTGCCGGTGCTGCTCGAATCCGCCGGCATTACGATTGGCTTAACGATAGCCTCTGTGACCACGGCGCTTGTCATGGCCGTGTTTCTTGCCCTGGGGAAGATCGCCGCCGTGCACCGGCACCCCAACGCGAGGCTGCGCCGCGTGCTCCACGCCATGCAAATCACTGCGGGCGCTGTTCTGCTTGCGGCATTGCTTTTGCTGCTTTGGAAGAATATGCTGCCGTTCCGGCTTGCCGCCCTGGCTTCGGGCATCGCGCTTTTCGTGCTGCTCATGCTGGACGAGCTCACCCGCGTATGGATTGTCCGCGCGCTTTCCAGCGCCTACATCTTCTTTTTTCGGGGCACGCCGCTGCTGCTGCAGCTGTTTTTTCTCTACTATGGCCTGACGTATATCCATCCCTCGCTGAATTTGAGCAACCGTTTCGCCGCGGCATGGATCGCGTTTTCGCTGAACATCGCGGCCTATATGGCCGAGATCATCCGCGCGGCGGTCCAGTCGATTCCCAAGGGGCAGATGGAGGCCTCCCACGCGGTGGGGCTCAGCTATGGGCAGACCATGCGCATGATCATCATCCCTCAGGCCTACCGGCGAATGATTCCGCCGATCTGCAACGAATTTGTCATGGTGCTCAAGGATACCTCGCTGGTTTCGATCATCTCGCTGGCTGATCTTTCTTACAAATCAACGATGATTTCCACCAGCAGCGCCACGACGCTGGTCTATGCCCCGGCCATGGTGCTCTATCTGCTGATGACCGCCATGTTTACGATCGTCTTCAACCGGCTCGAAAAAAGGCTTTCCGCCCACGAATAAAGGAGTTTCGCCCATGTCCATCATCCGAACCGAGAAGGTGCATAAATATTTCGGCTCCCTGCACGTGCTCAACGACATCAGCCTCACCGTGGACCAGGGGGAGGTCGTGTGTATCATCGGCCCCTCGGGAGCGGGCAAATCCACGCTGCTGCGGGCGCTCAACCAGCTGGAGGAAATCGACTCCGGAAAAATTTACATTGACGACACGCTTTTTTTACACCGGGAAAAGGGCATCACAAAAGAGGCTCTGGACGCCAAAACCCACAAGCGCCTGCTGCTGGAAACCGGCATGGTGTTCCAGTCGTTCAATCTTTTTCCCCACAAAACCGTGCTGGAAAACGTGATGCTGGCCCCCGTGAAGGTCAAGGGCATCGCGCCCGGGGAGGCCCTGGAAAGCGCGAAGGCGCTTTTGGCGCGGGTGGGGCTGGAGGAAAAGGCCGGAGCCTACCCCTCGAAGCTTTCCGGCGGGCAGCAGCAGCGTGTGGCCATTGCCCGCGCCCTGGCCATGGAGCCCCGCATCATGCTCTTTGACGAACCCACCTCGGCCCTCGACCCGGAGCTGGTGGGGGACGTATTGGCCGTGATGAAAAACCTGGCGGAAAGCGGCATGACCATGCTGGTGGTTACCCACGAGATGGGCTTCGCCCGGGAGGCCGCGGACCGCGTGCTCTTCATGTGCGACGGCGTCATCGCCGAGGACGCCCCGCCCGCGGAAATCTTCAGATGTCCGAAAAATCCGAGGACGCAGCAATTTTTGAATAGCATATTATAAAATATCTAAACAGAGCTTTCAAAATAAAATTTTAAATCATAAAAAATAATCTGATTAGAAGACTGGAATATCTTGATGCTT
Source organism: Oscillospiraceae bacterium (assembly GCA_009777055.1). Lineage (GTDB taxonomy): Bacteria > Bacillota > Clostridia > Oscillospirales > Acutalibacteraceae > WRMQ01. Next base: position 8,549 of record WRMQ01000026.1, read on the forward strand.
CATTCTCAGGCCGGAATTGAACGCGCGGAGCGGCGGGCCGCGCCGTGGCTGCATATGGTTCCGCTGTTTTTAACGGCCCTCATTTGGGGCCTGGCCTTCGTGGCGCAGGTGGAGGGCACGCAGCATATGGGCGACCTCACCTTCGGCGGCGGGCGCTTCGCCATCGGGGCGCTGTCGTTGCTGCCCGTAATTCTCCTCTTCGAGCGCAAGCCCGGGGGCAGGGAGGAGCTGCGCCGCACGCTGCTTTATGGCGCGATCGGCGGGGGCGTTCTCTTCATCGCCAGCACCCTGCAGCAATATGGCATCACCCTCACCCAGTCGGCGGGCAAGTCTGGCTTTATCACGGGGCTTTACACGGTCTTCACGCCGATTCTCGGCATCTTTCTGGGCAGAAAAACCTCCCTCACCACCTGGCTGGGCGCCGCCGCGGCGGTGATGGGGCTCTATCTTTTGAGCGCGCCCTCCGATATGAACCGCTTTGGCCTGGGGGACGCGCTGCTGCTCATCGGCGCGGTGTTCTGGGCCGCGCATATCCTTGTGGTGGACCGTTTGGCCTCCCGGGTGCGGCCCATCCGGTTTTCGGCGGTGCAGTTCACCGCCTGCTCGCTGATCAGCTGGGCGGCGGCAATCCCCGTCGACGCGCCGCGTTTTTCGCAGCTGCAGGCGGGACTCCTTCCGCTGCTTTACTGCGGCCTGCTCTCCACCGGCGTAGCCTATACCCTGCAAATCGTGGGCCAGCGCCACGTGGAGCCCACCCGCGCGGCGATTATTTTTTCGCTGGAGACCCTTTTCTCAGCCCTGGGCGGCTTTTTGTTCCTGCATGAATTCCTGGGCTGGAAGGGCTATCTGGGCGGAGCGCTTATGTTTTTGGGGATTATTTTGTCCCAGCTGAAAAGAAAAGAAATTTCTGGTCAGGAAATACGGGCTGAAAAAACATAGCAGCCCTTCTTGCGATAAATTGTCTCACAAGAGCCAAAGAGCTCCGCAAGCTTTTTTTGCGCGCTTTTCGCGCCGTGCTTTTCCAGCATCACCACATAGAACGCGCCGGCGGGCTTCAAATGCGTCCGCGCCTGCGCAAACATCGTGTAGACGACCTCTTTTCCCGCATGGATCGGTGGATTGAGGGTGATGGTGTCATACGAATCCGGGATGCTTTCGAAGCCGTCAGAATGGATAATCTCCGCACGCACGCCGTTTTTCGCGCAGTTGCGCCGCGCGCATTCCAGGGCCCTGCGGTTGATATCGGCAAGGGTGAGCTCCAGCCCGAAGGCCTTGCCCAACACAATGCCAATGACCCCGTAGCCGCAGCCCAGGTCCAGCAGGCTCCCGCGCAGAGGCGGCAGAGCCTTGATCAGCAGGTCCGTGGCCTCATCCACGTGCCCCGGCGAAAACATGCCCGCGTTGCTTGTGAAGGCGAACGCCAGTTCATTATAATAGTATGCGAAATGGCGCCAGTCGTCCGGCAGGGTGTTGTCCTCAATGAAATAGTGGCTCAAAACAACATCTCCTTGTTGTTTTTTCTTCATTCTAGCACAAATTAGAGTTATTTGCAAGAATTTTATCAAAGTAAAGCACAACCGCTTTACTAGTGTAATTCGCAATATTAAAATGTGAAGAAAAGTCCTTTACAGAAAAAAATTTCAAAAAGCACTTGCATTCTGGATGAAAAGGTGCTATACTATGAGCGAACATTTGTACATAGAGAGGTGCAGCTATGGCGACCGACAAAAAAAAGGCTTTGGAAACCGCGCTGGCGCAAATTGAGAAATCCTACGGCAAGGGCTCCATCATGCGGCTGGGTGAAAACGCGGGCATGCAGGTGGAATCCGTTTCCACCGGCTCCCTTTCGCTGGATGCCGCCACCGGCATCGGCGGTATGCCGCGCGGGCGCATTATCGAAATCTATGGCCCGGAATCCTCGGGCAAGACCACCCTGGCCCTGCATGTGGTGGCACAGGCGCAAAAAATGGGCGGCGAGGCGGCCTTCATCGACGCGGAGCACGCCCTCGACCCGGAGTATGCCGCGCGCTTGGGGGTGGATATCGACTCCTTGCTGGTGGCCCAGCCGGACCACGGCGAGCAGGCTCTGGAAATTGCCGAGGCTCTGGTGCGTTCCGGAGCGCTGGACGTGGTGGTGGTGGACTCGGTGGCGGCGCTGGTGCCCCGGGCCGAAATTGAGGGCGAAATGGGCGACAGCCATGTGGGCCTGCACGCGCGCCTGATGTCCCAGGCGCTGCGAAAGCTGGCCGGCGCGATCGCGAAATCCAATACCATTTTGATCTTCATCAATCAGCTGCGGGAAAAAGTCGGCGTTATGTACGGCAACCCGGAGGTGACCACAGGCGGCCGCGCGTTGAAGTTCTATGCATCCATGCGCATGGATGTGCGGAAAATTGAGCAGCTCAAGGGCCCGGGCAACGAATTCATCGGTTCCCGCACCCGGGTGAAGGTCGTAAAAAATAAAGTTGCGCCCCCATTCAAGGAAGCCGAATTTGACATCATGTATGGCCGTGGAATTTCTCGTGACGGCGAGATTCTGGATCTGGCCGTGAAGCTGTCTGTGATCCAAAAAAGCGGCGCGTGGTTCTCCTATAACGAAACGCGGCTTGGCCAGGGGCGCGACAACGCCCGCGAATATCTGATCCAGCACCCCGAGCTGATGGACGAGGTTTCCGCCCTGGTGCGCGAAAACTTCGGGCAGCTGCAAAACAGCGTCTCCTCGAAGGCGAAAACAAAGCCCGGAAAATCCGCGCCGCCGGCTCCCGCCCCGGTATCGCGAACGGTGGCGAAGGCCTCCCTTGATATCATCGTGGACGACGACGATGAGCTCTGATCCCGTTTATGACGCGCTGATGCGGCGGGCCGGAATGATTCTGGCCCGGCGGGAGCATGGCGCGCAGGAGCTGCGGATGAAGCTTTCGCGTCCGCGTCCGCGGGAGGAGCCGCCGCCGGACGAGACGGTCGAGGAAGTGATCGAACGCCTGACAGAGCTTGGTCTGGTAAATGACCAAGCCTTGCTGGCGCGGCTTTTGGAGGAGAAATACAACGAAAAATGCCATGACGAACGGGGCAGATGGTCGGTATACCAGGCCCTGCGCCGCCGCGGTTTTCGGCATGGGGATGTCCGGGCCGCGATGCGGGATTTTGCGGAATGTGATATTGAGATTGAATGTGATATTTGAGTAAATATAAAGATTAAAATTATAAATATAAATATTAAAATTATAAATATAAAATGATAATTGAAGGAAGGATGATGGGTTGTGCCGCTCAAAGTAGGATTTGTTTCCCTGGGATGCCCGAAAAACCAGGTGAACGCGGAGCGCATGCTGGCCGCGCTGGCGGCGGGGGGCATGGAGATCGCCGACGCGGTGGACGGTGTGGACGCCGTGGTCGTAAACACCTGTGGCTTCATTGACGACGCGAAGCGAGAGGCCATCGAAAACATTCTGGACATGGCCGAGCTCAAGCGAGAGGGCCTGGTCGGCAAGCTGCTGGTCACGGGCTGCCTCGCCGAGCGCTACCGCGCGGAGCTGCTCACGGAGATCCCGGAGATCGACGCGGTGCTGGGCCTCGGCGCGAATGAGGAAATTGTTCAACATGTGCGCGAGGTGATTGGGGGGAAGAAAACGATGGAGTTCCCGGATATCGCGTGTTTGTCGCTGTCCGGTGAGCGCCTGCTGACCTCCCCGCCCCATTGGGCCTATCTGCAAATTGCGGACGGCTGCTCGAATTGCTGCTCCTACTGCGTGATCCCCTCAATTCGGGGGCCCTATCGCAGCCGCGCCATGGAGGATGTCCTCGCGGAGGCGCATCGGCTTGCGGCGGAGGGCGTGAAGGAGCTGATTCTTGTCGCGCAGGACACCACCCGCTACGGCACAGATTTGGCAGGGGGCGAATACCTGCTGGCCCCGCTGCTGCGCAAGCTCTGTAAAATTGAGGAAATCCACTGGATTCGCTTGCTGTATTGCTATCCCGACGCCGTAACGGATGAATTGATTGAAGTGATCGCTGAAGAATCAAAAATTGTAAAATACATAGATCTGCCGTTGCAGCATGCGGATGACCGTATCCTCAGCGCGATGAAGCGTCGGGGCACCCAGGCGGATCTGCGCGCGCTTTTGCGGAAATTAAGGGAGCGTGTGCCGGGCATCGCCCTGCGCACCACATTCATTACGGGCTTTCCCGGTGAGGATGAGAAGGCCTTCGAAACGCTGGCGGCTTTTGTAGAGGAGCAGCGCTTTGACCATATGGGCGTGTTCGCTTTTTCACCCCAGGAGGGCACCCAGGCGTGTGAATTGCCCGGCGAGGTGGAGCCGGAAATTGCCGCCCGCCGTGTGGAGGTGCTTATGGAACAGCAGGCCGCCATTGCCGAAGCGGCGCGCCGTGCCCGCATCGGAACGACGATTGAAGCGGTGACGGAGGACTACGACGGCTATACGGACAGCTACATCGGCAGAGCTTCTTTTGATGCGCCTGAGATAGACGGCCTCGTCCGGTTCACGAGCCCGCGCACGCTGGAGGACGGTACGTTTGTAAAAGTGGAAATTTTCGGAGTGAAGGATTATGATTTGCTGGGCAGGCTTGTGCAGATCTTATAATTGAATTACCTGTGTTGCGATGTTTTCGCAAAATGCCCTGTCATGCTCCACAAACAGCAGGGTGGGCCGGTAGGCTAAGATCAGTTCCTCAATTTGTATGCGGGAAAGCAGATCGACGTAATTGAGCGGTTCGTCCCAAAGGTAGGCGTGGGCACGCTGGCTCAGGCTGCGCGCCAGCAGTATCTTCTTTTTTTGCCCCGCGCTGTAGTCACGCATATTTTTCTCAAACTGCTCCCGGGAGAAGTCCAGCTTGCGCAGAATCGTTTTGAACAGGGCTTCATCAATTTGCTGCTCTCTTGCGTAGTCGTTCAGGCTTCCCGCGAGGAACGACGCGTCCTGGGGAATATAGGAGATGCGCAGCCGGCTGCCGATTTGGACACGCCCGGTGTGGGAGATTTCCTCGCCGCAGAGAAGCTTCAGCACGCTGCTTTTTCCTGAGCCGTTGCCGCCCCGCAGCGCGATCCGCTCACCTTGCCGCAGCGCAAAGCTGAGATCACGGAAGACGCTGTGCTTGTCATAGAAAACCGACACCTTGTCCAGCGAGATCAAAACATCGCTGTGATAGGCCTGTGGCCAGATTTTCAGGGCGTCGGAGCTTTCAATGTTTTTTAACAGCTTACTTTTGTCATCAATGGCCTGCCGCTGTCTGTGCTCAGTGGCTTTGGCGCGTTTCATCATCTTGGCTGATTTGTGGCCGATATAGCCCCTATCCGCGCTCAGGCCGGAGGCGAGCGGCTGTTTTTTGCTCCGCTCGACTTTATCGGACCAGCGCGCCGTCTGTTCGGCGGTCTTTCGAAGGCGGTCAATTTCATGGGACAAGCGCTCGTTTTGCGCCAGCTCAAAGGCGTCCTGCCGTTGCTTTTGTGCCTGCCAGCTTGAAAAGCTGCCGCTGACCACCTCAATGCTTGCCCTGTTGATGGACAAGGTGTGATCGGTGCAGGCATCCAAAAAGGCGCGGTCGTGAGACACCAGGATAAAACCCGCTTTGCCGTTCAGATAACGCGCGACGATGGTACGGGCCTCAAGGTCCAGGTGGTTGGTCGGCTCGTCGATCAGTAAAAAGCGGTTCTCACACAGGAAGAGCGCCGCCAGAAGTACCTTTGTCCGCTCTCCGTTGGAAAGCGTCGCAAAGGGGCGGCAGAGCGCGTTTTCCCGCACCGCCAGCTTCGACAGCTCCCTTTGCGCCTGCCAGGGCGCCGTTTCCGGCGCGATGGAAGAGATGATCTCCAGGGCGTCCAGGGATTCATCTTTCGCCGGAAAGGGGAAATACGCGAAATCCACGCCGGCGGCAATTGTGCCGCGGTACTCGTATTCGCCCATAAGCAGCTTCAAAAAAGTGGTTTTGCCACGCCCGTTGCGGCCGCAGAACCCCAGCCTCCAGGCGGTGTCGATCTGAAAGGAAACGTCGTCGAATACCATATCGCCGCTCCCGTCGTAGGAAAAAGACAGATGCGACACATTGATCAAAGACATAATAAAAACCCCCTTCATCGTTGAAAGAGGATGTATGGCAAGACGCCCGGGCGCGCGAAGGCAGTCCGCCCGCGTGCGCTCAAAGAATCCGACAACCCAATTCCAACGAAACAAGCAGCTCAGCTGTGCCGGGCTTACGCCCGGTATACCCGCCGGCTGTGATGTTCGTATACGAAATCCGGTTATCGAATGCGCATCTGATCGCCCCGCTCATTTTAAGATGTTAAAATTATAGCCTAAGCGCTTCCGCCTGTCAAGCCCCACGCGGGCTGCGCGACAAACGAAATGACACCAAAAGGAACAGAAGGGAATAGTATGAAATAGCATCAAGTGAAAGCGGGGGGATCCTGTGCGCAGGCGTAACCGGGATTTTGCCGGGCTGGGAACGCTGGCGGCGGCGTTTCTGCTGGGCCTTTGCCTGGCTATGTTTCTGCCGGGGATCGCCATCGTGCTGATGGTGATCGTGATCACGCTCGCGGTGCTGATGCTGATTCAGCTGCTGTGCCACTGATGCCCGTATATCGTGCCCGCGGCGGCAAGAAAGGGAGGGGGTAAATCCATGAAGGTCGTCGTGCTGCGCAGCCCAAAGGCTTTGCGCGGAATCCTGCGGATTTTGTTCAGAATTAAGAAGGACGAAGACGAATAACATACCGGGAACCAGGAATCGCCAAGCCACCGGCTCAGCCGGTGGCTTGACAGACAGAATGGAGCTACTCCCCGCTTTTGTTCATCACCGCGAGGGGGTCCGCGGCCTTGCCGTTGACACTGATCTCAAAATGCAGGTGGGTGCCCTCGGCGGATTCCGACGGGACCTGGGCGATGATGCCGACAGGCTCGCCCTTTTGCACCGTCTGTCCCGTTTGAGGCGTGCTGTTTTCGGAAAGCCCGCAGTAGCGCGCTACAATGCCGCTGCCGTGGTCCACCACCAGCACGATGCCCCAAAGGGGGTCCTGCTCCAGCCGGGTGACGGTGCCATCCTGAATCGCCAGCACCTCTTCCTCCGGGGCGCCCTCGAAGTCCACGCCATTGTGGACCCGCCAATCGCCCATGGTCTTGGATTTTACCATTTCGCCGTCGCTGTAATCCTTGCTGATCTTCGAGCCGAAGGGAAGGGCGAAGCTGCCGGTATAGGGTGTGTTCTCCCGTTTGGCGGTGCTTGCCTCCGGGCGGGTGTCCGGCACGTTGGCAGGGCGCTGGTTGGCGGGCTCCTCCGGGAGCTCCTCCGGCAGCGGGCGGGTGACGTAGCTGTCCCAGTTGATGGTGCTTAGGGGCGTGGCCGCCGGAGGAAGCGAACGGCTGAGGCTGCTGCTCACAGCGCCCCAGACGCCCACGCCCGCGGCGACAATGGCCAGCGAAACCACGGCGTAAAACGTGCTCCCGCCGGGAAATCCGGGACGCTTTTTTTCTTTGTCGAACAACATGGCAGGTATCCTTTCGTCTGTTAGTTTAGTTTTAGCTTAGATTGCTGTGCCAGATGCTTCTTAAAATATTGTTATTTTTTGGCCTGCCAGTAGTTTGGGCGGGACGCGTACGCTTTATTCCAGAATCACGTGATTCTGATCTTTCGTTATGAGGATATGCAAAAAGCCGGGCGGATGTCTTCTCATCCGCCCGGCTTTTTATGTTGACTGTATTATATTCAACAGCGCTTACGCCAGCGCCCTGGTCTCCTTGGCAATGACCAGTTCTTCGTTGGTGGGGATCACAAACACCTTCACTTTCGCATCCGGGGTCGAAAGCTCGCCCTCCTTGCCGTGAACGAGCCGGTCATTCTCCGCGGGATCTATCGCGATCCCCAGGAAGGACAGGTTTTCGCACACGTCGGCGCGCAGGTCAAAGGTGTTTTCTCCGATGCCCCCGGTGAAGATGATGGCGTCCACGCCGTTCATCGCGGCGGCGTAGGCGCCGATGAACTTGCGCACCTGGTAGCGCTGGATGACCCTGGCCAGAAGAGCGCGTTCGTTGCCCCCGGCGGCCGCGTCCCGGATATCCCGGTCGTCGCTGGAAACCCCGGATACGCCCAGCGCGCCGGATTGCTTATTGAGAACATTGCTGGCCTGGTCAGGTGTCCAGCCCTCTTTTTTCATGAGATAGAGCACCGCGGAGGGGTCGACGCCGCCGCAGCGGGTGCCCATCAGAAAACCGTCCAGAGGGGTCAGGCCCATGCTTGTATCGACGACTTGGCCGTATTTCACCGCCGCGATGGACGCGCCGTTGCCCAAATGGCAGGTGATGAGCTTCAGCTCCTCCAGCCCGCGGCCCATGAGCTCGGCGCAGCGGAGGCTGACGAACTGGTGCGAGGTGCCGTGAAACCCGTAGCGCCGCAGGTTGTATTTTTCGCAGATCTCGTATGGCAGCGGAAAGGTGTACGCCTCCGGCGGCATGGTGGAGTGAAACGCGGTGTCGAACACGGCGACCTGGGGCACGTTGTCGCCCAGCACCGCGAGGCAGGCGCGGATGCCCTGGATGCCCGCGGGGTTATGTAGGGGCGCGAGATCCGCGGCCCGTTCGATTTCCGCAAGCACGCCGCCGTCGATGCGCGCGCTGCGCTGGAGCTTGGGTCCCCCCATCACGACGCGGTGCCCCACGGCGTCGATCTCGCTCATATCGCCGACCACTTTTGTTTCGCCCTCGGTCAGCGCGCGCTTGACCGCCACAAAGGCCTCCCTGTGGTCGCTCATCGGGATTTCATACGCGCGCTTCACCGGCAGGGAGCACTCCAGCTTGCTGGCCTCGAGCCCGATGCGCTCGCAGCCGCCCTTAGCCAGCACAGCCTCGGTATTCATATTGATCAGCTGGTATTTCAGCGAAGAGCTCCCCGCGTTGATCACCAGTATATTCATTCCATATCCTCCCACATGCTTAAATCAACCTTCACATTATAAACGATGAGTTCAGATTATGCAAGAGAAAATTCACAATTCGATAATAATTTAATCATAAACCCGCAAAAAAATATTTTTTACGGTTTTTTTCTGTTTAGCGCGCTGACTATTTTTGAAAGAAGCAAAGAAAAGATTGTCTTTCCGGAAAACGCGTGCTATAATACGTTTGGTTGCACTCTCGTTTCGCGATGCGCGTGAATAATGCGCAGCGGCGGGAGGACGGTCATGCGCGTGGGTGTATATCCATGCGCGGCGGTGAGTTCGCGGCGGTTCCGGTGGACGCCGTAGCCCTTCCGAGCCCGAAAAGCTTGCGCCTGTCGCAAGCTGCTTGGTAGAAAGGAGGGCGAAGCTATGAACATAACCTTCGATCAAGCTATCGCGCTGGTCACAATGGTTGTCGCAGTAGTCGAATTGTTTCTCAATGTGCTTAACCGTACAAAGAGAAACTAGCCGCTTCCCCCCAAAGGCTAGCGGCTAGTCTGCTAACTCAGCAGGAAGGGAGTTCACCGTCTGCGGCCCTGCAACCCCTCCCGACAACTCTATTATACACCGGATATGATGGGTTGTCAATGGGAGGGGTTGATTTTTTTATATTCCCGCGCCGTCTTCGTGGGTCTCCATCGTGATGAGCTCCATTTCGCGCTCAAGCTTGTGCACGCGGCGGTGGAGCTGGCAGATCTCCTGCGCTACGGGATCGGGGGTGTCGAGCTGGTCGAGGGGCTCCACGCGGCGGCCGTTGAGCTTGACCACCCGGGCCGGCACGCCCACGGCGGTGGAGTTGGGCGGAATCTCCCGCAGCACCAGCGCGCCGGCGGCAATCTTGGAATTGTCCCCCACTTTAAAAGGTCCCAGCAGCTTCGCGCCGGAGCCGATCATTACGCCGCTGCCGATGGTGGGGTGGCGCTTGCCGATGTCCTTGCCCGTGCCGCCCAGGGTTACGCCCTGATAGATGATCACGTCATCGCCGATTTCGGTGGTTTCGCCGATGACGACGCCCGTGCCGTGATCAATGAACAGTCTGCGGCCCAGCGTGGCGCCGGGGTGGATCTCGATGCCGGTTTTGCGCACCGCGCGCTGGGAGATCCAGCGGGCCATAAAGAACAGCCTGTGCCGCCAGCACCAGTTGGACCGGCGGTGCATGCGCACGGCCCGCAGCCCGGGATACAGCAGCAATATTTCCAAAAAGGAGTGCGCCGCCGGGTCGCGCTCCCGGATGGCGGCGATGTCCTCCTTCAGCCGGTTAAGCATATCATTACTCCTTTATAATTCATGCGTTTATTTCATCATACGCTGATACAGGCGCGGGGTTCAATATACCCCCGGCGCAAATATATTATCCATCCATCCGCACCGAAATAATTCCGCTCATCTGCCGCAGCTTCGAAAGCACGGTCTCCAGATGCCCGCGGCCCGTGACGCCCACTGTGGTGCTGATGGTGCTGGTGCCGTCGCCGTTGGGCCGCATCTGCCAGCTGCTGATGTCCACGTGAATGTTCTTGAGCAGGCCCGAAATGTCGGCCATCATGCCGGTCTGGTCCATTGAGACGATGGTCAGGGCGCCCAGGTAGGCCGATTTGCGCTTTTCTGACCAGCGGGCCAGCAGCCAGCGGTCGGGCTCGGGGGCGGTGTTCAGATCTCCGGGCACGTTGATGCAGCCGATTTTATGGATCGTCAGCCCCGTGCCGCGGGTAATATAGCCCACAATCTCATCGCCGGGCAGCGGGAAGCAGCATTGGGCGAAGCGCACCAGGCAGTTGTCAATGCCCTCCACGATGACGCCCTTGTCGTTGATGATGCGCTTGGTCTCGGGCACCCCTCCCTCCTCGGGGAAGAGATGGGCCTGGATCATCTTCTGATACTCCTCCCGCAGGCGGGGGAGGTACTTCGCAAACACCACGCCGCCGTAACCGATGGAGGCGTAGAATTCATCCAGGCTGGGATATTTTCGCCGCTCAATGATGCGGAAGAGAATCTCCTCCAGCTCGGCGGGCTCCAGGCGGATGAAGCTGCGGCGCAGCTCCCGTTCCACCTCCAGGCGGCCCTCGCTGATGTTCTCCTCCTTGCGCTCGGTTTTGAACCAGACGCGGATCTTGCTGCGGGCCTGGCTGGTTTTCACGATCTTGAGCCAGTCCCGGTTGGGCCCCTTGCCGGGATTCGAGGATTTGAGAATTTCTATCACGTCGCCGGTCTGGAGCTTGTAATCCAGGGGCGTGATGCGGTTGTTGACCTTCGCGCCCACCATAAGGTGCCCGATTTCGGTGTGCACGGCATAGGCGAAATCAATGACCGTGGCGCCCAAAGGCAGCTCGAAGGCCTTTCCCTTGGGGCTCATGGCATACACCTTTTCCGGCGGCGCGATATCGGACTTGATGGAGCTCACCAGCTCCTCCACGGAGTCGGCGTCCGTGACGTTTTCCAGCATACTGCGAACGTTGTTTACCCACTGCTCCACGCCCCCGCTCTTTTGCACTCCCTGCTTATACTTCCAGTGGGCGGCCACGCCGTATTCCGCCAGGGCGTGCATCTCCCAGGTGCGTATCTGCACCTCAAAGGGAATGGCCTCCTTGCCCGTGACGGTCAAATGGATGGACTGGTAGCCGTTGGCTTTTTTGTTGGCGATATAGTTTTTGAACCGGTTGGGGATGGGGTGGTAGATCTCCTGGATCAGGCCAAAGACGTTCCAGCAGTCATGTACGGTATCCACGATCACCCGCACGGCGTAGATATCAAAAATCTCCTCGAAATCTTTCCGCTGCAAATACATTTTGCGGTAGATGCCGTGCACGCTTTTGACCCGGCCCTCCACGCGAAAACCTGTGTGCTCGCCGCTTTTGGAGGAGCCCTTGTGCGCGGGCAGCTCCTGGGCCAGCAGCTCCCGCAGGCGCTCCTGGATGATGCGCAGAAAGTCGGCGCGGTGCTCCGCCTCAAACGTTAGCTTTTGCTCGATTTCCTCGCAGGCGTGGGGGTCCAGAAAGCGGATCGCCCGGTCCTCCAGCTCCTCTTTAAAATGCCGGATACCCATCATATCCGCGATGGGCGCGTAGATTTCCAGGGTCTCCCGGGCGGTGTCGCGCTGTTTTTCCTCGTTTTTGTATTGCAGGGTGCGCATATTGTGCACCCGGTCGGCCAGCTTGACGATGATCACCCGGGGATCCCGCGCCATGGCGATGAACATCTTCAGGTAATTCTGCGCCTGGGTCTCTTCTTTGGTGACGATCTCCTCGCTCTTGCCCTGGGATTCATATTTGATGTCCCTCAGCTTTGTGAGTCCCTGCACCAGGGCGCTGATCTCATCGCCGAACTCCGCGGCGATATCGTCGTCGATTAAATCGGTATCCTCCACAACATCGTGGAGCAGCGCCGCGGCGATCATCTCGCGGTTGTAGAGCCCCAGCTCCAGCAGCAGCTCAGCTACGGCCATGGGGTGGATGATATAGGGCTCGCCGGAGGCCCGCTCCTGCCCCGTATGGGCGGCCAGTGCCATTTCAAAGGCGCGGTCAAGCAGCTCGATATCCTTCGAGGAAAAAGCTCTTTTATTGGAATCCGGCCATTTCATGGCCTGCATATGCTCCCGCAGCGCGCCGTATCGCTCCCGGGCGGTTTCCTGGTTGTCCATCATGCTTCCCCCTTTGCCAGCGACGTCAGGCGCTTGAGCAAAACAGAATCCTCCAAATTCACCTTTTGCCGCGCTTCGCGGCGCGTCATTCCGCCGGCCGCGTCAGCCGCGATCAGGTCCAGGTCGAGCAGGGTCTCCGCCGCGAGCCAGACGCGTGCGATATCAAGCTCCTCCGCCGTTTGGGCATGCAGGGCCAGCAGCAGCGATTCCGGTGTCAGAGGGCTCTTTTGCCCAAACGCGCGGTAAACCTGGGCGATGGTTTCGCGCCCGGGCAGGCAGGCCGCCGCCTGCTCCCGCGGCAGAGCGTCGCCGCGCAAAACGGCCTCTACCAGGCGCTGGGCCCGCAGCAGCGCGTCATTGGGCAGCGCGTGGTGCTTCAGGTTGCGCACGATGACCGTGACGCCCCGGCGGCCCATATATTCGTTGATCTCCAGCGATACGGCCAAATCCAGGATATCTCCCTGCTCAAAGGCGAACTCCTCCCGGGTGACGCGAAAGAGCATCGCGGTAACGCGGGTATCGCCCTGCTCCAGGGTCAGGCGCAGGTGCCTGCCGCCATTGCCCACCGGCGCGGCCGCGGCCAGCCGCATCCCCCGCAGGGCGAAAACAGGCAGGGAATTGCCCGCGCCAAAAGGCTCGAGGCAGTCCATTTCGTCCACCAGGCCCGGCTCCAGCCGGGCGGGGGCCAGCACCGCGTCCAGCGCCTGCTCCGGGAACGGCATTTCCATCAAGGAGGCGTATTTGTTGATTTCAGCCCGAAACCGGTCCAGATCCTGCGAAGCGAGGGTAAAGCCCGCGGCCTGCTCGTGCCCGCCAAATTTCTGCATGAGCGGCGCGGAGTTCGAGACGGCCTCAAACAGATGAAAGCCAGGCAGGCTCCGTCCGGAGCCCTTGGCAATGCCGCCGTGGACAGAGATCATCAAGCAGGGCTTGCCCAGCTTTTCCAGCATGCGCGAGGCCACGATGCCGATCACGCCCTCGTGCCAGCCCTCCCCGGCGAAGACCATTACCCGGTCGTGCTGCCGCTCGGGGTGCGATTCCAGCCAGGCGGCGGCCTGCGCCGCGATCTCCTGCTCCATGCCCTGCCGCTCCTCGTTCCACAGCTCCAGCCGCTGGGCCAGACGCTCCGCCTGGGCCGGGTCCCCGGTGAGCAGCAGCTCCAGGGCGGCCTCGGCCCCGCCCATGCGCCCGGCGGCGTTGACGCGCGGCGCGATGATAAACGACAGCCCCGTGGAGCTTAAGGGACGGTCCTTGGCGCGGGCGGCGCGCAGCAAAGCCACGAGGCCCAGGCCCGGCGCCTGGTCCGGCTCCGCGTCCCTGGCTTCGTTGATCCAGTCAATTCCCGCGCGGACAAACGCCCGGTTTTCGCCCAGCAGCGGCACAACGTCGGCCGCGGTGCCGATGGCCAGCAGCGGCGCGTAAGCGGGCAGCAGCTCCTCGGGCTCGCAGCCCTCCAGCGCGCAGACCAGCAAAAAAGCCACGCCTACCCCCGCGTAATCCCGGAAGGGCAGCTCGCAGTCCGCGCGATGGGGATTGACCAAAGCGAAGGCCTCCGGCAGGCGCTTCCCCATCTGATGATGGTCCGTGATGACCACATCGATTCCCAGGGCCTTTGCGCGCTCGATTTCCCGCACCGCGCTGACGCCGTTATCCACTGTGACGATGAGCTTCGCGCCCCGCTCGCCCAGGGCGTCGATGGCCTCCATGTTCAGGCCGTAGCCCTCCTTGTGCCGGTCCGGGAGATAATACGACAGCGCTTCGCTGCGCGTGCGCAGGTAGGAATACAGCAGCGCGGTGGCGGACACGCCGTCGGCGTCGTAGTCGCCGAACACGGTGATATGCTCCCCCAGGGCGATGGCCCGCTCAATGCGTTCCACGGCCAGCTCCATGTCGGGAAGGTCGTAGGGGTTCGAAAAGAAGCACTCCTCCAGCCCCAGAAAGGCGGGGAGCTCGTCCTCCTCTAAGCCGCGGCTGAGGGCCAGCAGCGCCGCGAAGGGCGGCAATCCGGCCGATACGGCCAGATCCTCCGCCAGGGCCCTATGCTCCGGCGAATGCTTGCGCAGCACCCATCGCCTGCGAACCATGAACAATACCCTCCATTTTTTGTGTGCTTTTTAACAAAAATTCCAATTTTAACAGAGTTCCTGAATATAATAACACTTCCCGAAAAAAAAAGCAAGCCCTTGGCACGCCAGAACCACGGCAAGTCTTTCCACTCTTGCCTTCAAGTACCATTGCGCCGCGGCCTTCCATCGGGTATAATCAGCCCATGACAGGAGGGTTTTTATATGAAATGGATCAAATCAATCAAAAAATCAGTCAAAAAGCCGGTCCAAAAAACGCTTTCCATACTGCTGACCGCCGTGGTTCTGTTTGCCGCCGCGCCCATGATGACCCGGGAAGCGGGGGCCGCCGCCGGCACGCCCTATTATAATTGGAAGCAGTCCGACCCTCAATGGAAGGACATCGTCCTCAGCAGCAGGACTGTCGGCGCGGTGGGATGCCTGGCGACCTCCATCGCCTGCTCCGTCGTCCACGCCGGGCTGCGCACGGAAAGCAATTTCGACCCCGGCAGCTTCGTGCGGGCCATGAAAGCCGTGGGCGGCTTCGAATCCAACAACAACCTCATCTGGGAGAAGGTGCCGGTGGCCGTGCCCGGCTTCCAGCTGGTGAACCCCAGAGTGTACATCAGCGGCACGCAGCAGCAGAAGCTTCAGAAGATCAAGAGCTACTATGACCAGGGCTATTCCGTGATTGCCGCCGTGAAGAATGAGGGGCATTGGGTGGCAGTGCGCTCGGTTACCTCCAGCGCCGTGACGATGATGGATCCCGGCAGCCAGGCGACAGACCTGTTCGGCAAGTATCCGACCTCGGGCGTGACGCGCCTGGCGCTGTTCCAGCCGGCCAGGCCCGCGGCCACGACTCAGCCCGCGGTGCCCCCGGCTCCCGCCGCCGTGGAAAGCGATGATTTCAGCGAGCGGCTGTCCCTGCCGTTTTTGGGGGTCTTCCAGACGATCCCCGATATGGACGCTTTTAAGGAGATTTTCGGAATCTTCTGGTCTGTGTTCGAGAATTTCGTCAAAGCGCCGGATGGGCTCCTTGGCCTTTTCCGGGGGCTCGTACAGTTTTTGCTTTATGATCTGCCTGATTTTATGCCTGACTGATTGCACCGGAAAAGACGGCCGCCCTGCGCTGGGCGGCCGTCCGCTCTATATGAGCACTATACTTTATTTAAAAACTTTACTTAAAAAATGCTATGAAAAAACATCCTCCTGCATACAAAACAGCTTGTCCCGCCGCTGCCGCCCGGCTTCCCTGTCCAGGGTGAATTGCCCGTTTTCATCGCGGCGCAGAACGCTGCCCTCCCCGGCGCCTTCAGGCAGCAGCGCAACGGGGAACTCCTCCACAAAGCCCTCTTCGTTTTCGCAAACGGCAATAGATGCGATGACACGGTCGATGGTGTAGATTCGCATGGGGTCACCCCGCCTTGGCAACATCGTTCTTTACGGAAGCAATGCGATGAAGCCCATATTTTCGCGCGGCGTCATCCGCGATTTTGCTTACGCGCTCTGTCCGTTCCTGCAAAGACATATCCTTCGTTTCCTCGTAAATTTCCAGGCGGATTCGATTGAGTTCTTCTTCGATGCTATTCATCTTGTTCATGTTCGATTACCTCCATTGGGGAATAGATTTCAAGCGCGCGGTAGCCTTGCATTCGATTTATGCTGCCAGTTGCGATAACAGTTTTTCGTTTTACGATATGCTGAAAATTCATGCTGATGATCATATCCAGATCATTTACGGTTGCGACTGCGATATGAAGGCCGTCCGTTCGGTATTTCATCGGAATAACGCTGTTTTTTACGTAGATATTTGCAAGGCGCTCTGCTTCCACATTTGTTTCCAGAACAGGAATCTGATATCGGGCAAGCAACTCTAACATGAGAGATTTTTTAGGCTCTGGCGCTTTTTCCAATTCGTCAATCACATAATCGGAAGTATACGCTTCATAACGTTTATCGGCTATTTCTCGAAACAAGGCAACGGTGTCGCTATGCGCTTCTCTGTTAACATCAAAATAGAAATTAAACATCGTAGTTTCAAGATAGATTTTTGGAATCCGCATATATGCCCTCCTTTCCCCCTTCTAGTATACCACAAAAGTCTTTATACCGCAACATTATGTAGCATCATTTTTTCTGTGCCGCTCGCTCCCGCTCCGCCTGAGAGGGCCTTAAATATACCGCCCGCAGCTCGTCCGCGGGCTTGTAGTCCTCCTCCACGGCGGCAAGAATCGCCCCTGAGGCGCGCATCGGCGCGTTTTCCAGAAAAGTCACGGGCATGTCGTATCGCGTCAGCTTTTTGTCCAGCTCTTCTCTGGAAATAGCCTCGTCCTCCGTGAGGCGCGCAACTGTTTTTCCATCGGAGGAAAACAGCGCCGCGTAGACCTGGCCCCGTCGGGCATCCATCGCGCAGCAGAGCAGGCCCCGGCACAGCACGGCATTATACGCCATGGCGCGCAGCGCCGATACACCGGCGCAGGGGGCGCCCAGGGCCTGTGCCATACCCTTCGCCGCGGAGACGCCGATGCGTACCCCGGTGAAGGAGCCCGGCCCGTTGGTGACGGCGAAGCGGTCGATTTGCGCGATGGCAAGCCCGGCCTGCTTCAGGGCCTGCTCCGCCATGGGCATGAGCAGTGCGCTGTGCGTCTGCCCGCTGCGCGCGAAGCACTCGCCGAGCAGAACGCCGTCCCGCATAACGGCTACGCAGGCGCTGAGGGCGGAGGTATCGATGCCAAGGGTTGTCATATCGCCCCTCCTTCCGACTGGCTTTTTTCTATGAGGATCAAGCGCTCTTCGACGGTTCCCCCCGGGGAAATACGCACGCGCCAGCAAGCCTCCGGCAAAAACGCCTCTATGTTTTCGCTCCACTCAATGGCGAGGACAAAGCCCTGGTCCAGATAATCGAAGTATCCCGTGGAGGCGAGGTCCTCCCAGGAGGCGACGCGGTACATATCAAAATGCGCCAGAGGAATTGGGCCGGGGTGCTCGTGCACCAGGGCATAGGTGGGGCTGCTGACCTCGTCCTCGCAGCGCAGGCCGGCGGCGAGCCCGCGCACAAAGGCGGTCTTGCCCGCGCCCAGGTCTCCGAACAGGGCGACAGCATCCCCGGGCCGCAGCTTCGCGGCGAGGGCCTCGCCCAGCGCCTCGGTCTCCCCGGCGCCGCGTGTGGTTATGGGCTTCGTCATGGGCCGCTCCTCTCCCGTTTTCTCTTGATTTTATCATTTTATCATATTTTCAAAAATAAATAAAGGCTTTCCCTTGAAAAAATTTCTCCAATGCGTTATAATATTTTTATTTCAAATATTTTTATTCATTTATTTTATGTTTTTTAAATTTTAATTTTATATTTTTAAATTTATATTTTTTAAATTTTCTTTTGTTGCATTATTTTTGTTGAATGGGAGACCCAATATGGCAAAGCAAAAGCACCGCACAAAGCAGCGGGATATCATGCGCAGCGGCGGCGGCGTGAAGGTGCTGCTGGCCGGTACGGACTGGCTGACGATCCTCCTGTGCCTGGCCACTTCGGCGTTCGGGGTGCTTTTGGTGCATTCCGCTACCCTGCGCCGCGTGCCGGAGGATGCCCTGATTCACCGCGACACCATGGTGACAATCGCGGCGATTCTTCTCGGTCTTTTTCTGGCAATCATCATGAGCTTTGTGGATTATGAGCTGATGCTGCGCTTCTGGTATGTCATCGCCGGCGTGTGCATGCTGCTGATGCTCATGCTCATTCCCTTCGGCCAGGCGCCCAACCCCTTGCGCGACGACGCGAGGAGCTGGTTTAAAATTCAGGTCGCCAGCCAGACGATCTGGTTTCAGCCGTCTGAGCTGCTGAAGATCGCCTTCATTCTCTCCTACACCTGGCACCTGCACCGCGTGAAGGACGACATCAACAAGCTGAGGAATATCGCCATGCTGGGCATGCACGCGATGATCCCCTTCGGCATGATCGTAATCACCGGCGACCTGGGGAGCGCCCTGGTGTTCTTGATCCTGACCATGGGACTGCTCTTTTTGGCGGGGCTCAAGCTGCGCTGGTTCGCGGCCATGCTGGTGCTTGTGGCCGCCGCGCTGCCCGTGGTGTGGATCGGCTTCATCAACGACTTTCAGAAGCACCGCATCTACGCGATCTACGCCGAACGGATGCTCACGGACGCGCAGTACGAAGAGATTATCTATCAGCAGCGGCAGGCGCGCTACGCCATGGGCTCGGGGCAGCTGCTGGGCAAGGGGCTTTTTCAGGGAGGCTACACCCAGTCGGGCTCAGTGCCGGAGTGCCAAAACGACATGATCCTCTCGGTGGCGGGGGAGGAGCTGGGCTTTTTGGGCGCGGCGGCGGTGATGCTGGTGCTGCTGCTGGTGGTCATCCGTCTGGTGATGGTGAGCAGCCGCACACGGAATTTCCGCGCGCGCCTGCTTTGCGGGGGCGTGGCGCTGATGATCGGCGCGCAGGCGGTGATCAACGTGGGCATGTGTATCATGCTGCTGCCTGTCATCGGGATCACCCTGCCGTTTTTCAGTGCGGGCGGCTCGTCGAACCTATGCCTTTATCTTGCTGTGGGTCTTGTCCTCACGGTATACCGCCATCAGAGCGAGCACGAGGATACGCGCAGCTATTTTGATTATTTGTATTCGTAATGTGCATGTGCATTTATATTTATATTTGTATTTATATTTGCAAATAAAATAAAGATGAAAGGGGAATATCTCATGCCGGAAAAAACAAAAAGCGTATGGTGGAAGGAGATGTCCGTCTACCAGATTTGGCCGCGCAGCTTCTGTGACGGCAACGGCGACGGCATCGGGGATCTGTGGGGCGTGCTGCAAAAGCTGGATTACATCAAGAGCCTGGGCGTGGACGCCATCTGGTTTTCGCCGCTGTATCCCAGCCCCAACGCGGATTACGGCTACGACATTGCGGATTACAAAAGCATCCATCCCGAATACGGCGATCTGGAGCTCTTCAAGCGGGTGCTCGACGGCGCGCACGCCCGCGGCATGAAAGTCATTCTGGACCTGGTCATTAATCACAGCTCCGACGAGCACGACTGGTTCAAGAAATCCAAAGAAAGCAAAGAGAACAACCCGTACCGCGACTACTATTTCTGGCGCGGCGGGCGAAGCGGGGGAAAACCGCCGAACAACTGGAAGTCCGTGTTTGAGGGCGGCGCCTGGGAATACGACAAGGGCCTGGACGAATACTATCTTCACATCTTCGCGAAAAAGCAGCCGGACCTCAACATGGCCAACCCAAGGGTGCGGGAGGAAGTCAAGGATATCATGCGCTTCTGGCTGGACATGGGCGTCGACGGCTTCCGGGAGGACGTGATCACCTACATCGCCAAGACAGAGGGCCTGCCCAACGGCTTTCCGCTGCCCATCGGCGCGGGGCTGGAGCATTACACCAGCAAGCCCGCCGTGAAGGACTACCTGCGGGAGTTCCGCGACGAGGTGCTTTCGAACTACGACAGCTTCACCGTGGGCGAGGCGCCCATGATGACCCCCAAGCTCGCCAGGGAGTACATCACCGAGGGGCCGGACCAGCTGCTCAATATGATGTTCCACTTTCAGCACATGGCGGCGGACTGCGTTCTCACAGACTGGCTGCAAACCCCCTTCCGCCTGCGCAAGCTCAAAAAGGCCCTGGGCGTGTGGCAGCGGGAGCTGCGGGGCGTGGCCTGGAACGCGCTGTACCTGGAGAACCATGACCATCCCCGCGTCATTGACCGCTACGGCAGCGTGGAGCACCGCGTGCAAAGCGGCAAAATGCTGGCGGCGATGTATATCCTGCAAAGCGGCACGCCCTTTATCTATCAGGGCCAGGAAATCGGCATGGTCAACAACCAGCTCGAAAGCATTGATCAGTTTAAAGATGTCGTCACCTTCAACAACCAGAAGCTCGCGAAAAAACTGGGCCTTTCGGACGAAAAATTCCTGAAGCTGGCCAACCGCGCCTCCAGGGAAAACGCCCGCACGCCCCTGCAGTGGAGCGCGGCCCCCGGCGGCGGCTTCAGCCCCGAGGGCAGCGGGGCCGAGCCCTGGTTCCCGATGAACAAGAACCACAGGGAGATCAACGTCGAGGCCGCGGAGGCCGACAAGAATTCCATGCTGCACTGGTACCGCGCGCTGCTGCTCTTCCGCAGGAAAAACCCCA
>WRMQ01000027.1 GCA_009777055.1 Oscillospiraceae bacterium
CCAGGGTACCACCACCGGCTGGGCGTACTCGCAGATGGAGTACATCGTGCGGGTGAGCGTGCCCTACGGCAACGGCAGCGTGACCTATGACGTGCGTTCGAGGAACGGCAGCACGGGCGGGTGGACGCCCACAGGTGACACCTGGGGACCCTATACCACCGGCAGCGTCGCGTTCATCAACACGTATACCAGCTACACCGCCGAGGTTCCCGTCACGAAGACCCTGATCGGAACCCCCGAGGCCGCCCAGAGCTTTGCCTTTAGGCTGACCTATACAAACGAAAGCGGCGTTTCACAGGCTCTGCCCGCGGGCGTCACCATCAACAGCGCGTCGTCGTCGCCGCAGACCATGATCAAACCCATGACCGCGCCGGGAAGCGTCCCATTCGAGTTCGAGCTTGCAGGGCTGATCGCCGGCGAAACGTACTACTTCACCCTCGAGGAACCCACAGGCGGCAGCGGCGGCCCGGGCGTCTGGTCGAACGATCTGACGCAATATCTGATAGAGGTGAAAATCGGAACGGACGGCACACCGGCGTACCGATATCAGTCGAGAGAGGGAACAACGCCCGCCTGGGGCACAAACTGGATGGCAGGGCTTCCGGCAGCGCCTACCTTCAGCAACACCTACACAGCGCCCGCGACCGTGCTGCTCAAAGCGGTCAAGAACACAACGGGCGCGCCGATGACGGCGAACCAGTTCAGTTTCGCGCTGTACGAGTTTGAAACAAACGGCCTGTTAAAATCGCTGCCGCTTCAAACGGCGAAAAACGCCGGCGCGGGTGAATCCGGCTCGGTCATCTTCCTGCCGCTGACGTTCACTGAAGAGAAAGAGTATGTGTACTATCTGACTGAAGTAGGCGATGAACCCGGCTGGATCATGGATTCCACGCGTTACAGGATATACATCAACGTGGAGGACGACGGAAACGGTGTTTTGACCGCCGAGGTGACCTACATCGAAGCCGATGACGACGGCCAGGAGATTGCGGGGCGCACGCTGAGAGCTTACAAAGAAGCCGATTTCGAGTTTTGGCCGGATTTCACCAACACCTACGCCGGCCCCGCGTTCCCGGAGGTGGGCGGCCCCGGGAACCAGGTGTTCTTCACCGCGGGGATAACGCTGGCCGCGCTGCTGTCCGTGCTGTTTTCGGGCACGCAGATCCGCAAATCCCGCAAGCGCAGGCGTTTGTTGGCACAATAGGGGCCGCGCGCACCTAAAATCCTCCGCGTTTGCGGATTTCAGATAAACAAGCCTTACCATACAAAGAAAACATAGAAGAGGAGCAAAGACAATGAAAAAGAGCAAACTCCTGGCGGGCATCCTGGCGTTGGCCGTTTTGGCGGCCTTTGCGCTGCCCGTGACCGTCAGCGCGCTGACGGGCCCCATGGAAAGCGACGGCAGCATTACCATCACCCCGCCGCCCAGCCATTCGATCCTCGCGACAGATTTCGAGGCCTTCAAGCTGTTCAACATCATGGAAATCACCGGCAACGCAACGAATGGCTATCAATTCGCCTACGAGCCCATGCCGGCGGTCGAAGAATTCCTGAAAATCGTGGGCTCCGGGAGCTATGGCGTCACCTCCAACCCGAACGGAACCCCGCTGCAGCTCGCCGCCGCCTGCGAGCAGTTCCGGCAGTGGTTGCAGGACGGATACGAGGAGACCCTCGACGAAGTGGTTATCATCGCCCTGGCAAAGGCGATGGTGAACTCGGGCGCGCTCGTGCCCGGCACTGGCATTCCGGCGGAGCAGGACGGTTTCAACATCAAGTTCGATCCGCCTGTCCCGGCGCCCCAGGGGCTGGATTACGGCTACTATCTGATCACGGGCAGCGGGCTGCGCACGGACCCCAACGGCCCACACACGGACCCCAACGACCCGCAGCTCACGAAGAACGTCATCAGCCGCGCCATGCTTGTCAACGTTCCTTCCCTCACCCGCGACATCAACGGCGATGTTAACGGTTGGAACCAGGACGTGACGATCAAGCTGAAGGCTGACGCGCCGAAGATCGACAAGGAGGTCTGGTACCACGACCAGGCGGAAAGCGACCAGCCCTACAACGGGGCAGGCAGCCCCGCGAACGTCAACGACCCCGGCTGGCGGGACTGGACGGACGTGAGCATCGGCGACACCGTGTACTTCAAGCACATCACGGCAGTCCCCGACATGACCGGCTACGATGCCTACAAATTCGTCGTGCACGACACGATGAGCAAGGGCCTGACCTTCAACCCGAGCAGCCTGAAGATTTTCCTGACCTTCGGCAGCGCGACTCCCGTTGAGATTCCAGCGGGAACCAGTGCCTCCCCCAACACCACCTATACCTTGACAACCGCCGCGACAGCGGCGACAGACGGTTATGCCGGCGGCCAGGACATTACGATCACCTTCAACAACTTCATCGTGCTGATGGATCGGAACCTCGACAACAGCCCGAAACCGAACGACAGGACCGGCTGGGCCATCGAGATCACCTACACGGCCATGCTCAACGAGCATGCCGTCATCGGCGCGCCCGGCAACCCCAACAAGGTGAAGCTGGAATACAGCAACGACCCCAACAGCACCAGCAGCGGCAACCCCGGCACGACCGCCGAAACCCCGGAGGACGAGGTCATCGTCTATACCTTCGACCTGGAAATCTATAAGTACACCGGCGAGCTGCTCACCGGCACGGCTCTGTCAGACGCGGAATTCGAGCTGAAGCCGAGGAAAGGCGGCACCGACAGCGTGCCTGAGTACGACGAGGCTATCAGCTTCGTTGCGCTGACGAAGCCCAACACCGGAAACTACGATTACAGGGTCGCGCAGCCCGGCGACACGACCACCACAACCACGCTGATCACCAACGCGGACGGCGTGATCCGTATCAAGGGCCTCGACGCCGGCAAATACGGGCTGGAGGAAACGAAGGCGCCCACCGGCTTCAACCTGCCCGGCTGGACCACGGCCATTCAGATCATCCACAACGGGGCGGGCGACTCTGATCTGATAGCGCAGGTGGATGAGGACGGGACGCTTGCGGCGACGCAGAAGGTCAACGTCCTGAACAACACCGGAGGCCAGCTGCCCGGCACGGGCGGCGTCGGCGTCTATATCTTCTTCGGCGTCGGCAGCGTTATGGCTGTCCTGCTGACCGCGGCTTACGTGGTCTACAGGCGGAGGAAAACCTTGAACGCCCTGAATGGATAAGCAGACGCGGGCTATCCAGCCGCGGCGCGCGGAACCATCGGCGGCAGGGAGAGCTGTATGAAAAAACATATCGTAAGCATCGCGTTCTTGCTGGGTGCGCTCGTAACCCTCTCCGTTCTGCTGTACCCCATCGTCGCCGATTATGTCAACACCCGCAGCCAATCCCGGATTGTCGCGCATTATTTCGACGACGTGGTGGCCATAGACGACGAGAGCAGGCAGGCGATTCTGGACGCGGCGCGGGAATACAACCAAAAGTTGCCCCGCAAAGCGGAACGGTTTATTCTTACGGAAGCGGAAACGGCGGCATACAGAGCGCTTCTGGACGCCGGCCGCGGCGTCATGGGCATCCTGGCCATCGACAAGATCAACGTCAGCCTGCCCATCTACCACGGCACGGACGAGGGCGTGCTGCAGATCGGCCTGGGGCACATGCAGGGCACGTCCCTGCCTGTCGGCGGGGACGGCACCCACGCATTCATCACCGGGCACCGGGGCCTGCCCTCCTCCAAGCTGCTCAGCGAGCTGAACCAGATGGCCGAGGGCGACACCTTCGTGCTCTACGTGATGGGCGAAACGCTGACCTACCGGGTGGACCAGATTCGCACCGTGGAGCCCCACGCGGTGGGAGAGCTGGACATCGGCCCGGGCACGGACTACTGCACCCTGGTGACCTGCACGCCCTACGGGGTGAACAGCCACAGGCTGCTGGTGCGCGGGCAGCGCACGGAAAACGCCCTGAGCACCGGATGGGAAGCCGTTCACGCCGGCGCCAGGCGTTTGGACAAGTCCGCGGCGATCCTGATATGCCTGATCCCGGCGCTACCGGTCATGATTTTTCTCATCGTTTTGAGAGGCCGGAAAATCCGCGAAGGAGGATTCCAATACAGATGAAGCGATTGATAACAGCGATTCTCGCCGCGCTTTGCATAATAACGCAGGCTTCGGGCGCCGCCTACGCATTGCATTCGCAGCCGTCGCACCTGACGGTCGCCATGAAATACGGCGAAACGCCCCTGGGCGGGATCCGCGTGGCGGTCTGCCAGGTGGCCGGCGCGGTGGAGGGGAACGGCTGGGCGGACTATACCGCCACACCGGCCTTCGCCGGCGCGGGGGCGGATTTCACCGACCTGACCCAGGCGAAGAACATCGCCCTGGCGGAAACCCTCGACGCCTACGCCGCCGCCCATATCATCCAGCGCAGCGCCAAAACCACGGGCGCGGACGGCAAGGCGGACTTTCCGGATTTACCGGCCGGGCTGTACCTGGTGGCGCAGACGGACGGCGAAAGCAGCGAGTATATCATCGCGCCGTACCTTGTCGCCGTTCCCGTCATGAACGAAAGGACGAGGGCGTGGGACTACAGCGTGACGGCTTACCCCAAAACGGAGCCCATCAAGCGCGACCTCAAGGTGAATTCCGTGAGCGTGTACAAGGTCTGGGCGGGGACGGACACCCCCCCGGGCGGCATCCTGGTGCAGCTGTACCGCGACGGCGTCCCCTACGGGAACAGCGTTACCCTCGACGCCGGCAACAAATGGGCCCACACCTGGGACAGCCTGGACCCGGACAGCACATGGACCGTGGACGAGTTCGACGTGGCGGAGGGCTACGCGAAGAAGATGTCCGGCAGCGCGTCCACCGGCTTCGTCATCACCAACACAAAGACCCCCGGCGCGCCCCCGAAGGTGCCGATCAGCGGCAGCAAGACCTGGGAGCACGGCAGCAGCCCCATCGGCCAGCGGCCCCAATCCATTACGCTGCGCATCTACGCCAACGGCGTGTTCATCCTGCAAAAGGAGGTCGGCGAGGCCGAGCACTGGAGCTGGCGCATCCAGATGGATCAATATGACAGAAACGGCAAGGAAATCGTCTATACGATAGACGAAGCGCCGGTGGAGGGCTACAGAAAAATCGTGGACGGCTACAATCTGCTCAACATCCACAAATCCTACACCACGCCGGGCGGCCCCGGCACATTCAACTGGCCCCAAACCGACGACGGCAACAATCTGGTGCTCTGGCTGGCAGTGATGGGCGTCAGCTGCGCGGGCCTTGTGACTGTGATCGTGATCCTCGTAAGGAGGCGCAAACGGCGTGAAAAAACTCGTTCTTAACGTTTTGGCTTTGCTCCTCGTTGGGGTTATGCTTTACAGCGGCTGGCGGGCGTGGAACGCCTACGGCGATTACAGGGCCGAGGCGGAAATGCACGGCGCCGTTATGGAATACAAGCCGCAAAATGACGAAATTATCAACCAAAGCGTGATTGATTTACAGGCGAAATACCCCGATGTGGCCGGCTGGCTGACCATTCCGGGCACAAAAATCGACTACCCCTTCGTGTGGTATGAGGACAACGATTATTACCTGCGCCGCGACCTCAACGGCGATTACGCCCTGGCCGGCACACTGTTCCTGGACTTCCGCTGCGAGAAGGATTTTACATCGCCCAACACGATTATCTACGGGCACCACATGAAGAACGGCAGTATGTTCGGCACGCTGAAATCGTTCGCTGACAAGGCCTTTTTTGACGCCAACACACAGGGCACAATCTATCTCCCGCGTGAAACCCTCACGCTGGAATTCTTCGCGTACATGGTCGTCAAAGCCACTGATCAGGAGATTTACAGCGTTGAGCCAAGTGAAAACTGGCTTGGTTATGTCAGGCAAAACGCACGGCAGTTCCGGGACATCGGGCTGGCGGACGCCGATCAGATCATTACCCTGTCCACCTGCTCGTATGAGTTCGACAACGCCAGGATGGTGCTGCTGGCAAAGATTCAATAAATTGCTCTAATAATTGCTCTAATCTCTTTCTTCTTCTGCGCCCCGGCCTCAATCAAAGAGGCCGGGGCGTTTTGCCATTCCCATATATTGCGACTGCGTTTCAAGAATGAATATTTGCGGTTGGGGTTGTTTTTGTGTCACACCCGGATTTTTATGCTATGCTTATTACGCAACCCAAGCTTGATTTCTTCGAGGAAGCTCTTTTTCTTTCTTTCTTTTCTTTGTTTCCCCCGGTTTCGGAAACGGGGCCGGGGGCCCCTGCGGGGGCAACACCTCATTTGCTTTCTTCTTTTTGCGCTTTTCTTTTCTTTGTTTTCCCCCGGCCTCGTGCCAGAGCGCCGGGGGCCCCTTCGGGGGACCGCGCAGCTCATACGAAATAAAAAAGCAAAGGACTATGACCATGGATAAGAGCGTTTCTATTGAAAAAAACAACAGGCGGCTGTTTTTCCGCGCCCTGGCCGCCCTGGAAAACGAGGATGAGGCGGCGGCATTTATGGGGGAACTGTGTTATCCGCAGGAGATAAAGAATATGGCCCAACGGGTGGCCGTGGCGGAGCTGCTGACGCAAGGAGACACCTATGAAGAGATCAGGTTAATGCTCAATCGCGGGGATTCTACCATCAGCTCCGCTACCGTCAACCGTGTCAACAATACGGTTAAGAACGGGCGGGGGAACCTCCGAAGGGTAATCCAGCGCGCCAGCGGAATCGAGGGGTGTTAGCGGGAGGAAACGCAATTTCCGCTCAAGCCCGCGGTTGAAAAATGGGGGATACAGGGGATGAAAAAAGCCAGGAAGTCTACGGTGGCGCTTGCGTCGGTTTTCGTCATGGTTTTCACGGCGGTTCTCATGACAGGCTCCGCACAGGCGGCCCGCGCCGCGGAAGTGCGCACGGTTCAACCCGGCCCGGCGCAAAGTCAGGCGGCGACATTCCGGACGACAACAACCCAAGCAACTATTGCCCGGACGACAACAACAAAAGCGCAAACAACCCAAGCCCAGACGACTACCGCAAAGCCAACTACAACACAAATCCGGACAACCACAGCCCGGACAACCACCACGCGGACAACAGCAGCGACGCAGCCCCGGCCGTCCATACCCGCACCCACTACCACTGCCGCCGCCTCCGAGCAAAACGCCAAAACCCTTGAGGATCTGTACGGGGACCTCGTCGGCAGCACCAGGGGCTATGAGGCTATCCAGGCGCGCATCAGCGGGAACACGCTCACGATAGACGTCTACGTGAATTTCAAAGGCGCGTATGACACGGTGCTCGGCGGTACAATCTACGCCAATTTGGCCAAGCAGGGGTTCAGGCTCTGGGCGGGCACGTACAAGGGCAGCGGTTATGACTTCGAGCCGGGCATGACCTTCTCCGTGCAGGTTGTCATCCACGACGTCTACGACGGCGCGGGCGCGCGCGAGGGCCAGCATTACTTCGACTTCGTCTGCCTGAATACATGCGGGCGCTCCTTCACCTTCTACGGCGCGGGGTACTACAACCGGGAGCTGCTGGGGTTATACGACGGCGCGATCCCGGACAAAAGCTACACCAACGGGAGCATCGGTATGTACAAAGGGATCAGCGGCAATTACACCGCCGCCCAGTATATCAAGGTGGCGGCACACGAGTTCGGGCACGTGCTGGGCCTGGGGGACCTTTACGGCAAGGGCGTCGCCCCGACGAAGGAATGCCCCCAGGGCAGGTACTATGAGCAGGGGGATATCATGGGCACCCACGGCGAGGTGACCCCCAACAACATCGAGATGATGCTGGAGGCGTATACGACGGGCTGGTACCAGGCCTACGTCAACAGCGGCCTGCCTGAAGTAAAATCAGGGGCGGTAAAGAGCTACTAAATATAATTTAGGGTGATGTAAAAGATGTGGAACGGCGAATTGAACCCGATGCTGGGGAAGATACCGGAAATCCGGGAAATCGACGCGTACCTGCGGGATGTGACCTTCCAGCGCAGGCTGCTGGGCTGCGACCCCGATGAGGTGCGGGATTGCCTTGCGGAGGTCGCGCGGAGGTACAAGGCCGTTGCCGCCTCGCTGCTGCCCCAGCAGGGGCAGGACTGGCAGCTGCAAGAACTGCGGGAGAGGATTGCCCAGCTGGAGCGGGAAAACAGCGGCCTGCGGGAATGGGCCCGGTGGTACGAGCAGGAGAACGCCGCCCTGCGCGCGGAAAACACGGCGCTCCGGGCCGCGCAGGCCCAGGGGGGATTGGTATACTACAACTGAAATAGTCCCGCAAGGAAGTACATTTGCCCGGCAATCAAGCCAGCCAAAACGCCTATCAAGTTGAGATAAGGCTGTTGTGGCTGGTTTTTTTCACCCAACCGGCGTGAATATCCTTAGAAAACAGTGGCAGTAAGGGTTTACAGGATGTGAAACGAAGGACGTGCCGTAGGCTTGCCCTATGGCGAAAAAGAGAACTATATAAAAGCCCTGCCGCTGTGCTCCATTTGAGCGCGGCTTTTTCTTTGCTGCGGTATCTGCGGCTCAAGGCCGGCAGGGGGCCGCCTTCAATCGAATTCGCTAACCCGAATTTCGATTGGAGGAACCGGCATTGAAATATGAATACAACGACGGCAGCCTGGAGGATCACGCTGTCCAGAACAGATTCACCGCGTATTTGAAAGCGGCGGTCAACCACCATAGAGCGAAATATATCCAGCGCCTGCGGCAGCAACAGCAGAAGGAGATCGTACTGTTTGAATCGGAGGATATTCCCTCAGAACTGGGTTTCGCATCATCGGATGATCTGTTGCCCAGGGCGTTGGCACAGCTGCGGGCACAGTCGCAGCAGATTCTTCTGGAACACATCGTGCAGGGCAAGCCATTGGTTCAGCTCGCGCTGGAGCTGGGCCTGCCCTATCCGACCGTCTGCGCGATTTATCGCCGCGCTTTGAAAAAACTCAGGGAGGAATTGCTGCGCGATGAATTTTATTGAACTGCTGGCGGCCGTGAAAAACAATCCCGCAAGCGCCGGCCGGCTGATTGAGATGTACCGGCCCATGCTGACAAAGGCCGCGATCGTCGACGGCGTATTCGACGAGGACCTGCACCAGGAGTTGGTTATAGTTCTGCTGCGCTGTGTAAGAAGTTTCAAGATTTAGCTTGACAACCACAATATCTTGTGGTACAATATCTATGTTATTCAATTTGTGCTCTTTCCCGACCGGGAACATGGACTCGCTCCGTGGGGATTTACAAGTCTCAGGCATACGCAGTTAGGATTGTAAGCAAAGCCGACAGAATCATTCTGCCCTTGGGGTAGAACTCTGCCGGCTTTTTTGTATATATGGACACCCCTGCGGCGTCCAGGAAAAAGAGGGATTGCACCATCGTTTTAACGATGCGGGCAACTCAGAATGACTTCTTCGGAATAATTCTGGTTGCCGCATTGTTTTAACAGCGTGCAATTCCTCTTTTTTTATTTTTCCCAAAAAAATATAAGAAAGGAACGCAACACATGAAGAAAGGCAAAGTTTTGGGCAGCTTCGGGGCATTGGCGGCGATGGTATTGCTGGTTGCGGTGCTGTTCAGCGGCGCATGGTATCAACAATATCTGTACCTGGCGGTGTTCGGCGCGTGGGCAGGCTTCCTGCTCCTGCGTTGGCTCCGGCGCAAGCGCCCCCGGCCGCGGCGAAGGCAAGAAAAGCGAAAACAAAGAAAGGCATCCCTGAACAAGCGGGTGGATCAGCTGCTGCTGGGCCACCTCAACTGGCGGATCACAGAAAAATTGCAGTCCGTGTACCCGGAGGCGACCTGGCAGTGGCAGACGGAAAACCCCGTGCGCATCGCGCAGGGGGGCATGGCCCGCGTCCTGCTCTACGGCGCCGGCGGGCACACCCACGCCGACGTCGTGGCGGACGGCTACGGACGCATATCCTTGGATATGCTGGAGGTTACTCCGCTGCCCGGCAGCCGCCCGCCCAACCCCGTCAGCCCGGCGGAATGGTTCGACCGGCATGGCAGGCATGTCCTGACCGCGCTCGTCAATGAGCTGAACCCACGGGGCTACACACGAATGTACCTGCGGGAAAACGGCGAGGTGTTCACGCTCAGGGGCGGGAACGAGTTCGTCGAGGAAACATTGCAGCACATGCCCGGAAAAGCCTTGTGGCGGGAGCTTTGCGCGGTGATCGCTCTTATGGGGTTGAGCGCCGCTGAAGAATCTGACCGCATCGCCATCTCCTGGGCATAGCCGCTTGCGGCGGCATTGAAGAAAGGAATGACCAACCAATGGGAAAAAGCAAATTGTTCGAGGGCTGGAGCTTCAAACGCAAGCTCCATGAGCCCTTCAACGGCTCTTCGGTTTCCAAGGACACCACCGACAACGCCTGTATGTCCATGTACAACCAAACGGCCACCAGGAAAGCAACACTCCACGCGCCGACCCTCTGCGGGATTTTGGCGTACATGGATTTGGAGCTCGGCGGCGGGAAAGGCGCCATCGGCACACAGGGCAACATGGTCGTGGCGGAATACCCCAGCAACACGGGCAGGACCCAGGTTGCGGTGTTCAACCAGACCACCGGCAAGTTCACCGCGGGCAATTTCACGGGCCCCGCGGACGCGCCCACACCCTATGCGCTGAAGGCGGACAAGGACAGCGGCGCGGCGCTCATTTTCGCGCTGATGCCCAAGGCCCTGGAGGACGACGAATTCGCGGAGCAGTACGGCAAGCTGCTGGAGCACAAAAAAGCCGGGTTCACCGACTTGAATGCCGCTGCGACACACGCCTTCGTGCTCTGCGACAACCTCTACCGCCGTATCGAAAACGCGGACAGCC
Source organism: Oscillospiraceae bacterium (assembly GCA_009777055.1). Lineage (GTDB taxonomy): Bacteria > Bacillota > Clostridia > Oscillospirales > Acutalibacteraceae > WRMQ01. The sequence goes on from WRMQ01000027.1 coordinate 10,793, forward strand.
TGGGGCAGTCGGGGATCAAAACCACGATTCCCGCCACGGGTAACGTGCAGGGGTTTACGCCGCTGAACCTCAACAAGGGAACCTACGGGCCCACGTCCACGCTCTTCGGGGATTTCCAAATCCTGAAGCCGGGTACGCCCGCCGGCGCGCCCGCGGCGGTGATCGCTCACGGCGACTTCGCGGGGAAATATCCCCTGTCGAAACGGGCTTTTACGCCCGCAGAGCAGGCGATGATTCCCGCGTTGGAGCCGTGGTTCGTGATCCCGCCGGAAGCGCAGCGCGTGTGCCTGCACGCAAAAATGACCACCGGCAGCGCGCAGCCCATGCGCAACTATATGCTGCGGGGTCCTTCGGGGACAGGGAAGACCGAATCCGCCAGGGCCGTCGCCGCCGGGCTGGGCCTGCCCTACACGCACCTCACCTGCGGCGCGGACTTCGAGCGCTTCGACCTGCTGGGACAGATCCTCCCGGATTTGGACGGCACACCGGCCCTCCCCGGCGCGGCGGAGCTGCCCACCTTTGACGACATCCGCATGGACCCGCCCACAGCTTTTGAGAAGCTCACGGGCGAGTACCGCGAGGAGGTCACGGAGGAGCAGGTCTATGCCGGGCTGCTGGAGGTTATGACGGCGCGGGCGCTGGAGCAAGCCGGTAACGGCAGCACGCAGCAGCGTTTCCGCTATGTGGATACCCCATTGGTGCAGGCGCTGCGCAATGGCTGGTGCATTGAGATTCAGGAGCCGTCGGTCATCGCGAACCCCGGCGTCCTGGTGGGCCTCAACGACCTGCTGGACCGCTGTCAAAGCGCGGTGCTGCCCACGGGCGAGGTGGTCAAACGCCACCCGGACTGCGTGATTGTTGTCACGACAAACTACGATTACGCCGGGTGCAAGGATATCAACCAAAGCGTGATTAGCAGGATGGACCTGGTGATCGACGTGGACCATCTGGATGTGGACACCATGGCCGAGCGCGCCTGCGGCGTGACGGGCTGCGCGGACGTATCCGTGGTCCGGCGCATGGCCGAAACCGTGGAGGCGGTAAAAACCCGCTGCCGCGAAGCGATGATCCGGGACGGCAGCTGCGGTATGCGCGAGCTGATCGCCTGGGTACAGAGCTTCATGGTCTGCGGCGACGAGCTGGAGGCTGCCCGTTACACGGTGCTGTCCTCCGTCTCGGCCGACCCGGAGAACCGCGAGGAGATCTACAATACCTGCCTCGCCCCGCTGTACGCGGCTTGAGGGGGTGCGTTTGAAAATGAATTTTCAAACAGAAGTTTTGTCCTTTTGCGCCTTATATGAAAGCGCAAATTTTGCTTCGCAAAAACGGCCAAAACTTTCAGTTTGTGTGAAAGGAGAGTCACAGATATGCGGACCTCCCACCTGACCCTGCGCCGGCGCATCGAACAGGAAGCGCTGAAGCTGACTGATGCAGAAGTGTTCGCCTCCGGCCCATACGCCGCCTACCTGACGGATATGGCCGAGGCGGCCACCGGGCGCTATAAGCGGCAGACGCGTGTGTATTGCTTCTATAATGAAGAAAATGAGATCGTTGCCCGCACGAACAACCGCGTGATCGAAATCAACGCGGCCAACTTCGTTACGCGGAGTTTTCCCACGCGGAAACTGCGCTCGGACAGCCTCGTCGGCATGAACGGCCATGAGATCGGGCACATCCTGTTCACGGACTTCCTGATGCTGCGGCTGTATTTGGACACGCTGCTGGCCGGGCGCTTTTACCCGGCGGAGCCGTCGGATTTGAGCCGCCGCGAGCAGATGCACCTGAACGAGCTGCAAAAGATTTTTGAGGACAAGCCCGAAATTGAAATGAAGGTGGTTCTCAAGGCCGCCAAGACCTTTACGAACATCCTGGAGGATGTCTACATAGAAGCGCGCATGTGCGACGCCTTCCCCGGCGTCTATGCCGGCGGGATACGGCTCAACAACGAGCGGTTCCCGGAATTGACGCCCAGCGTCACGGCACAGATTGACCGCGGCGACTACGGCTACGCCATCGTTGTCAACCTGCTGATTCAGTATTGCAAAAGCGGCGACGTCAACAACCTGCACGGCTATTCCGGGCCCTACCTGGACAGCCTGCACGACTGCCTGCCGCTGATTGACGAATCGCTCTATGACGACGACGGCCGTGCGCGCTATATCGCCGCCAACGCCCTGCTGGTCAAGCTCTGGCCCTACATCAAGGAGCTCATAGAGCTCGTGAAGGAGGGCAAGGTCAGCCTGGATGATCTGGAGGAAGAACTCGGTAAGCAGATTGTCGGCAACTCCGCCGGACATGAGGGCGACACGACCCCCGTGCCCTTCGAGACGGGCCGCATCCCCCTTGAAAAGACGGATGAAATCAGCGAGGACGGCGACGGCGGCGTGGAGTACAACCATGCCTATGCCGGCGTCGGCTGCGATTCCTCCGGCGACGACATCGCCAGAATTCTTTCCGGGATAGCCGAGGAAAAAACCTGCGGCCTGCTGGAGGGGGAACTGACGGCGGAGCTGCAGGAGGAGGCCGAGCGCATCCGCTACGGCGACGCCCACAAAAACATTCACGTCGTTGTCAACCGCATGAGCGCCGTGCCCCCGGGCCTGGTCGAGGCATACCAGAAGGTCGCCCCGCCGCTGCTGGCGATTTCCAAACGGATGCAGCAACAGGTGATCCAGGTGCTCAGGGAACGGCGCGAGGGCGGACGGCAAAACGGCCTGCTCATGGGCAAGCGGCTGAGCCCGCGGGCCTTTGTGCGCAGCGACGGGCGGTATTTCTACAACAACCGCCTGCCCGACGGCGCGCCCAAGCTGGCTGTCGCCGTGCTGGACGACGAATCCGGCAGCATGGCCAGCCGTGACCGAATCACCCATGCCCGCGCCGCGTCGGTTGTCATTTACGACTTCTGCACGGCCCTGGGCATTCCCGTGGCGATCTACGGCCACACGGAGTGGGACGACGTGGAGCTTTACGCCTACGCCGAATTCGATTCCTTCGACGGCAAGGACAGATACCGCTTGATGGACATGATCCCCCGGGGCGGCAACCGCGACGGCGCCGCGCTGCGCTTCGTGGCGGAGCGGCTGATGAAACGGGACGAGCAGATTAAGCTGCTCATCCTGGTTTCGGACGGCCAGCCCGCCGCTGACGGCTACGGCGGCACCGAAGCCGAGGCCGACCTGCGGGGCATCAAGCTGGAGTACCAGAGGAAGGGCGTCACGCTCTTCGCGGCGGCCATCGGTGACGACAAGCCCAACATCGAACGCATATACAAGGATGGGTTTCTCGACATTACCGATATTACCAGGCTGCCATTCAACCTTACTGCCTTGATTTCAAGGTATATAAATTAAATTGCTGAAAAGCAAGAAAGGAAGACACAAGCATGTTAACAGCAACACAAGGCAAAGAACGGGCCCCAATCCTGGAGGAAGGCATCTACACCGGCGTGTGCGTCAAGGTCATTGATCTGGGTATGCAAAACGTCGAGGCCTTCAAGAGGAAAGTCCAACAGGTGCGGATCACCTGGGAGATCATCGGAAAAACCGTGAAGATCGGCGAGGAGGATCTGCCCCGGCTGGTCAGCAAGGAGTACACCCTGTCGCTCAACGAACGCAGCACCCTGCGCAAGCACCTGCAATCCTGGCGCGGCAAAACCTTCACCGCCGAGGAACTGCAGGGCTTCGACCTGCGCCGCCTTCTCGGCGCGGGCTGCCTGCTGCAGGTGATGCACAAGGGCGACCAGTGCGCCTACGCCGCGGTGGACAACATCATGGCGCTGCCCAACGGCACGCCCAAGCCCGAAGCGGTAAGCACAGCGGACTACTTCGACTTGGATGACACGGCGACCCACGGGGTGTTTGAAACCCTGTCGCGTTTCCTCCAGGAGAGGATCTCCAAGGCGGAAAACTTCGCGGCCACGGGCCTGAAGCTGCCGGAACGCAGGGCTGCCGTCAATGTCGGCGATCCGCCCCCGGCGGGCTACCCCGGCAACAGCGACTTCGAGGAAATCGCGGGCGAGGACGATTTGCCGTTCTAAGCACAAATATTCAGAATGACGCGGCGGGAGGCTTGAGAGAGCTTCCTGCCGCCGTTGTTTTGGAAGGGGGTGCTCAATGGAGCCCTTGACCGAGCAAGAACGGCAATTCGCTGAAGAACACCATGAAATCGTGTACAAGTACCTGCGCTTCCGGCGGCTGCGTCCCGAGGAATATTACGACGTCGTGATCCTCCGCTACCTGCGCGCGGTACACCGTTATCTCAACGAGCCCGACCTGCGGAAATACAAGTTCGATACCATCGCCCGCGGGGCCATGCGTTCGGCGCTGTACAATCACTTTCGCAGCGAGCGCTTACGCCGGTCCCGCTGCGTGACGAACACGGAATTAGTTGAACGATTAGAAGGAGAACTACAAGATGAACAATGAAATCACCCTGCGCGGCTACGATATTTTCGTGGAAGCGCACCTTGCCGGCCTTGTCGAAAGCATTCTCGGTCGCCATGGCTTTGACGCGCTGACAGACGGCGAAGGCAATATTGTCGGCGTTGACTTCTATGACGACGACATGCGCGAGGACGAAGAGCTCTATGTGGCGCTGATCCCGTTTTTGCGGGAGGGCAGCTACATGGAGTTCTGCGACGAGCTGGGCAATCTCTGGCGCTGGGTTTTCTCCGGCGGCGATTGCCACAGGATTACGCCTATCGAATTATGGCGCCACCCCAACGCGCCGCCAAGCCCTGGGCTCGATGTTATGGATGAATTGGACCGGTATCTGCTGGCCGCGTAACAACAAGGGCGCCGGGGCTGTGAAAGCGGTTCCGGCGCTAATTAAAGAAAGGATCGATAGCAATGACAACGACGAACCCCATCACCCGCTTTGAAGGCGAATACAGCTTTCTGAGTAATTTCCACGAATGCGAAATATCGCACGACGATCTGGTGTTCCAGTCGGTCGAAGCGGCGTTTCAGTCTATGAAATGCCAGGCCCATGAGGAGCGCATTCCGTTCCAGCAAATGACCGCTTCCGAAGCCAGGCAAGCCGGCCGCAAGGTTCAGCTCCGGCCCGATTGGGAGGAGCAAAAGCTGCATATCATGTACGCCCTGGTCACGGAGAAATTTTCTTCTCCCGATCTGCGGCAAAAGCTGCTCGGCACCGGCGAGGCAAAGCTTCTGGAGGGCAACAACTGGCACGACAACTACTGGGGCAGCTGCGGCTGCCCCCAGTGCAAGGGTACGCCCGGCCACAATTACTTGGGCAAAATCCTGACGCGGGTACGCGGCGATTTGGCGGCGATGCCCCAGGAGGAGCCCAAAGTACCGGCCGAGCCTGTGCCCCTGCCGGAACCGCCCGCGGAAGATGCCGGAAAACAGGCTGAAGCTCAAAAAGCGGCGGAGGACGAAAAACGCCGCGCCCATGAGGAGGCCGAAGCCAAGCGCAAGGCCGACTTTGATGCCGCACAGGCAAAAAAGAAAGAGGCCGACCAAAAAGCCATTGCGGAGCTCGAAGCCATGGGCGATGACGATGTAAAAGGCGCATCCGTCGAAAAGATCGGCGTTGCCCTGGAGCGCCTGACACGGCGCAACATGAAACAGTGCGTCACGCAGCACCTCCAGGAAGAGTGCGAGGCCGACCCGGCGTTTGCCCGGCTGACAATGCACCCCCGCAAGAGTATGCTCAATTGCTTCCGATATATCAACCGCAAGGCAATGGAGTATCTCAAGGCGGAGATGGAGACGCTTGACGAGAAACAAGACGGCAACGGTATCGGCGGCGACGTCCCTGACGATCTGTGTTATCAGTGGGCCTTGGAGTATTTCCGTGACCCGGACGCGGAGGAGGATAAGGGCAAAAAGGAAGAATTCGTGCCCAAGCCGTACTACGGCGGCGGATCCTCCGCGAAAAAGAAAAAGGAGTCCAAGCCCAAAAAGGAGCCGGCGCCGAAAAAAACGCCCAAGGCACCCAAGGCAGCCGCGCCTGCGCAGGAGCAAATGTCTTTGTTCGGAGGGGCGGTGGCTGCGGTTGCGTAAGCAGGAATTACGCAAGCACGCTGACCCGGGGCTGAAATTCAGTCCCGGGCACGGCCTGCTGCACACGGAAGCGATTGACTACATCCTCCGCACGGCGGTCCGGAATATCGCCGGGCAGCGTGTCCTTGCGGTCTATCTCTATGACCGGCAGGCCGCCGCCCAAGGCGATACCGCGCCGTGTTACACAGTGTTCCAGACACGGCGGGATTACATCACGGCAGAGAATATGGAGGGCGGGGCGCTGAAATGGCGCTCCTCCTGCCTGGATAACCTGCTCGGCGGCTGGCCACGCAAGCAATGCGCATTCTATACACAGAAGGATCAAGAGCGCGTTATTCGGTTTTGTGAGCTTGATGAGGTGTCTGGCCTCAATGCCTTAGCTCTGTTGCAAGCGAGGATCATGGCAACCCACCGGCGGGAGCGCATCATTGCCCGGGAGCGGAAAATCATTGAAACGATGGAACGCGTCCCGGCCAAGCCCCGCGATCTCAAGGGCTGGATCCACCGCGAGGTGCTTCCGGCCTATGTGATTTACACGTACCGCAAGGGGAAAAAGCGGCTTGACGGCTGGTGTACCTCCTGCCGGCACGATGTCAAGGTCGAGGGCGCGCGCCATAACGCCGAAGGGCATTGCCCCCGCTGCGGCCGCGCCGTTACGTTCAAGCCCGCCGGCAGGGTCGGCAAGCTCTATGACCGCGCCACGGCGCAGGTGATCCAGCGCACGGGCGGGAACGAGCTGCTGCTGCGCATCTTCAAAGCGGGCAAAAGCTATCGGCCCTATCGCGGCGCGAAAGAGGATGTCTGGGAAAACGCCCGGTTCTTCATCCGTTGGGATGACAGCGGCGAAATTTCCATTGAACCGTATTATGATTCCTACAAGGGGATTACCACGCGCTGGCGCCCGGGAGAGCGCCCGGGCATGAGCCCCTGGGTACGCACCTTCGAGCAGGATGCCTGCGGCAGCCTGTACCTGCGTGGCCTCGGTGAAGTGCTTGCCGGGACGCCCTGGCAGTACAGCCAAATGCAGGCGTTCTATGCGCACGACCACGAGCCGCTGGAGGTCCTGCCGTACCTGCAAAGATATGTACAGCGCCCATTCATTGAGTACCTGGTCAAGCTGGGGCTGTACAAGCTTGCACAGTATGCCGTCTACGGCAGCTCCAGGACGCACGTAGATAACACCCTCAACTTCAGGGGGCGCAACCCGCGTGAGATCCTGGGTGTGCGCCTGGAGGACATCCCGCTTTTGCAATCCCTGGACGCAAGCCCGGAGCAGCTGACGCTGCTGCGCGCGCTGCGCGGGCAAGGCATCCGGGCGGAAGAATCCCTGCTGCGCTGGTACGAAGCACATGGAGTTTCCGAAGAGGGCGATATTCTCCGCCCGCTGCGGTATACAACGCCCTTCAAGCTGACGCGGTACATCGAAAATCAGTTTGAGCGCCTGCGGGAGCAGAAAACAGAGTACGGCATGCCGCGTTACCGGGAGCCGCGCAATGTTTTAAGCGAATACCGCGACTACCTGGGCATCGGCAAGGCCCTGGGCTACGACCTGAAGAACACTTTCGTGCTGTTCCCCCGGGATTTGCGCAAGGCGCACGATACGGCCACCAACCTGTACAGGCCAAAAAAGGATACTTATGTTGAAAAGGCCATCGGCGCGGCGTACCCGGAGCTGACCAAACAGTACGGCTGCAGCCGAGGCGGTTTTGCGGTCATCGCGCCACAAACGGCGAAAGAAATCGTTGCGGAGGGCCACGCCCTGCGCCACTGCGTGGGTACATATACCGAGCGCATGGCAAGGGACGAATATGCGATCCTCTTCCTGCGCCGGACGGCTGACCTCAACGCGCCTTTTGTAACGCTTCGTGTGAAAGACGGCAGGCTCGTGGAAAACCGCGGGCTCCAAAACGGTGACCCGCCTGCGGACGCCCAGAAGTTTCTCAAGCGCTGGGAGCGGGATGTGCTGCAAAGTGCGCCTGCCAGGATGGCAGCCTAATAATCAAGGGGCGCTGAGAAATCGGCGTCCCACCCTGTAAATATGAAAGGATATTGAATTATGGGCAATGGAACCATTCAAAGAAAGAACTACAAAGCCCCGCAGCGTGGCTACTTCTCAGTGAAGGGCCATGACGAAAAGTACGGCGGGGACTATCGGTTTGTCGTCGTCCCGCTTTACGGCGTGGAAAACGAACGGTTTTTCTTCGTCCGCGAGCTGAACAACGGCAAATACGACGTCACCGGCGAGGGCTACGTCGTCATGCGTCCCGCCAGCCTGCGCGAATACTTCGGGGATGACCTGAAGGAGCTCGCGGGCGCAGCGATCTGGTACTGTTTCCTGGACCAGGAGGGCCGGGTCATCAAAAAAGAATGTGGAGGTATTGTCACATGAGCTTTTGGGTATGGCTGCGGTGTTACTTGACAAGCCCCGTCGCCGAAGAGCGGCTGGCCGCGAAGATACACCTGACGTCGATGCTTGGCCTGCGGGTACGCAAGGCAAGAAATATCTTGCGCCGCCGGCGCCGCTGCCCGGAATGCGGCAGGCGCCCCATCATATGGGGAAACCCGCGTTATATTTGTTTCTGCGGCTGCGGGCACTGTATATTACACTGCCGAGGCCGCACGATGAAAGATGCGATCCGCGCCTGGAACGCGAGGGAAACCATGTATAAGGACGGCAAGCCGTTCGATATCAACAAAACAAAGGAGAACAATTATGAGCTATGAAATCTACTATGACCGCGCTTTCATCCGCGTGGGCGACAAGTACATCCCCATGGTCAACCACGGTGCCAACAACAGCTGGGAGTACAGTGATTTCTCGGGCCGCCAAGTACCCGAAAAGGGCTGGCATGTCCTCAACTGGCAGCGCCGCGCTCAACTGCTGTTTACGGCAGATGAAGTGCGTAAGCAGGCAGCCCTGTACGAGGAAATCAACCAGCGTCAGGGTATGTGCTACAAAACCCGGCATCAGTCCTTTGCCTATGGTGAGTTTGGACGCTGGATTGTCAATGGCATGAACAACGCCTATACCATTGAGGAGTATGTGTCGTTCGGCAACACGCCGTTCATCTATGATCACTATGGCGGCAAGTGTGAGCACTACTTTCGCACTACGGAGGAATTCCTTGCGCTGCTGGAAGCATTACAGGGTAAAACGGAACTGGCCGTCTGCTTTGATGACAACCGCAAGGTATATCGCCCCGTAAAGCCTAGGGCAAAATCACAGCCCACGGACGACCAGGCACTGGCAGAATATTTCGTGCTGAAGTTCGACCTGGGCTATTTCGCCCGGTGGCGCAAGTGCGGCGGCTTCATGTATACGTTTAGTGCCGCAGTGAGTTCGACGCGTAAATTCCAGAAGGAAGCTGACGCGGCGAAATATCTGGCGAAATACCGGGAGCGCTTCACGCGGCCCTTTACCGTGGAGAGGATTGTCCCGGCGGTTCCACAATGAAAGTTGCTCCTGTGAGCAGCAATTCCCCGCGCCGGCGGCCCTTACGGGTTTGCCGGCGCGTTTTTGTTTAGCTGTAACACCCATGCAAAAGAATCATCCCATATTTAGCATATTTTCATTGACAACCCCCACATATTGTGGTACAATATCATTGTTATCATATTTGTGCTTTTCCCTTGGGGAAGCCCTCACGGGGAACCGCATACGCAGTTAGCATTGTAAGTAAGCCGACAGTATAGCTATGCTCATTGAGCAAGCGGCTGCCGGCTTTTAATATATTTGTGGAGCAATCCACACGCAAGCGGGAATGATTTTGCCTTCCGGGCAATGATCGTTCCCGCTTTTTTCATTTTGCCTAACGGCCAATGAGGCTATAGGATAAAAAAACAATAAGAAAGTAGGAACGAACATGACAATGGCAACGCAAAGACCCTACGCGGACAGCTTCGCGGCCACGTTCATGCGGGAAGCACCTTTTATGGACTTCCTGCGCGAACGGGAAGCGAACGCCGCGTGGAAAACCGGCAAGGCAAGCAGCCTGCAGATCGCCGCGCTGACCGAAGACGAGTACATGCCCCCGGACATCTGGGAGGACACCATGCAGGGCACGGGCCTGCTGCTCATGACCGCCAGCCAGGACTTCCCCGTACGCGGCTGCGCCGTGAAAACCCTGCTCGACCGGGCGGGGATCTCCGGCAGCGCGCTGCGCAAGGTGACAAAGCCGGTGCTGGCGGGCATCCTCAACCAGTGCCTGGAGGTGTCGAGGGGCGACGCCCTGCTGCGCATCGCCGACTACAAGGTCTCGGCGGTCCACGCGGGCGACGTGAACGACTACGTGCCCCTGGAGATCCCGGCGCTGTTCCGGCTCGCGGCGGACTATCTGCGCGCGAATTTCCCGGCCTGCACCTTCGCGGGCGGGGCCTTCGACCACAGCCTGACCACCGCGGTCTGGGAGCTCACGGGCGAAACCGGCCTCGTGAAAGCCTACCGCGACGCCCTGGCGCTGCACGGCCTGGGGTTCACAGAGATCACCCCGGCGGTGCGGCTGTCCTCCTCGGACGTGGGCGTCAGCGGCGCGAACCTCTATCCCGCGCTGATCACCGGCGTGCGGGGCAGCGGCGTCACCCTGGGCCACCCGCTGAAGCTGGAGCACCGCGCCGGGGCCTCCCTGGCCAGGTTCGAGGAACAACTGTCGCTGCTCTACGCGCAGTACACCCTGGCGCTGAAGTCGCTGACCGGCCTGCTCGAGATCGAAATCCGTAACCCGGTCAACTGCCTGCTGGGCGTGTGCAAGCGCGTCGGCGTTACAAAGAAGCTGGCTTTTGAGGCCGCCCAGGCCTTCGTGGACCACTACGGCGACGGCCCCTGCACCGCCCACGACGTGTACTACGGCATCAACGAAACGGTGTTCCTTCTGCAGTGCGGCGGGGCCGCCGGCTCCCGCGTGGTGCAGGCGGAGGAAACCGTGGCACGTACGCTGTCCGTGCGCTGGGGAGAGTACGACATCCCCGGCGAATTCAAGTGGTGAGGAGGAATGACCATGCCAACGGCAAGCTACATCCCCGTCGAGGTGGTGGACACCACCAACCTGTCTGAAGCAGACTGGCTCAACCATCGCAGGGCCGGCATCGGCGGCAGCGACGCGGCGGCGGTGATGGGCGTCTCGCCCTTTACCACAACGCGTGACCTGTACTACGACAAGCGCGGCATCCACCCGGCGCTGCCCGACGGCGCAAACTGGGTCGCCAAGCGCGTGGGGCATGCGCTGGAGGACCTGGTGGCCGACATTTTCGTCGTGAAAACCGGCCTGAAGGTCTTCCAGATCAAGAAGATGTTCCGGCATCCGCTGCACGAATTCATGCTCGCGGACGTGGACTATTTCGTCGAGCTGCCCGGCGGCAAGCGAGCGATTTTAGAGTGCAAAACCGCGAATTACAACACGCAGTACAAGTGGCAGGACGGCGCGGTGCCTCTAAATTACGAGCTGCAGGGCAGGCACTACATGGCGGTGATGAACATCGACACGGTGTTCTTCGCCTGCCTGTTCGGCAACAACGAGGGCGAATTCGTGTATCGAAAGGTCGAACGCGACCACGACCAGGAGGCCGACCTCATTGAGCAGGAACAGTTTTTTTGGGAGGAATACGTGCAAAAAGGCGTGGAGCCGCCCTACACGGAGTCCGGCGACCTGGTTCTGGACAGCATCAAACGGCACTATGGCGAGGCGGACGCCGACGCGCCGGCCGTGCACCTGTCATCCTTTTTTGCGCTCAAGCTGGAGGCGTATCTTGCCTTCAGCGAGCAGAAAAGCGCGCTGGCGAAACAGCTGCGCGAGCTCGAAAACGCGATGAAACAGGCATACGCCCCCGTGGCCGACGTTATGGGCACAAGCTGCGCTGCCGTCTGCAAATGCGGCGGCACGGAGTACACCGTGACCTTCAAGCCCAGCTGCCGCACGGCCATCGGCAAGGACAAGCTCGAGCGGCTGAAACTGCTGCACCCGGAGATCCACGAGGAATATGCCGAGACGACGGAAAGCCGCCGGTTCGCCGTTGTGAGAAAAAATATGTAGCAGGCGCATTTTTTTGCGCGCAATCCAACTCTTTAATGATTGAAAGGACATTTTTACATGAACACAATGATCTATGAAACAATGGCCGCCGTGGCCGAGCTCAACCGCGTGGAGGGCTTCGACCCCAAACCGCTGATGCGGGCGATCTCGAAGGACGGGCAGGGCAGCCAGCTCTATCTTGACGTGCAGTTCCGCAAGCTGTGGTTCCGGCTGCGCCACCCGACGGGCAAAATCCAGAAGATCATCAAGCAGATGACCGACGATTTCGCCATCGTGGAGGCCCGGGTTTACCTCGACCGCGACGACGCCGAGGCGAACTACATCGCCAACGCCTTTGCCCGGCGCTTCCGCGGCGACGGCGAATTCGGCCCGAAGTACCTGGAGCTGGCGGAAACCGCCGCCGTGGGCCGCGCACTGGCGGACGCGGGCTTCGGTTCGCAGTTTGCCGACGCGGAGGGCGAGGCCGATCCCGAGCAGGTGGACGCAGGTATCCCGGCGAAAGCGGAGGAAGATGACGACGACCCGTTCAACGTCAGGGGCATTGTCTTCGCGCCCGCGCCCGCCGCGCCCACATATACCGCCGCCACGGATGTGGACACGATTCTCGCTTCCATGACCCTGGACGAGGCCAAAAACGTGGCTGTGAACATCGGCGCGAACAAGGGCAGGACCCTCGGGCAGATCGCCATCGACCAGCCCGGCGATCTGCCATGGTACGTCAATGATTACCGCGGGCCGGACAACATCCTGCGGGCGGCGGCAAAGCTGCTGCTGGATACGGCCCTGGCCGCGGCAGCATAGGCGAGAGGTGACAATATGCATATCCGGAAAAAGATTATCGCTTGGATCTACCATTGGATCCTGCGGACGCCGCTCCGCGCAATGCAGCGATGGCTCTTAAGGCTCGAAAAATACTTCCGATGCCGCCTTGGAATCTGCCGTTATGGCTGTGAAAACTGCTATTCATGGAAGTGTGCTGTCCGTACACCGGGGCAAACGCCATATCGCAAGTTCCGCAGAGGCAAATTACAGTAGGAGGTGCCCCATGGGCAATGACTTCCCCTTTACCATCGCGGATGTGGCGGCGCTGCTGCCCATCGAAAACCAGCGGCCCAAGAATGAAAGCATCGACGCCGACTGCCCCTTCTGCGGCAAGACGCGCAAGCTCAACCTGAGCCTCGTGCGCGACGCCTTCCGCTGCAATTACTGCCAGGCGCAGGGCGGGATGCTCGACCTGTACCTGCGGTTCCGCCCGGAGCTGCGGGGCAGGCCGGCGGCCTACCGCGCCCTGTGCGAGGATTTGCGGGTCGGCCGCAGCGTCAACGCAACGGCGCCGGTGCAGAAAAACCGGCCGCAGCCGCAATCACAGGGCGTACCACTGGCCATGCCCTGGGAGCTGCACCGCACCTACACCACGCTGTTTTCGTTGTTGGGCCTTTCCGCAAAGCACCGGGAGGATTTGCTGCGGCGGGGCCTGACGGAGGAACAGATCGCGCGGTTCGGCTACAAGAGCACCCCGGCCTTTGGGTTTCAGGACCTGGCCGGGCGTGTGCGGCAAAGCGGCTGCGTGCTGGAGGGCGTCCCGGGCTTTTACGTGGACGACGACGACCGCTGGACCGTGCGTTTTCACGCGCGCTGCTCCGGCATCGTCATCCCCATCCTGAGCCCGGCGGGGCAGATCCGGGGGGCGCAAATCCGCCTGGACCGCCCCTTCGACGGCCGCAAGTACATGTGGTTCTCCAGCGCGGAGCTGAAGTGCGGCGTGAGCTCCGGCAGCCCGGTGCATTTCGCCGGGCCCGTCGGCAAAACGCTCTACCTGACCGAGGGCGGGCTCAAGGGCACCATTGCCCACTGCCTGAGCGGCCACAGCTTCGCCTGCATCGCCGGCGCGGGGCAGTACGCCAATTTTACGCGCTGCTTTCCCGCGCTGCGCGACCGGGGCGTGGAAGAAATCGTCGTGGCCTACGACATGGACCTGCTGACCAACACCATGGTCCGCAAGGCCTGCGGGCATATCCTGCAAGCCGCGCGCGAGGCAGGTTTCCGGGCTGAGCAGATGATGTGGGATCCGATTTATAAAGGCATCGACGACTACTATTTGGCTGAAAAGCGGAAATAGGCAAACACAAGAATGAAGCGGTGCGGCTGATGCTGCGCCGCTTCTATATTATTATGAAAAGAGGACAAATTACCATGATCGACAAGCTATATCCCATCAAAAACGGCGACGTGACGCTGTATGCCGAAATGAAATACAACGGTACGCAGTTCGACTACAAAGCCTTTACTGTTGAAGGCGACGGCAACCTGTATATGCCCAGCCTGACGAAATTCAATCAGATCAACCTGGACGGCAGGCCCTGCGTGGACGTCGGGGACTATCTCTTCGATAAGTACAAGGCCCTGGCGGACAAGCAGCTGCTCGAATGCCTGGAGAGGCACATCCATGACGCTCTTGACCCGGTGCGCTTCAATGACTTCTGGCAGCAAGCGGGGCGGCAGCCCTCCTTCAAGCACAGAAAAGACCTCCGCGAAAAGCAGATGATTGACGGCCTGGTCGGAATTGAGGTGAATCACACGGTGTGCGTCTACAATTTCGCAGCGCATGAGCCCGCGGGCTACAAGGCGCTCTACCATGACAAGGAACTGGCCACCACGCCCATGCGGGTGTTCTACGGCGACTGCTTGCCCCAGCTGCTCGCGCTGGAACAGCACAAGCGCGGCCTGGCCCCGCCGGTCTACACCGAGTTGGCCCGGCTGAACGCCTTCCTGGAGGGCAAGAAATCCGTCAAACTGGTGATGAAGGACGGCGCCGTCCATGAGTTGAAGCCGAATCATGGTGTATCCATGTCTGACTTACTTCACTACTCGCCGGAGTGCGAAACACCGTTTTGCCTGAAAGACGCCTATCATCTCAAGCCCCGCTTTGATCATAACCGCCCACTTGCCGACTTGGACTATCTCCAGTACGGCAAGCAGCAGTTTTACATTGACGCGGAAGCTTTGGGCCGGTTTACGCGGGGGAGGTTGTTGCGGCATGAGCGTTCCCTACAACGACTACCCACTGATGAAGCCCAGTGAGATTTTCCAGTTTTCATGCCAAAACTGCGGTTCTTGCTGTAAAAAGGTCCGCCAGGCCGTTATGGTCGAAAGCCTCGACCTGTTCCGTCTGGCGCGGCATTTGCAAATGGACATCGCCGATGTAGCCGAGCGTTACACCGAGGTCGGCGTCATCGCCTGGGGCGCGCCGGTCCTGCTGATGAAGACCACGGAGCCCGACGACGCCTGCGTTTTTCTGAAAGACAACAGGTGCCGCCTTCATGGTAGCGACTCGAAACCCAGGGCGTGCCGTTTGTACCCTCTTAGCGTGGGACCCGATGATGATCTCAAAAAATTCCTGATCTTCAAAGTATCGGCCAAGAAGCACCACTACAAGGGCCGGCGCTACCGCGCGCAGGAATGGGTCGCCGCCAATTTCCGCAAAGAGGACCGGGAGTACGTCAGCACGGAATATCTTGCGATGCTCGACTGCGGCAAAATCATGCGCAGGATTCCGCGCAGCCGCGAGAAGGAAGTGCAATTCCTGATGCTGCGCTGGCGGTATTTCCAGTTTGAGACCGGCCAGGATTTCATGCGGCAGTTTGTCCGCAATATGGCGGCGCTGAAGCGGGAGCTGGAAAAGCTCGCGAAATGACAATCAAAACAGCGGAAAGCGGCTTCGGGCTGCTTCCCGCTGTTGTTTTTTATGCTTCAGCCCCATTTCGCCATGACGCCCTGAATGGCCGACTTTAATTCGTCGTCCGCTCCAGCCGGGGCGGCAGGCTGCCGTGCCAACAGCTGTTTTACGATAGGCTCCACCATCTGTTGCAGGTCTGCCCTATCCGCATCCTCCAGCACCATCTCCACGATGAACTGCGCCTTGCGCCGGCCCTGTTGCTCCAGGATTTCAACCACCTGCCTGTGCCGAGGGTCGTTCAGGTTGAACTGTACGCAGAAGCGCCCGTGATTTTTCTTGCTGCTCATGACGTTCACCCCTTCATGGCGTTGTACATAATCGCGTAGCCCCTGGCGTTCGCGGCGACGTCATCCACGAAAACGCAGCTGCCGAATTTCTCGCTGGCCTCGAGGAAATCCTTCAGCAGCAGGGCCCCGCCGCCCACGAAAATCGTGTTGCCGAAGCGCAGGTCGAACCCGCGCTCGCGCAGCACGCCAGCCAGGTGGTTGACGAATGCGAGGGCCATATCGAACACGATATCGCTCACCTCCTC
>WRMQ01000028.1 GCA_009777055.1 Oscillospiraceae bacterium
CAGGATCGACACGGCGTACTGCGCGCTTTTAAAGACCCCGGCGGCGTTATCCTGATGGAAGAGCTCGCCCAGGCTGCTGAGAACCCGCAGCGCGGCCGACCACAGCAGAATTTCCATCAGCACCGGGGCGTAGAGCACCAATCCCGCCAGCAGCGCGAAGCCGCCCACGGCCCCCTTCACCAGGGAGACGCTGGCAAAGATCGCGCCGCAGGCCTCGCTCAGAGCCGGGCCGACCAGGGGAATGCTCCCCATGACCACCTTCGCGCCCCGCAGCGCCATGCCATCCGCCGCGCTCGAGATCACGCTCTTGATGCTCAGCAGCGCCGCGAAAAGCCCCGCCAGCACCGCGAAGGTGCCCAGCACAGCCTTCTTGATCAGACCGGCCAGCGCGGAAAGCCTGGTATCCTCCGCCACGGAATCCACCAGCGCGAGCCCGAGCACGATGCCCGTGCCCGGCACGATCACGCCGTCGCACAGCTGCGAAAGCCCCTGGGCCGCCGCAAAGGTGAGGGAGTGGTAGCTCAGCGCCAGCATTGGCTTGCCCGCCGCCGTGATGATCCCCGCCAGCACGGGCACCAGCAGCAGGGTAAACCCGCTGCCCGCCCGTACTACGGCAACGGCCCCCCGCAGCAGCTCCGCCAAACCGGGCAGCAGCGTCAAAAACGCCGCCGTGCTGCCCATCACCTCAAGAATGTGGCGGATTTTTTCGTTCTCCGGCAGGGCGCTGAGCATCATGGAGACCATCATCAGCGCGGCTCCCGCCATCGTGGCCGCCCGCAGCACGGAGGAGACGCCGCCCTGCAGAAAGCTGAACAGCAGCAAAACGATGTCCCGGGGGGAGGCCGCCAGCACGGTGTAGAAGTCGATGCCCTCCACCCCGATCTGCCGCAGGGCCTCGCGGGCGTCGCCGGGCAGGGCGTCCGCCAGAGCATCGGCGCCGCTGGATTCCAGCTGCCGCTGAAAAACATCCGGCTCCGCCTGGGGCTCCGCGGGCGCGGCGACGACCGGAATGGTGAAAACACAGATAAGCAGGAGAAAACTGCAGATTTTTTTTGATGCCAAAGTGATAAACGGCTTTCTATCCGCCCCTGCAGGCTCTGCTTTTATACTAAACTTCCTGCGAAATGGGTGGCTTTTGCCAGCGGGCGACCGCAGGTCGCCCCTACTATGAATTCTGCCCCAATTCGATATCAGTCTATCACGAAGGATCATCGTAGGGGCGCACTGTGTGCGCCCGCTGGCAACCAATATCCATTTCGCAAGAGGTCCATTCTTCATACTCTTCATGTTCTTCATCCCCGTATCAGACCGATCGCCAGCTCCGCGATGCTCTTGAGCAGCGGAACCGCCAGCGCCAGCACCAGCAGCCGCCCGCCCAGCTCCACCAGGTTGGCCAGGGCCGTGGAGCCGCTGTCGCAGCACAGGTCCGCCGCCAGCTGCGTGGTGACGCAGATGCCCAGCGCCTTGGCCAGCAGAGAAAACGAGCCCTCCATACCCTGCGTTGAGGCCAGCAGCCCTTCCAGCAGGCCAAGCAGCTCCTGCAGAATGGAAACCATGATCAGGCCCACCGCCATCACCCCGCCCAGCTGCGCGAACATCGCGAATTCCGGCTTCACCTGCCGCACGACCAGCGCCGCCAGCGCCGCGACGATAGCTGCCGCCGCCAGTTTCAGTCCCATGGTTATGTTTTCCTTCCTGCGTTGATTGGGTTCAAATTTTTGAACCCCTACGATTTGAATCTGCATGATTGGGTTCAAATTTTTGAACCCCTACGATTTGAATCTGCGTTGATTGGGTTCAAATTTTTGAACCCCTACGATAAATTCGTGGCAAGTAAACTCCTTGACAATTTGAATTGTTAAAATCCCAAAACACTTGTGTTTTCGCACGCTGACAAGTTGAATCGCTTTACCGCGCTATTGCGTCGAACTTTGTTGTAATGAAGTTTTCTTTCTATTCTATTTACACAGGCAAATTACATCGGCACAATGCCCTGAATGGTCTCCAAAAGGCTTGATAATTGGGGCAGGAGCATCATAATGATCACCACGATGCCCGCCAGAACGGTCAGCATGGCGTATTCCTCGCGGCCGATCTTGGTGAGTATCTGATGCAGCACCGCGACGATCAGCCCCACCGCGGCTATTTTAAAGATCAGGTCCATAGCTACTCCTTTTTCTCAGGCAATCAAATAAACAGAATCAACAGCGTCAGCCCCGCCAGGATTCCCAGGCTGAAAAAGGCTTTTCCCTTGCTGTCCCTGCGGGCACGGGCCTCCTCCAGAAGCTGCCTGGCAAGGCCCTCGTGGAGCAGCAGGCCCTCCCGCTGTCCCTCGGCGTCGGTGGAGCCCAGCAGCTCCCCCAGGGAGCGCAGCAGCCGCCGGTCCTCCTCCCGCAGGCCGAACCCGCCCTGGCGCTCCACCGCCCCGCGCCACGCCGCCGGAAAAGGCTCGCCCTCCCGCATTCCCGCAACGCAGCGGGGCAAAAACGCGGGCGGCCCCTCGGCGCACACCTCCTCCAGCAGCGGCCGCAGCGGCACACGGCTGAACTGGATACGCGTGCGCAGCGCCGTGAGCATGCGCAGCAGGGCCTCCAGCTCCCGCACACGGCACTGCATCGCGCGGGTGAGGAACGCCCCCGCCAGACCGCAGGCGGAAAATAATAATCCCAAAGCGACATACTTTATCATAATTCTCAATTCTCAATGCTCAATTTTTTAATGCTCAACTCTTAATGCTCAATTTATACTTTTTAGATTTTATGCTTTTTTAGATCTCACAGGCTTCGCTTTTGATTATTTTTGCGATTTTGCAGGGATGCCTTGCGCTCTCCAGCACTACGATCCAATCGAACGCGCCCAGCTCCAGCAGGCGCTGTATCATCGGTCGGGCACGCAGCTCCTCCAGGCTTCCGGCATGGACGGAGGCCGCGAAATTCACCCCCGCGTGGATGCCGGAGGCCAGGGCCATCGCGTCGGCCTCGCCGCCCAGCTCGTCGCAGATGATCACGTCCGGCGCCAGGGAGCGCAGCGCGAGCAAAATGCCCTCCCCCTTGGGATAGCCGGTGAGCACGTCGGTGTTTGGCCCCACGTCGCAGCAGGGCACGCCCTCCCGGGCGCCGGCCAGCTCGCCGCGCTCGTCCACCAGGGCGACGCGGTAAAAATCGCCCCACCCGCCGGAGGACAAGCCGCGGCTGAGATCCCGCAGCATCGTAGTCTTTCCGCTGCCCGGCGGCCCTGCGATCAGGATACCGGGCAAGCCCTTCCCCTGGGACACGCATTCGCGCAGCGCCGCCGCGGCGCCCGGAATTTCACGCGCGATGCGCAGGTTCACGGAGGAGATGTTCCGCACGGCCGACACGGCGCCGTTTTGCGTCACCGCCGTTCCGCAGAGGCCGGCGCGGTGGCCGCCCGGCAGGGTGACGAAGCCCCGGGCGATGTCCTCGGTGTAGCTGTGCACGGAATAATCGCACAGGCAGCGGACGACCCGGGCCAGCGCGGCGCCGTCCAGGCGCAGGCAGGGCTCCTGATAGAGCGCCGTCACGCGCCCGCCGGGGGTGAAAAACATGGTGCCGCCCGCCGCCGTCAGCGTAAGAGGGCCGCCCGCCCGCATACGAATTTCACGGGTCTCTCCCCGGATTTCCTCCGGCACCGCGGAAAGAAGCTCCCACAGCTCCTCCGGCAGCCGCGAAGCCGCCTGATCGAAGGGCTTCGCGCCGGGGGATACTCTCTGCTCCACGCGCTCACCTCCCCGCTGTAGTAAATTTCTATGCGGGCGTTGTCCGGGATATGCGGGCTAGTCCGAATTCCGCCCCGGAAAAGCCCCGGAAAAATTCAGTCCCCTGGAAAATTTAGCTGGAAAATCCAGCTGGAAAATTCAGTAGGAAAAGCTTGCATTATTCGCCATTCTATGGTATTCTATATGTAATTTTATACTATATAGAATGCGGAAAGGACAGCATTGTATTATGACAGAACAGTTCAGCGCGGGCCAAAAGGCCGCAAGGCGCCTGGGGGGATGGCTGAGCGCCCACGGCTACGTGATACTCGCCTTCCTCGCCACAGGCTTGCTGACCCTCTTCGTCTGGTTTTGCTTCGGGATGATCCCCTTTGGCGGCAAAACGATTTTTCGCATGGATCTCTACCATCAGTACGGCCCGCTTTTCGCCGAGCTGTATGAGCGCATAGCCGGGGGCAAAAGCCTCTTGTATTCCTGGGATTCCGGGCTGGGCGGCAACTTTCTGGGGAACTACTACAACTATCTGTCGGGGCCGATCGGCTTCATCGTTCTGCTGTTTGGCCACAGCCGGGTCCCCGAGGCCGTCGGCGTGATGATTCTCCTCAAGGGGGCGCTCGCCGCGGGCACCTTCGCCTACATGCTCAAAAAAATGTACGGCAAAAACAACGCGGCCATCACGGCCTTCGGCATCCTGTACGCCTTCTGCGGCTATTTCATCGCCTACTACTGGAATGTAATGTGGATCGACGCCATGTGGCTGCTGCCCCTGGTGGCGCTGGGCATCGACTATATCATACACAAGCGCCGCTTCGCGCTTTACGCCGTGTCGCTGGCGCTCACGCTGGTGTGCAGCTACTACATGGGCTTCATGGTCTGCATTTTCAGCGCGTTCTTCTACCTCGTGCGCTATTTCAGTTCCTATGAGCTGTATGACACGGTGGTTCCGTTGAATGGAGAGGCGAAGCTCTTTGACCGGGTCAAAAACAGCCGCTTCCTCCAAAGCGGGGCGCTGTTCGCCTTTGGCTCCCTGCTGGCGGCGATGCTGTCCGCCTTCGCGCTGCTTCCGGTGTACTATGCCCTCAAGAGCAGCTCCGCCACCTCCGGCTCTTTTCCCCAGGACTACCAGAGCTATTTTTCCATCTTCGACTTTTTGGCCAATCATTTCGCGGATATCAACCCCACCATCCGCAGCAGCGGCGAGGATGTGCTGCCCAATATCTATTCCGGCGTGGCCGCGATGCTCCTGGCTCCGCTGTATCTCTTCGCGCCCTCCATCAAGGTCAGGGACAAGCTGCTGCATCTGGCGCTGCTGGCGCTGCTGTTCTTCAGCTTCAACACGAACTATTTGAACTACATCTGGCACGCCTTCCATTTCCCCAACGACCTGCCCTATCGCTTCTCGTTCCTGTATTCCTTCCTGCTGCTGCTGGTGGGCTACCGGGCGTTCCTCCACATCAAGGAGATCAGCGCGAAAGCGATTTTGGCCATCGGCGGGGCCTTGGTATTCTTCGCTGTCGTCGTGGAAAAAATCGGCTCCAAAAATGTGCAGGAGCTCACGATCTACCTGACCATCATCTTCGCGGCGATCTATACCCTGCTGCTGTTTTCGCTGCACAAGGCCGGCAAGGTGAAGGCCAGCGCGCTTTCGATGCTGCTGCTGTGCTGCGTGGTGACAGAGGTCTGCGCCGCCGACACCAAAAATTTCGAGATCACCCATATAAAAGAAAACTATACCATTGATCTGGCGGATTTTCAGAAGGTGCACAACGACATCAAAAAGCACGACCAGAATTTTTATCGCGTCGAGCTGACAGACCTGCGCACCCGGATGGACCCCTCCTGGTATGATTACCACGGCATTTCGACCTTTTCCTCCATGGCCTATGAGCGCACGTCAAACCTCCAGTATCATCTGGGGCTGGGCGGAAATTACATCAACTCCTACACCTATAACCCGCAGACGCCGGTATATAACGCGATGCATAACCTGAAATATCTCATCGAAAACCAGAACCATGACCGGGGCGCGGGCAGCAGCTTTTTACATGTGCTCAACCCGGCGCTCTATGAACAGCAGGAGGCCCATGACCGCTTCACGGTCTTCCAGAACAAATACCATTTGCCCATCGGCTACTGGGTGCCTGACAGCGTCGCGGAATGGGACACCATGAACGAGCGCAACCCCTTCCTCATCCAGATGGACTACTGGGAGCGGGCCAGCGGCGTGCCGGACGTCTTCCTTCCCCTGGAGCCCACGGTAAACAACGGTCTTTTTGACAGCGGGGTCAACGCCACGCTGGAGTACCAATACCTGAGCTATTACGGCAAGGACAGCAGCCTCGGCGACGACCAGCGCGTCAAGCTGGAGCTGGACACCGAGGAGGCCATGAACTGCTACATCTATGTGGACACCAATCTGGGCGACTACCACAAGATCACCGTCAAGCGGAACACCGCGGACGGCGAGATTTCAGAGGAGCGTTCCCACGACGACCGAGCCCTCTGGGATCTTGGCGTAGTGGAGCCGGACAACCCTATCACATTGGAGCTCACCCTGCACAAGGACGCGGCCTCCAGCGGCGGCTTCTCGGTCTACACCTACGGTCTGAACATGGCTGCCTTTGCCGAGGGCTACTACAAGCTGCTCTCCGGCGGCTGGAACCTGAGCTCCTACAGCGAAACCACCTTCGCGGGCGATATCGCCGCGCCGGCTGACGGCCTGCTTTACACCTCCATCCCCTACGACGAGGGCTGGCAGGTGACGGTGGACGGCAAACGCGTGCCGGTTTCGGACTATGTCGCCGTTGGCGACGGCGGGCTGCTTGGCATTCCCCTCCCGGCGGGCGGGCACAAGGTGGTTTTCCATTTCGTACCCCGGGGCCTGCGCTGGGGCCTGATGATCTCCTCCGCCGGGCTGATCCTGCTGGCGCTGTGCGGGCTGCTTTCGACCCTGCTGAAAAAGCGCGGCGACCAAAAAAAAGAAATAAAAACCATGGACGATGGTCTGCTGGGCGCTTCGGAGCCGCAGCCGCCCCTGGGCAGCGTGGTGCCGCTGTTCGACACCGCCAACCTCAGCCCCGCCTCCTTTTCCCTCGACCTCCCGCCGGAAGAAGAGGAGCATAGCGTCCCCATTCCGCCGGTTATCGCTGCGCCAGCGGAGGACGCCGCCCCCCGGGAGGAGGGCTTTCGAATCGTTCTCGACGACGAGGCCGCGCCAGAGGAAGCCGGCGCGGGCGAAATAGATCCGCAAGCCACCCCGTCCGCCGACAGCGAGCTCAGCGACGAGCTCAGCGCGCTGCCCTCCCGCATCAACGCCATGCTCCAGGAGATTCAGGAAAAGGCGGAGGCGCTGCAAAAAAAAATCCATCCGCCCGAGGAACAGGCGGATGGGGAAATTACGTTTAAGATGATATCGTAAGGCCGGTAAAATGGTAGTTCACCAAGGTAAAACGGGGCTTCATCGAAATCATCAAATGAAATCGCGAAAGATTAGGGCCACGTGCTCACATCGCTGTCACAATAACCGTCCCATCCTCCGCGCTTACATGCACGGCGCCGAGCCTTTGGCCCTCGGCGGTCTCCACCATGCGGGTGGTAATGGGGTCCTCCACCTGGCGGCGTATGACATTGCGCAGGTCCCGCGCGCCCCGGGTGCCCCGCTCCGCCTGCTCAGCCAGCGCTTTGAGCGATTCCTCCGACCAGGTGAAGCGGACGCTTTTGTCCTGCAGGGATTCCTGTAATTCCGTCAGCTGGAGCCGCGCGATTGTGGCGTAATCCGCGGCGTCCAGGTCCCGGAAGGCGACGATCTCATCCACACGCCCCAGGAATTCCGGGCGCAGGAACTCCTTGAGAGCTTTCATCGAGCGCTCCTTCGTGGCGGCCTCCCGGGTCTTGCCAAAGCCCACCGCGCTGTCCCTGCGCTCACTGCCCGCGTTGGAGGTCATGATGATCACCGTGTTCTCAAAGCCCACGTCCCGGCCCTGGGCGTCGTGGATGCGGCCCTCGTCCAGAATCTGCAGCAGGATGTTCATCACGTCCGGATGCGCTTTCTCAATTTCATCGAAGAGCACCACGGAGTAGGGCTTGCGCCGGACTTTTTCCGTCAGCTGCCCGGCTTCGTCGTAGCCGATATAGCCGGGCGGGGAGCCGATGATACGGGAAACGGCGTGCTTTTCCATGAATTCTGACATATCCAGACGGATCAGGGTCTCGGGCTTGTCAAAGAGCTCGGCGGCCAGCCGCTTGACCAGCTCCGTCTTGCCCACGCCCGTGGGGCCCACGAAGATAAAGGACGACGGGCGCAGCTGGGGGCTGATCTGCACGCGGCTGCGGCGGATTGCCGCCGAAACCGCCGCCACAGCCTCGTCCTGGCCGATGATATGCTTGCGCAGGGCCTCCTCAAGGCTTTGCAGCCGCCGCATGTCGCTTTCCATGACCTTCTGCGCGGGGATCCCCGTCCATAGCTGGATCACCCGGGCCAGGTCGTCCTCGGTAACGAGGTTGTCGACGGCCTCTTTTTGAAGAGCCACGGCCTGATCCTGCAAATTGATATACTCGGTCTTCAATGCCGTGTAGCGCTCGTAGTCGATGGGCTGCTGGTCCATCACGGCCTGCTGCCGCTCAAAATTTTGCTGGATCTTTCTCTTGGTTTTTTCCAGCACGTCGATGGCGGCGTTGCGCAGGCTGGCGCAGGTACAGGCCTCGTCCAGCAGATCGATGGCCTTATCCGGCAAAAACCGGTCGCTGATATAGCGCTCCGAAAGCACCACCGCCCGGCGGATGAGGCTGTCGCTCACCTTCACCTTGTGAAAGCTTTCGTAGTATTCCTTTACGCCCTCCAGCATCTTGCAGGTATCGTTGATGGAGGGCTCCTCAATCTTCACCGGCTGCAGGCGGCGCTCCAGGGCGGCGTCTTTTTCGATGTATTTGCGGTATTCCGTAAAGGTGGTGGCGCCGATCACCTGCACCTCGCCCCGGGACAGGGCCGGCTTGAGGATATTCGCGGCGTTCATGGCGCCCTCGGCGTCCCCCGCGCCCACGAGGGTATGCACCTCGTCGATGAAGAGAATGATATTCCCCAGGGCCTTGACCTCTTCGATCAGGCCTTTGATGCGGTTTTCGAACTGCCCGCGGAACTGCGTGCCCGCCACCAGGGCGGTGAGATCCAGCAGGTGGATTTCCTTATCCAGCAGGCGGGAGGGCACATTGCTCTCGGCAATGCGCAGCGCGAGGCCCTCGGCGATAGCGGTTTTGCCCACACCTGGCTCGCCGATGAGGCAGGGATTGTTCTTCGTGCGGCGGCAAAGGATCTGCATCGTGCGGTAGATCTCGTCCTCCCGGCCGATGATGCGGTCCAGCTGCCCGGCGCGCGCCTTTTCGGTCAGGTCGCTGCAATATTGCGAGATGAACCTGCGGGCTTTCTCCTTTTTGGATTTGCCCTTGCGCTCGCGCTCGCCGCGCCTGCTGACGCTGACGGCTACCGGCTCGGTGCCGCTGGCCGCCTCGCCCCCTTCCAGCTCATCGTCGGGCTCAGGCAGCGAAAAAACCTCCTCCATGCCGGGGAAGGCCGCGCCCATGGAGCGCAAAAAGGGCTGCAGCATCTCCTCGCCGCCCGATTCCAGCAGCTCGCCGATGTTTTCGGCCTCCAGCTCCTCGGGTGGGATGCCCATATTCTGCATCACCTGTTTGATCGGGCCGACGTTCATTTCAACCGCGCAGGGAAAGCAATAGCCCTCCTGAGAGGTCTGCTCGCCCGGCATAATGCGGCTAATGAAGATCATCGCCGGCCGCCGCTTGCATTTGCAGCAGATAATTCGTTTCATGGGAGTCCTCCTGTGGATTGCCTTTATCGAAATAAGGCCTGGAAATACGACTTTATTTTTTATGTGTTCGTAGGGGCTCGACGTAGAGGCTCAAAAATTTCGTAGGGGCTCAAAAATTTGAGCCCTGCAAGCAGACGATTGGGCTCAAATTTTTGAGCCCCTACGGATAAAGCCCCTCTATTCTTCTTTTTCTTCTTTTTCATCTTTCTCTTCTTTCCCCTCTTTGAACAGCTTCCGGCAGGTGTCCGGTACGTAGCTGAAAAACGCGATGAAGGTCAGCACGAGATTCGCCATCACTAGAATCTGTACCACGGGAACCGGAGCCATCGGGAGCTCCAGCCGGGGCCACCACTGGAGCAGCGCGCCCACCTCGGGGCCCACCAGGAACATCAGCCCCATGATGACATAAAACATCACCGTGGCCGCTTTTCCCCAAATCTCCGCGGCGGAGGGGCGCTTTTTCTTCAGCATCAAGACCAGCGCGACCAGGAGCATCAGCAGCTCCTTGCCCAAAAACAGCAGGAATACCCAGGCGAACTTTTGCATGAGCTCGTTCGTGCTGCCGTGAAAGCGCAGGAACATTAAAACCGCCAGGGTCAGCTGGGTGAGCTTGTCGGCCAGGGGGTCCAGCCACTTGCCCATGTCGCTGATCATATTAAAGCGCCGGGCAATCGTGCCGTCAAGGGTGTCGCTGAGGGCGGAAAGCACCAGCACGACCAGCGCCGCCAACAGGTAATTCTTTAAGTAGAGCCAGGCGAACAGGGGCACCATGAGAATCCGCACAAATGAGATCAGGTTGGGGATGGTCAAAATCTTCTTCATGTCGGCGACCTTCTTTCCAGCGTATGGTTACATGTTTTTTCGCAGGGGGAACCAATCCAGGAGCCTGACAATAACGGAGCCCTCCACAAACGCGGCGAAACCGCTTTCCGGCAGCAGCTCCGCCACAACCCGCAGCGCGAGAGCAACAGCCAGCAGCAGCAGGAAGCCCTTGACCAGGCCAAGCACAGCGCCCGCCAGACGGTCCGCCTGTTTGAGCACCGGAAGCTGCGTCACCTTGCCAAGCCATCCCGCCAGCAGGCGTGTGGCGATGAGCAGCAGCACGAAGATGACAATGCACAGAATCATGCGGATAGCCGCCAAAACGATGGGCGCGGCGATATTCTGCTCAATGAGCTGCGCGGCGTTTTGGCTGAGCACCGCGCTGTTTTGCAGGCCGTCCGCCAGGGAGGATACGGAAATCCCCGCCGCCTCGGCGAGGGCCTTCAGCGACTCCGGGAGCTCCCGCAGCACCTGCTGCGCGTATTGCGCGGCCTCGGAGCTGTTCACCGAGGCATCGATATGTCCCGCGATCAATTCACGCACCATAGGGCCCGCGACGGCTTCATAGATGGGCGGGGCCAGCGCCGCGCTGAGCACGCTGGAAAGCACCATGCTCACAACCCAGGCCGCCAGGGAAAGCACGACGGCCATGAATCCGCGTTTGGCCGCGAGGAAGACAACCAGCGCCAGCAGCGCCAGGAGAATCAGATCCAGAATCATGGCGATATCCTTTCTGTTCCGTTCGAAGATCTTTATGCGATCATATAGCATTCAACTATAGCGCTCAAATATATTATTCAAATATATCATTCAATAGTATAGCATGTTTTTCGCGAAGAGGCAATGGATAATTTGTAAAAGTTCAGGTGAATCTTGATTGCCCTGCTAAAAATCAGAATCCCGTTTGGTTGCTTTTTCTCTATTTTAACATATAATTTAGGGCAGGCACGTCTTGTGTCTGCCCGATATATATTTTTTTCCAGATTGAATTCCGGGAGGTACACAATGCAATTTCAACCACTGTCTCCACATAGAGGCTGCCTGCCTGTATCCATTGGCTGCACAACCCCGCTCATCCAGAGGGGCGCGACGGGGCCCACCGGCCCAACAGGCTTAACCGGCGCGACCGGCCCAACCGGCATGATGGGCCTCATGGGCCCCATGGGCTTCCCCGGCTATCCCGGCGCGCAGGGCGCCGCGGGCCCGGCAGGGGCAACGGGATCCGCCGGCGCAACGGGATCTGCCGGCGCGACGGGATCGACAGGCGCCACCGGGTCAACCGGAGCCACCGGGGCCACCCCTGCCAGCGCAATACGACAACCGCGCGCCGGGGTCAGGCGCGCCCGGCAAGCCGGAAAAGCTCCGCTGCCGCGCCATACGCGCTGTGTACGGCATTTGCAATACGCCCGGTTTTTTGCGCGTCGCCCAGCGCGATAACTGGTACGCCAAGCTCTTTCAGCTCTTCCGCAAGGGAATTGTTCGGGCGCAGCCCTACGCTCAATACCACATCGTCAACCCGCAGCGTTTTTCGCTCGCCTGTTTTCACCGCACAGATATCAATGCCGCCCTTGTTGATTGCCTCGAGCCTGTGTCCCAGATAAAAAGCCGCGCCCGCTTTGCCGAGCTTTGGCAATATGTCGTCCTTATGCTGGTGATACGCGCCCGACGCGGCCTCGTCCGCCATCTCGACAATATGAACCCCGCAGCCCCGCGCGCAAAGGTATTCGGCGGTTTCCAGGCCTGTCATGCCCGCGCCGATGACCGCGGCCTGCCTACCGGACAGATCGTCCTTTCCGCTGAGCACATCCGCCGCGGTATGCACGTTTGCGCCGCTGACGCCGGGGATGTTCGGAATGATTTCGTTCGCGCCGGTGGCCAGCAGGATTGCGCGTGGCTTGATGCCGCGCAGCGCTTTCAGTGGATCGCTGATGTTATATTGTATATCCACGCCCAGCTTTTCGCACTTGACGAGCAAATCATCAACGCACCAGCGGATTTTCTCCTTCTGCGGCGGCCGGGCGGCAAGATTGATCTGACCTCCCGCCCGCGGCGCTTTCTCCAAAACCGTGACCGCGAAGCCGCGTTCGGCCAGCACCCGCGCGGCGGTAAGCCCCGCGGCGCCCGCGCCGATGACCGCGACGGCCTGCCCGCCGCCGTCTTTTGGGGCCGTTTCGGGAATTTCGCTTTCGCGGCAGCAGCGCGGGTTCAGCGCGCATTGCCCGGATTCCCCCGTGAATCCGCCCGCCAGCATGGATTCGAAGCACCACAGGCAGGCGACGCAGCGCGTAACCTCCTCCGCGCGGCCTGTGCGGACTTTTTCCGGCCAGTCCGGGTCGGCCAGCAGCGGACGCCCCAGGTTGATGAAATCCTGGGTCCCTTCGGCGAGCTGTGCCTCGGCCTGCTCCGGCGAGCGGATAAAATTGGCCGCCAGCACCGGTACGCTCACCGCCTGCTTCACCGCCGCGGCAAGATGCTTCCGCCAGCCGCAGGAAAAGGTCGTCGGCTCCAGCCAATAATTCATCGTCTCATAGGTGGCGCTGGAAACGTCGATCGCGTCCACGCCCATTTTCTCGGCGGCTCTCGCGATGCGCAGGCCCTCCTCCAGCGTCAGCCCTTGGTTTTTCCCGATCTCGCGGTAGAATTCATCTACGCCAAGGCGCAGGACGACGGGGAAGCCCGCCCCGCATTTGGCGCGCAGGTCCGCCATAATTTCCCGCAAAAAGCGCAGGCGGTTTTCGAAGGAGCCGCCGTATTCGTCCTTGCGGCGGTTGGTGTGGGGCGACAAAAACTGCTGGATCAAATAGCCGTGCGCACCGTGGAGCTCAACGCCGTCCGCCCCGGCCTTTTGCGCGCGCAGGGCGCTGTCGCCGAAGCGGCGGACGATTTTATGAATCTCTTTTTTGGATAACGCGCGGGTCTTTTGCCTCTGATGCCCGCAGGGCACGGCCGAGGGCCCGGCTACGGCGGGCAGCAGCCCGGTCTTTTCGATTTGCGGCGTGAAGCCCGCGATTTTAAAAAACAGCTTCCAATAGGGCGGCAGAAGGCGCCCCGCGAGCAGGCTCAAACGCATCGTGCCCACAAGAATGCTGTAGTTCTGCCGCCCCGGATGGTGCAGCTGGCAGAATATTTTGGCGCCATGCCTGTGCACGCGCTGGATCATGGCGGCAAGGGGCGCGATATGACGGTCGTGCGTCAGCGATATCTGGCAGGGCGCGAGGGGGCCCGTATGATCGTCTACGCGGCAGCACTCGGTGATAATGAGCCCCGCGCCGCCCTTGGCCCGCGCTTCGTAATAGGCGCACATTTTCTCGCCCGGACCGCCGCCGGGCGTGCCCGTGCCCATGACCATAGGCGACATAACAATACGGTTTTTGATCTCGCATTTGCCGATTCGGGCGGGTGAAAAAAGAATCGGGAAGGTATCCATGGCAGCGCCTCCTGATATTTCGTTTTTTTATTTTATTTAAATTTTAAGCTATTTAGAAAGCCGCGGAAGCCTCCTTTGAAAGCAAAGGAGGTGCCCCGAAGGGGCGGAGGAATTTTGCGCGCGAGCGCATGTGGCCAGGACCGTTCCGCTTCGCCGCGGGAAAAGAACAGCATATCACTACAATTGTCTGAAAGAGCCAAATTTTTAGAACTTAACATCTATCCCGGCGCAAGAAGATTATAACACCAATCAGGTCAATTTGCAAGCGATATCCTAAATTTGAATTTTTGCCCAAGCTTGACAGCGCCGCCCCCGCCGTGCTATCATTCTTACACGGTTCATAACAGTCTAAAAGCCATACATAAAGGTGATGCTCCACATGCTTCATATCACAATCAACGGCCATGTCTTTCAGGCGGCGCGCGGCGCGAAGCTCCTGGATCTGCTGCGCGCCAACGGGTTTCCCCTTCGGACGGACTGCGCCGGCAGAGGCTCCTGCGGCAAATGCGCGGTCACAGTGGATGGCCAGCCGCGGCTCGCCTGCCAGCTCCGGCTGGAGGAGGACTGCGAGGTCCGGCTGCCGGAGCGGCGCCGCGTGCCCGCGCTCAGCGCATATGAGCTCCCCGGGAGGCACGCGCTGGAGGCCCGCGAGGGGCTCGGCCTGGCGATTGACCTGGGCACCAGCACCGTCGCCATGGAGCTCGTCGACCTCGCGACAGGAGAATCTCTTGAAAGCCAAGGCTTTGAGAATCCCCAGCGGGCCTTCGGCGCGGACCTGATCTCCCGCGTCGACGCCGCCGGCCACGGCCATGGCGAACAGCTGCGCGCGCTGATCCACGACGCCATTGAAACGCGCGTGCGCCAATATGATCCTGTGGAACTGGTGATTGCGGGCAACACGACAATGATCCACCTGCTGCTGGGCCTCGACTGCGGGCCGCTTGGCCTCTACCCCTTCGAGCTGAAAGCGCGGCTGGAAAACCCCTATACGCTGTTTGGCCGGGAAGCGTTCATCGTGCCATGGATCTCGGCCTTCGTGGGCGGGGACATCGTCTCGGGCCTGTCGGCCCTGCCCTTCGACGAGGACCTGCTGCTGGTGGACCTGGGTACCAACGGCGAAATCGCGCTGCGCCGCGGCGGCAGGCTGTTATGCGCCTCGGCGGCGGCGGGCCCTGCCTTTGAAGGCGGCGCGCACGGGCTATACGGCTCACAGGCGCTGGACAGCGTCGCCGGCCTGCGCGCGCGGGGCGCCCTGGACGAGACCGGGCTACTGCTGGGCGAAAGCGTTCTCAGCCAGGCCGACATCCGCGCCATCCAGCTGGCAAAATCGGCGGTGCGCACGGGAATCGAGATTTTGCTGGACACAGCGGGGCGGCCCGCGCCGGAGCGCGTGTACCTCTGCGGCGGCTTCGGCAGGGCCATGGACCTGCGCGGCGCCCTGGCCATTGGCCTGTTTCCGGCGGAATGGGAGGACAGGATCCTCCCCCTGGGCAATGCCTCTCTGGCCGGCGCGGTGAAGCTGCTCAAGGAGCCTGGTCTTCGCGGCGGGCTGGACGAGCTCACGAAAGCCGAAACCATATCGCTTGCGGCGCATCCAAGCTTCAGTGACCGCTTCATACGCTTCATGAGCTTTTGATTCTGTCAAAAAAGCTTGTGTTAACGCCGGAAATATGCTATACTTTATTCAGAAAGCGCGACAAAGAGGATCCATTCATGAAAGCCAGACAGCTCCTGCCAATCTATCTGCTGTGCGCCGCGCTTGCCGCCGCCGCTTATGTTTTTCTGTCCATCCAGACAGAATGGACGCTCTTCCCCTACACAAAAGCGCTGGAGCTTCTGTTTGGCTTTGCGTTTATTTATACTGACGCCGCCTACGAAGCCATTGGAAGCAATGTGGTCATCACGAAAGCCTGCAGCGGAGTCAATCTGTTTTTGAGCCTCTATGCCATTCTTGTGCTTGGATTTTTACACCGCTTTCTTGAAGCAAAGAAAAGGCTGCTTTTCTCCGTTCTCTTTTTTGCCAGCTCTGTTCTTGTTGCTTTTCTCGCCACGCTTGCCCGTATCATCGTCAGCCTGCCGTTCAGCGAAAGCCCGCACTTTAAGCTGATACACACGATCATTTCGCTTTGCGTGTTTTTCGGAACGGGACTGCTTGTATATTCCATAACAGATAAATTGCTTAAGGGAGGTCATAAAATTGAAGAAGCTGTTTAGCCCAAGGTTTTCCCTGTTGTTTATTACGTTACCTCAGGCGCTTCTGGCCGCCGCGCTGTTCTATGCCTACAAAAGCGCGGAGCTCACCCCAAGCCTGCCGCTGATGATCATTTTCGGCGCGCAGGCACTTTTAAACAGTTTCATCATTGTCTGCGCCGCGCTGAACAAAGGCGGGAAAATCATTCGCATGCTCCAGCTGACGGGCTTTATCGCGATGATCAGCGCCGCCGCGCCCTTTTTGCTGGAGCAATTCGACTTCGCCACCTCGCTGTCGCCGGAGGCGATTTACGGCGTCCTTTGCCTGACCCCGCTGATTTATATTGCCACGTCGATTCTTCACCATAACGAGATTCCATTGATAAAAATAAAGACCAGGATACTTATCTGCGTCTGCGTTCCCCTCATTTTCGCGGTCGCCCCGCTTATCGTTATGAGCGGCCTGTTTGACGGTGTGTTCAACTGGGCGGAAAACGTTGACTGGCTGCACAGCGCCGCCAGTATTATCCTGATTCTGCTGTTCGCGCTCTTCTTTGTCTTCGTTTGCCTGGTGGCAAGCATCCTGTATCATTTCAGAACCCAAAAAAACGCTTCGGAAGAAACGCGCGCCGTGAAGAATTACCCGGCGGGCTACTATGTCTTTATCGCCGTTCTGGCCCTGGTGCTCCCGCTGCTTTGCCTGCTTTTGAACAACGAGGCCTTCGGCGGGTTTCTCGGCGATTTTTCCGGCAAGTGGTTTTATATTCTGGCCCTCATGAACGGCATCGCCATGCTCGTTCCAAGAAAAAACAAGTGGCTGACTTTAATAACGCTCTTCTTCAAGTCGGCGGGCTTTCTCTATGTAATCTATTTCGTGGTGACGATGATTCCCTACGCGCCGCTGGGCGTGGCGTTTTACGCCTATCTTGTACCATTGCTTGTGCTCACGCCGGTCGCCCTGTTCGCGGCGGAGCTGTTCCAGATCATCGACGATTTTCAATTTCTAAAACAGCATTTTACATTTTACAAAATCTCTGTCCTATTTGCCTGCGGCATGCTGGCTTTGTGCGCGGGCTTTGCCGGGAACGGCTATGTTCAGAAAGTCAACTTCGATAAAGCGCTGTATTATCTGGACGGCGATGTGCGGGAGCAGCCGGCGATCAATGTTTCCATGCTGAAATCGTCGCTGCGATACATGCGGTATTCCAATCAGTTTTGGGGCTGGTTCGGCAGCAGCGCTCAAAATCTTGAGGGCGCGCCCATACTGAACGAGATTTATCACCGTGTCATTTTTGGCGGGCAAATGCTCAGCGACGAAAGCTATGAACATCTCCAGAGAATCTTTTTGCCGGAGCGGGCCGCCGCATGGCACCAGCCGCCGGGCTTTGAATTTTCAGCGCCAGAAAGCGTAAAGCTGCAGGACATAAAAACAGAAGCCCGCTTTGACGAAGCCGCCGGCGCATACAAGGCCTGGGTTCACTTGACGCTGAAAAACGAAACGTCGTACTTCAATCAGGAATACGCCGTGAAATTCACCCTGCCCGAGGGCGTATTTGTCTCCGATTATTATCTTGATGTGTACGGAGAGCGCAAATATG
The DNA here is from genome assembly GCA_009777055.1 of Oscillospiraceae bacterium. GTDB lineage: Bacteria > Bacillota > Clostridia > Oscillospirales > Acutalibacteraceae > WRMQ01. Next base: position 17,596 of record WRMQ01000028.1, read on the forward strand.
GCATCGTCTCGGAAAAGAACGCGGCAAAGTCGCTCTATCAAAGCATCGTCAACAGAAGCCGCGACCCCGGCATCATCTACTATGAGAGCGGCAGCACAGTGGAGCTGCGGGTGTTCCCCTTCGGCGCGGGCGAAACCAGGGAAACCGGGCTTGAGCTGATGTTCCTGCAAAGCGACAGCTTTACGCTTGGCGGGCACACGATAACTCTGGAAGGCGACGAGCTTTCGGTGCCCATCGTCGCGGGCGGCACATGCTTCATGCCCGCTTCGTACAAAGAAAATCTCGAAGCAGTTTCAACAAGAACGCCGAAATATTATTTTATCGCGGATATCCGCAAGCCGCTGTGGGATGAAGAACCAACGCTGGAGCAGCGACTCGCCTTAATTAACAACTACGCGAAAAGCAATGATATTACGGACGCTGACGTTTATCTGACCAGTTACAATGTACAAAAAACAGATTTGGCTCATTTAGACGCAGTTGACTATGGCGACGGCGGCTTCCATCTGGCGCTTGCCATGGATATGATCTATGAGGACGCAAAAACACATCCCGGCAGTTACCCTGTAATTATTATTGCCTCCGGCAATCTCTACACCGCCGCCATTGCCGACAATCGGAGATTCACGCGCGACTTCCCTGAAGTTGAGCATTTCTATTTGTTGAGCAGCGTGGGCGCGTTAACGCCGCACCACCTGGCCGACGGACACATGGACGAAACGGCAAGCGCGTCGCCGCAGGCCAAGCGGTTGTCCCACAACGGTTTTTACTTCAGGGATGACGGGCAAAACGAAATCTCATTTCATAACACAACAAGCTTTGCTGATATCTCATATGGCGACGACGATTATACAAACGCACTGCTCCTGAGCGAAAAAGTCGAGAGAGCCGCCACAGAAGATCAGATCATCGAAACGGTAAGGGACGGCATTTCGCGGCGGCTCTTGACAAAAAACAATTCCTTCATCGTGCTGGAAACAAAAGAGCAGGAGGATGAGCTCAACCGCAGAAACAAGGAATTTTTGGAGGGCAAGGCCTCCGGCGCGTCCGCCGCCTCAATGAGCGAGCCCGGGCTATTCATAACGCTTTTGCTTACTATATTTCTGTTGGGACTGCTTTGGATGAGACGCAAAAAGTACAGCCATTCCCTATAATAACGTCCAGGCCCTCCCGCATATAGCTGTTTTGACACAATATGCGGGAGGCGGTTTTTGTTGACTGAAGAAGAGCGCGGATTGCTGGTGGATATCAATACGGTGCATATCGACCCGGCCCTGCCGCCAGCCGAAAGGGCGGCGCAGTATATAGAACAGATCAAAAACCCCTATTGCTTTCTTTGCAATGGGGCGGTTGTATGTTTAAAATTCAACCCGGAGGGCGGCGACCTAAAGACGCATTTGAAGAACTATTTCATCAGCTGCAAGCAGGGGTAACGAAGAGTGAAAGCACAATTTCAGTGGCTGACCGCCATATACATCCGGCTTTCCCGCGAGGACGGCGGCGACGAGAGCTACAGCGTAAAAAACCAGCGGCAGCGGCTCATGGCGTTTTTCGAATCGATTGCGTCAGAAGAAGGTATGCGGCTTTTTGATGTCTATATCGACGACGGCTGCACGGGCACCGACAGTGACCGCGGCGCTTTTCAGCGCATGCTTTCCGATATTGACGAGGGCAAAATCAACTGCATTATCGTGAAGGATTTATCGCGCCTGAGCAGAAACGATTGGGAGTGCAAGCGTTACCTCCAGCATCTTTTTGTGGTAAAGGACATCCGCTTTATCTCCCTTGAGCTGCCGCGCCTGGACAGCTACAAGCGGCCCGATGAGATCTACGATTTAGGCGTGACCATGCAGAGCGCCTACAACGAAAACCACTGCCGGGAGACGTCGATCAAAGTGCGGGGGACATTCAACGCGAAAAGACGCGCGGGGGAATTCATCGGCGCTTTCGCCCCCTACGGCTATCTGAAGGACCCGGAGAATAAACACAAGCTTATCATCGACCAGGAGGCCGCTCCTGTCATCAAGGATATCTTTCACTGGTTTGTGCGCGAGGGCATGAGCAAAAACGGCATCGTGCGCAGGCTGGTTGAGCTAGGCATTCCATGCCCCACGGCCTACAAGCGGCAAAACGGGATGAATTATCAAAATCCGATGATCGTCAAGACCGAGCCGCATTGGTCGGCGCGCACCGTGTCGGAGATGCTTTCGAACCAGATGTACCTGGGCCACATGGTGCAGGGCAAGCAAAAGGTCAAGAGCTATAAAATTCACACGCGGGTGAATTTGCCCGAGGAAGAGTGGTTTATCAAAGAGAACACCCACGAGCCGCTCATTGATCAAGAGCTTTTCCGCATGGCGCAGAATTTAATGCTGCGCGATACATGTACGCCGCCGGGCAAATCGACGCTCTACCCCTTCGCGGGATTCATACGCTGCGCCGACTGTGGAAAAGCCATGTGCCGCAGGCCATCAAAGCAAAATGTCTATTATGCCTGCCGCACGAACATCACCACCGGGCTGTGCACACGGCACTCCATCCGGCACGACAAGCTGGAGGAAATCGTACTGGCGGCGCTCCAAAAGCAAATTGAGCTGATCGACAGCTTCGCCGAGCTGATCGGCAGCATCAACGCGGCCCCGGCGCGGCGCGCGGAATCCGCCCGGCTGGAACGCGCCCTGAAAACGCGCCGGGCGGATCTGGAAAAAACGCACACGCTCTATGACGGCCTGTATGCCGACTGGAAATCCGGGGCGATATCTCTCGAAGCATATCAACGCATGAAGCGGAAGTACGAGGAGAAAGAGACTGTGCTCAAGCGCGACATCTCCCGCCTCGAAGAAGAGATCCGCATCGCGGCGCAGGGCATGACCAGCCAGAATCCCTGCTTCGAAGCCTTCCGTAAGCACCGTGGGCTCAGGGAGCTCAACCGGGGGATCGTGGCGGATTTGATCAGTGGAATTCGCATCCACGAGGGCGGGGATGTGGAGATCGATTTTGCTTTTACGGAATCTGTATTGCCAAAAAAACCGTCTTCCGCTTTTACTCCTCCACCTCAACCCCATCCAGCAGCGTCTGCCATCCCTTTGTGAGCACCCCGGCGGTTCGCGGCCCGGCGGAATTCGTCTCCTCGTAGTGGCCCTTGCCGAAGCGGTCCACCCCTTCGAGAACATAGGGAAGCCAGTCGTGCACCACATAATCGTTGTCCGGCAGGATATAGCCGGTAAAATGATTTGCCAGGCCGAAAACGATCTGCCGCTCCGAGGCGAAGGGATAGTCCTGCAGAATATCAAACAGCGCGCGGCGGGGGTATTCCCCGCCCCGGGCGGAGCTCTCCTCGGTTGAAAAGCCGCCCATGGCGAGCTCGGGCGCCAGCTCGCCCGGCACGATGAGGATGTCCACGCTGTTTTCCCGGTCGCCCAGGCGCAGATAGCTCAGCTCGCAGGCCGTCGCGTAGCGATATGGTTTTCCATGCACGCGGTAGGCCGTGTGGTTGATCATGCCCACCCGGTGCACGGCAAGAAACAGAATGTTTTCGATGGGCACCTCGACCTCCGCGCTGGCGATATTGAGCAGGGCGGGCAGTTCTGTTTCCTCGCTCACGCTGCCGCGCTCCCCCAGCACATACTGGGCGAATTTTACACCGTAGGGCCTGATTTTATCGATGCCTCTCTCGCTGTTCGCGGTGATCATCGCGCCCTGCGCGCCCTGGATGAATATGGTTTCCGCACCGGTGGCCTCCATAATGTATTCCGCCATATAGCCTGGAAAATCCGCGGAAACAATGGGATTGCGCGACCCGCCGATTTCCGGGTGGCAGCCCGCGCTGACCAGGTAGACATCCGCCTCGCCTTCCGCGGCGGGGTCAAAGCGGAACCGGGTAATGATATCGTCGAACACATAAGGCGCGCGCCCGTCCCGGATCAGGTCGTCCGACTCTGCCCCGGCGAGAAACATCTGCCCGTCCTGGCGGTTTTCGTAGGCCTCTATCATCGCCCGGGCCGTTTTTTCGATCATCAGCTGCTGAAACGCCGCGTCCTTTCCGTCAAAAGGCGGAAAGCCCCACATTCCGGTGGTATCGATACCGGCGTGGGTATGCGTCGCCGCGATTTGCACGCTGCGCACGCTGATATCCTCAGCGCGGGCCCAATCCCATACAATCGCGCGTATTTTGTTCGTGTCGGTGTTGGAAAGGCCGATGCAGTCCACCACGGCATAGAAGATTCCGCCGCGCCCGGTGTTGTCGTCCAGCCAGACCGCCTTGGCGTACAAGTCGTCGGCAATGCCCTCGGAGGGAATATTCAACACGTAGCCAGCCACGATATAACGGCCGTTTTCGATGCCCTCGCGCACCTGCGGGCTGTCGGTGAGGTTCTGCTTGGCAAAGCCCAGGGTCCAGCATTCACCGGGCTCCCACTCGAACACGGCGTCGCCCGGCTGGAAGTAGGGGTTCGGCTTTTTGTGCCCCGGCTCCTTGGCCGCGCTGGTCAGGCGCCCGACAAATTCGCGCGCGTAGGCCAGCTCCGCCCAATGGGGGGCGACCCAGTGCAGCGCGGTCATGGGTATATAGGCGATTGCCGTCAAAACGGCGATCAAGACGAACAAGGGCCGGTAGATATACGGCTTCCCCAGCATTCGAATCACTCGCTTTCTTCTTTTTGGTTTGTTTTATTGGCTTACTCCGTTGGCATTTTTATTATAGCACGGAATGAAGCGCCGCGCAATATTTTTTATATTTTATAAATTTATACGGGGTTTTTATCTCCGCGTTGTCACACCGTCCCCGCGGCCACCGGTGCCACGGGCACTACAGGAGCCACGGGGGAACGCGTTTTAGGGCGAAGCCGGAACATCTTTATGATTTTCCGGTTGCTTTTTTTTGTTTTACAGCGTATAATATGCTCAGCATACGTAAAGGAGATCAAACCATGGCGATGACAATGACGCAAAAAATCCTGGCGACCCACGCGGGGCTGGAAGAGGTCCGCGCCGGGCAGCTCATTGAGGCGGAGCTCGACCTCATGCTGGGCAACGACGTGACAACGCCGGTGGCCGTCAACGAGCTCGAAAGGGCGGGCGTTACCTCGCTGCACGCGCCCGAAAAAACGGTGTTCGTGCTGGACCACTTCACGCCGAATAAAGACATCCGGTCCGCGGAGCACTGCGGGCAGGTGCGGGCCTTCGCCAAAAAACACGGTGTCAGGCATTTCTACGACGTGGGCCGCATGGGCATTGAGCACGCGCTGCTGCCGGAGCAGGGCCTGGTCGTGCCCGGCGACGCGGTGATCGGCGCGGATTCCCACACCTGCACCTATGGTGCGCTGGGAGCGTTTTCCACGGGCGTGGGCTCCACAGACCTGGCGGCGGGGCTGGCCACCGGCAAGGCCTGGTTCAAGGTACCCGGCGCGGTCCAGGTGGTCCTGACGGGCTCATTCCAGCCCCATGTGAGCGGCAAGGACGTGATCCTGGAGCTCATCGGGCGCATCGGCGTGGACGGCGCGCTTTACCGCTCCCTGGAATTCACGGGCCCGGCGATCGCGGGCATCTCCATGGACTCCCGCCTGGCCATCGCCAACATGGCCATCGAATGCGGCGCGAAAAACGGGATTTTCCCTGTCGATGACCTGACCCTGGCTTATGTGAAAAGCCGGGCCAGGCGGGATTGGCGCATTTTCGGGGCCGATGAAGACGCTGTTTATGATGAAGTGATTGAAATTGATCTCGGCACGCTCCGCCCCACGGTGGCCTTCCCCCATCTGCCCTCCAACACACGCACGGTGGATGATCTGGAGGCGAAGGGCGAGTGTATCTCGCTGGACCAGGTGGTGATCGGCTCGTGCACCAACGGCAGGCTGGAGGATCTGCGTATCGCGGCGGCGCTCATGAAGGGCCGCGTGGTGGCCGGGGATCTGCGCTGCGTCATCATCCCCGCCACGCAGCAGATTTGGCTGGAGGCTCTGCGGGAAGGCCTGCTGGAAATCTTCATAGAGGCCGGCGCGGCGGTGAGCACCCCCACCTGCGGCCCCTGTCTGGGGGGGCACATGGGCATCCTCGCGGCGGGGGGGCGCGCGGTGGCCACCACCAACCGCAACTTCGTGGGCCGCATGGGGCACCCCGAAAGCGAGGTCTATCTCGCCGGGCCCGCCGTGGCCGCCGAAAGCGCCATACAGGGCTATATCGCGCAGCCGAAAGTATAGAAAAATATAAAAAAATATATGCAAAAATATATGCGAAAATATATGCAAAGCATGTATATAATATCGAAAGGAATTGACAGCATGACCATACAGGGCACTGTGCATCAATATGCAGACAACGTCGATACCGACGTGATCATACCCGCGCGGTATTTGAACACCGCCGACCCCGGGGAGCTCGCGAAGCACTGCATGGAGGACATCGACGCGGATTTCGTCCGCCGGGTGCGGCCGGGGGATATTATCGCGGCACGGCAAAACTTCGGCTGCGGCTCCTCCCGGGAGCACGCGCCCCTGGCCATCAAGGCCGCTGGCATATCGCTGGTGATCGCCCGCAGCTTCGCCCGGATTTTCTTCCGCAACGCGCTGAATATCGGGCTGCCCATTTTGGAATGCCCCCGGGCGGACGAGATCAACGCGGGCGATGAGCTGCGCGTGGATTTAAGCGCCGGCCTGATTGAAAACCTCACACAGGGCACGGCGTATGAGGCCGAGCCTTTTCCGCCGTTTTTGCGGGATATCATCGAAAAGGGCGGCCTGATGGAGGCGATTCGCGGTTCTTAAGGTTTTAGTCTTTCGATTTGCCCGCGCATCAGTGCGCTGCCGTTCATGATAAACTCACATACATCTCCGGCGTCTATCGGGATGCCGGCATTGCGGACATAGTGCTCTGCCATCTCCCATGTGGGCGCCGGCAGGGCCCGCGCGAGCTTCAGGGCGCGTTCGTCCCGCTCCAACAGCTCGCCCCATAACGCAATCAGCTTGTCGTTCGACCGGTTCATATTCCGTGGAACGCCGCGGGAAAACAGGGCCACGTTGTTGTCGAAGTTGGGCGCCATGGAGAGAATTCCGCCAGTAGCGACATCGCGCAAAACGCCATAGTTTTTTGTGTGGCGGTCCATGTTGAAGCACAGGGTGTCCATGTAGATGATTTCGAGGTACTGCCGCGCGAGCGCCGGAGACAGCGCGTAGAACGCTTCGAAGTTCCGGCGGTAGTCCTCGTCGTCACCAACAATGCCCTCCGCCGGCTCGTAGTTTACAGACGCGAAGCGGGTGAAATCCGGGCTGAGGACAGTCCCGTCCTCCTGCAGATACTCGGCCATGGGGAAACCCAGCGCCTGCCCCAGGCGGCTGATGAATATCTCCGAGAAGCGTTCCAGGCTGTTGCCCTGCTTGACCATCCACCACTGCCCATCGCGCTGGAGCCAGCACTTTTCGTAGGAGCCGATATTGGTCAGCTCCGGGGTGCGGGAGCAGGGCTGGTTGAAGCTGTCGGGGTCGCCGCGCAGAGCCAGGGCCGCGAAAAGGTTCTCTTTAAAACATATATCGTCATAGGCCAGCGCCTCGCCCTCGGGGCAAAACCAGTAAGTGTCGGTAATGGTTGCGGCGTGGACACGCAGCACCGCGTCCATGTCGTCCGCGCCGGCGATGCGCAGGGCCTTTTTCAGCAGGCGGGAATTGGTGCGGTGGGCGTCAATCGCCCTGCCCCGCAGCCAGGCCTCCACGTCCTTCGTCCGCAGCAAATACAGCGGCAGCCGCGCCTCGTCCCATTCGGCAAGCCGGCTGTCGCGCACCGCGCCCAAGGTATGATCCCGCGAGCGGATTTCGCCGTTCAAACACATGAATTCACCCTCTTTTTTTTATACAGCTTTATTATAGAGCATTTCAGAATCAAAAGCTGAAAACAATTCCCCTGTCGCTTGCGTATAACGACGTCAGCCCCCTGGTTTCCAGCACGATTATCCTGCCGAGGTCAAACCTTTCCCGCGCTTTCTCCCGCAGCTCGTTGGCCAGCGAGGGATTGTTGCAGTGCGAGACGATCATGTCCGCGCCCTTTTTTTTCCGGATCAAATCGGCGGCGCAGTCAAGCAGCTTTCCCGCAAGGTTCAGCGAGCCGCGCAGCTTGGCGTAAAGCCCGATTTCACCGTCTTGCTCGCATAGCACCGGCTTTATGCCCAGCACGGTTGTCAGGGTTCCCTTTATCTTGCTCATTCGTCCGTTTTTCACCAGATTGTTGACATCCTCCAGCAGGATAATCGTGCGCATCTCTTCGATGAAAGCCTCCGTTTTTTTCACGATATGCTCAAAGGGCAGGCCGCTTTCGATCAGCTGCCGCAGCTTTAAGGCCACCAGCACCTCGCCGCAGGCGGCCGATTTCGAGTCGAATACATGCCCTATCAAGCCGGCGGCCTTTTCCTTCGCCATTTCCAGGCCGATCTGCGCCGTCTGGTACATGCCGGAAAGCTTGCTGGAAATGGTAACGCCAAAGCCGCCGCCCTCTTTGATAAAAGCCTCCATCCATTGCTCCGGAGAGGGGCAGGCCGAGCCCATTTTCCCCGTGCAGGCCTTCATGCTGGCCATGAGGTCAGGCATAGATAAGTTCTCGTCGTCCACAAAAGTCTCATTGCCGATATCAACGAAAAAGGGAACGGCCCGCCTGGCGTTCAGCTCAAGCTCCAATTCCTTCGTCAAGTCGCAGGCGCTGTCGCCCAATATTTTCATGTTCTTCATGCGATGTAACCCCCACCTTCGCTTGTTTTGAATCACGCTGTTTTTTAGTCCAGCTCAACCGTCAGCGCGGCGCCCGCCGGCAGACCCGCGAGCTGCTCCGGCGTAACCGTAATATCCTCCATTTCCCCCGGCGCGAGGCGGGGGCGTTTGCGTTCCAGGAGCACCCTGTCTCCGCAGCGCAGGCGCACAACGGCGTTTTTACGCGGCTCCCCCACACGGAAATAGAGCTTCACCGCTTCGCCGCCGCCGCGTTCGATCCGCTGGGGAACAACATAGCGCACGCCATTTTTGCCCTCCGTGGCAATCGGCGGTAATTGAGAATTGAGAATTGAGAATTGAAAATTGAGAGATTCCGCCGCGCCTTTCCCCGCCAGCTGGCCCTCCAGCGTGACGTAATCCACCAGATCGTGGACGTGGAGCACGTTTCCGCAGGCATAGATGCCGGGGATCTCGGTTTCCCGGTGCTGATTGACACGGGGGCCGCCCGTAACAGGGTCTATCACAAGGCCCGCGCTGCGTGACAGCTCGTTTTCGGGGATCAAGCCCACGGAAAGCAGCAGCAGGTCGCAGTCCACGCGCTGCTGCGTGCCGGGGATGGGACGGCGGTTTTCGTCCACGCTGGCGATGGTGACGGCCTCCAGCC
>WRMQ01000029.1 GCA_009777055.1 Oscillospiraceae bacterium
ACCTGCCCTGGCCGTGGAACAGACCCGCCTTCCACTCCCCCTCATAGACCGGCTTGCCATTCGCGCCGGCGTATGTTCCCTGTCCTTCCGCAAGACCCAGCAAAAACCCGCCGGTATAGGACTCCCCGGTGGAGAAGAGAAACCTGCCCTCACCGGTCTGTCCGCGCTCGCCGAGGCCGCCGCGATATTCCCAGCCCTTGCGCGAAAGGATGTCAGCCACATTTTCCGCCGTAACCGTGACGGAGCTCTCCTCGTCCAGCCAGATCACGCCGTCGCCGGAGGGCTCCCCGGCGGCAAAAACGCCCTCATAGCGCCAGCCCTCGGGGGAGGTATAGATCCCCGCCCCGCCAAAGCGCCCGGCCATAAAACCGCCGGCATAATGCCCGCCGTCCTCATAGAAAATCTCGCCCTCGCCGTCGAAGAGCCCGTTGCGCAGGGTGCCGGTGAAGCTGAAATCCGAACCGCAGGCCAGCGCCTCCGCCGGCTGCAGCCGGTCGCCGCCGATTACGCCCAGCGCATAGCAGGCCAGCGCCGCGACAGCCGCCGCGGCAGAGCCATAAAGCGTCACATGAAGCCATCGTTTCAATCGCGTGCGCCTCCACAAACAAAATTTGAATCGCTCTATTGCCCCAGCGGCAGCACGGCGTCGTTGTCCGGCAGGCCGGGGTCGTGCAGCAGCGACATCACAAAGCCCCGCAGGCTCTCGAAGGGCAGCTCCACTTTTTTGAGAACCGGCTTCGCCAGCGTTTCGAGCCTGCCCGTAAGAGCATACACCGCCGCGCCCATATCTGTCTCAATAGAGTAGGGCTCGTCGCCCTTGTATATGTTGCGCACAATCTCCATGATCAGGTCTTTCACCCGGGTTTTGCGTACGCTTTTCGGCACCTTTCGTATGCAGAAGAGCATCCGCCCCGCCCCGCCCAGGGTCAGGCGGTAGAGGAATTTACCGCCCAGGCTGATGAGAAGCTTTTTCTTCATCAAGCTATCCTTGTCCACGCTGAATTCGCCGCTGAGAATATCCAGGCAGCGCCCGATATCCGAATTGGCGGCCTCGAAGATGCTGTTCAGCATGCGGTCGAAGCTGTCCTTCAGGTATTGGCTCACGCTCTTGCCTTGCAGGTCCCAGTCGAAGCCCTCAATGGAGCTCGTGGTGATGGTCATGCTCTCACCGTCGATCACGACGCCGCGAATGGGCGCGTCGTAGCCCACGGCCGCCCCCGTGTTGATGTCGTAGAGGCGGTTCCCGGCCGGCGTGTCCATGTACGCGATATTTTGCATATGCGTGTGCCCGGTGAAGACAAAGCGCAGCCCGGCGTCCGCCAGGCGCTCGCGGAAGAGCTCGCTTCTGCCGAAGGTGTCGCTGGCCAGAAGGGGATAAATCGGCGAGGGCGGCAGCACGGGATAGTGGTGCATGGCAAAAATCATCTCGCCGGCGGCCCCGGCCTTGCGAATCTCCGCCTCGGCCCATTCATAAAGACCCGTGATGTCCCGGTCATTTTCGTCGCCGTCTGTGTTCAGGGCCAGCAGGCGGTACCCCGGCGCCAGCTGGGCCACATAGGACAGCGGATCCGGCTCGTAGCGCGAAATCGCCCGCTCAAAGCCAAATTCTTTATAGAGCTCGTATAACTCCGGGCGGTACAGCATATTCGGGCGGCGCTCCTCCTCCGCCGGAAAGCGGTAGCCGTGGTAATCGTGGGAGGCGGTGAGGACAAACACCCGCTTGCCGCCCGCGGCCAGCCGCCGCAGCTTGGGGAGAAGCCCGTCGGAATTCACGCGATCGCCGCCGGTGCAAAGATCCCCCGGGATGAGGACGATGTCGGTATCGTCATGGGCCAGCAGCCAGTCGAAGATGGCGTCGATGACCGCGCCGCTCTCGTTGACGGTGGTCTGGTCCAGGTGATCCGACCATCCAAGCTTTTCAAGGTTGTAGTAATGCGTATCGGAAACCAGATGAAATTTTAGATTTTGATTTGGCTTTGGCTTTTGATTTTGCATAAGTACGGCACTCCCTTTTCTATATGATTTGTGGCGGTTACTTCGTCAATCGCGCCCCGATCCGGTAGCCGACGCGCAGCGGCAGGGGCTCCAGCCGCCGGCTTACCGCCCGCAGGGACTGCGCGACCGCGATCCGCTGCGGACACTTCTTTTCGCACAGGCCGCATTGAACGCAGTTGCGGGCGGAGGCGTTGTTCCCCGGAAGCCCGACGGCGCCGGTGGCCATGACATACTGCTTCACGCCCTCCGGGAAATGGATGGCGTAAGAAGCGTTGTAGGCCGCGAAGCAGCCTGGAATGTTGACCTTTTTGGGGCAGGGCATGCAATAGTTGCAGCCCGTGCAGGGCACCCGGTAGCTCTCGCGGAAAACCGCCGCCACCCGCTCGAAGAGCTCGGCCTCCCGCGCGCCGAAGCGACCCGGCAGGGCGTTTTCCGCGGCCTGGATGTTTTCGTCCAGCTGCGCCATGCTGCTCATCCCCGAAAGCACCAGGCTGACCTCCGGCTGATCCCACAGCCAGCGCAGTGCCCACACGGCGGGGGAATCTCCGCCCCCGGCCTCCTGGAACAGCTTCAACGCCCTGGCCGGCAGCCCGGACGCCAGCTTGCCGCCCAGCAGGGGCTCCATCACAAAGACGGGCAGGCCCATGGCGTGCGCCCTGCGCAGGCCCGCGCGCCCGGCCTGGTTGTTCTCGTCCATATAGTTATATTGCATCAGCGTGAATTCCCAGGGATAGGCCTCCAGCAGCTCAAGGAAGCCGTTTTGCGCGCCATGGAAGGAAAAGCCGATTTGACGGATCTGCCCGGCGGCTTTTTTCTCCGCGATCCAGCGCTCAATGCCCATGGGGCGCAGGCGCTCCCAGTCCGCGGCGCAGCCCAGGTTGTGGATCAGATAGTAGTCAATATAGTCTGTCCGCAGCCGCTCGAGCTGTATGTTGAAGAATTTGTCGAAATCCTCATATGCCCTGCATTTGCCGTGGGGCAGCTTGGTGGCCAGCAGAACCTTTTCCCGCAGACCGTTTTTCTCAAGGATCTTCCCCACGGCCTGCTCGCTCCCGGAATAGATATAGGCGGTATCCAGATAGTTCACGCCCCGCTCAATGGCCGACAGCAGCATTTTTTCGGTTTTTTCCATGTCGATCCGCGTGTTCTTCCCCCGGGGAAAGCGCATGCAGCCAAGACCCAGCACGGGGAGCGACTGGCCTGATTTGGGGTCCGTTCTGTATTGCATGATGACTCCTCCGATTCCTGTGATATCATTCAAAATTCAGTATGACATTATTATAACACAGATTGCGGGAAATGCAAGGACATTAGCAATGAACATTGAACAATTAACAATGAATAATGAACAATGAACAATTAGGCCGGCCTATCTGCGAACGTTTTCCAGCAATGACGCATTTAATGGAATAGACAACGAGAACAGGAGGCGCGCGCCATGCTGTCGCCGCTGATATACGCCAACACGATGATCCAGAGGGCGCTGGAAACCGGGAGCCCGCTCAGCCCGCTGAAGCTGCAAAAGCTCCTTTATCTTACTTATGCCCGTTATCTTTATCTCTACGATGAGCCGCTGTTCCATGAGCATTTTGAACGGTGGAGGTACGGCCCGGTGGTTTCGGTGGTCTACGACGCCTTCCGGCGCTACAAAAACGATTCCATCGACGACTTTCTTTATGATCATCAGGGAAGGGTGGCTGTCGTCGACCGCGGCGACCGCGGCTTTTATCGCTGCTTCAACGAGGTTTGGGAGCGCTTTGGGCGATGCGAGGGGGTTCAGCTTTCCGCGATCACGCACAACCAGGGCACCGCGTGGAGCAAGGTAAGCGAGGCGTTTTTGAGATTGGAGGATATCCGGGAAGATGGACGACGGCTATTCGCCGAATGAGTCGCTCAGCGCGAAGGAGGACGACCTCTTCAAAACCAGCCCCAGCACAGAGTTTCTTTCGGCGGTGCAGGTCAACCGCAGAAAAGACCCGGTCTTCCTCACCAAGGAGGAGCTGGACAGCTTTGGCAAGAAAAAGGACATTGAGGACAAAGAAAAGAGCAGAAAGCTGGCCCGTCAGCTGGTGCGGATGCTGATCGCGGGGCTTTCGGCGCTGCTGCTTTGCAGCGCGGGCGCGGGCATCTTCAGCTCCAGGGACACCAACGAGCTGACCGACAAGGTTTTTCAGATCCTTCAGGCCGCGCTGTTCACCCTGCTGGGCTACCTTTTCGGGGAAAAAAGCGGAAAGCAGGAGTAACCCTTGCTAATCGGATAGAGAGGAAAAAACGCTCTTGCAAAAGCCGTCGAATGGTGATACAATAGACCAGCGCCCGCAGCAGCGGATGCGCCGCAGAATTTGATTGAAACGGGGAATCCGTAGTTGCAGGTTGTGGGTAAGATAGATAGGGAGATTTACATGGTGGTTACGCCGGAGATAACAACGGACGAGCTTATCATCACAGATGAGCGGATTATTCACATCAAAGAAAGTCATCCCGGCGATTACGAGCTTCTTGCTCCCCACCTGCAGTACATGACTGCTGAGCCAGACTTCATTCTTGTTTCATCCAGACCAAACACAGCTGTGATTCTGAAAAATATAGATGGCGTGTTGGGTAAGCTCGTTTTGCGGCTGCGTGTACCGGAAGACCCTGAAGACTACAAAAATTCAATCATTACAGGCATGGTAATAGATGAGCAATCTTGGAAGCGATTGACAAAACCCAAAAAAACGCTTTACAAACGCGAATAAATCTGTTATAATGAAGATACGATAAGGATACGGGCGGTTGAGGTGGTAGATTTCGTAGGGACCACACGCCGATGGCACGACAAGGGGGAAACCTCTGAGTAGATGCAGGAGAATCCTACGCCTGCCAACCGCCCGCCTTTTCGTTAATTGAATAAACCGCCGCCTGCTCGCAGGCGGCAAAATTATACCCTTTTTCGCCTTGAAAGTCGGCCGGTACTGTGTTATAATATCTCAGGCAGAGCACAGAAATCCAGACAGACATTCAGACAGACATTCAGAAGGGAGTATTATTATGCTCAATCCAGCCCTCTATTCCGCGATATTTCAACGCAAATCCGTGCGCCAATATGCCCCCGAGCCGCTCAGCGAGGAGCAGGCGGCGCGGGTCGAACAGACGATGGGGGAGCTCGTGCCGCTGCTGCCGGAGCTGCCATACTTTCTTGAGCTGGGCACGGGAAAGGACGGCGTCGCCCGGGTCTATGGCTATTGCGGAAACACGCCGCAGGCCCGCGCCAATTTGGGCTTCGCGCTGCAGCAGCTGGATCTGGCGCTGCACCTGCAGGGCCTGGGCCGGCTGTGGTACGGCTTTGGCCGCGAGCCCAAAGACGTCAATCCCCCGCCGGGGATGAAATACGCCATCTGCCTGAAGCTCGGCAACGCGGCGGAGGAGATCGGGCGGGCGGGCCCGGAGGAGTTCAACCGCAAGGCCATTGCCGACATCACCGCGGACGCCGGGCTGCAGGCCCTCTTTGAGCCGGTGCGCCTGGCCCCGAGCGCGATGAACTACCAGCCCTGGTATTTCACCCGCGAGGGCGGCAGGCTTGACGTATTCTGCAAAAACCCCGTTCCCGTTCTGAAGCTTCTTGGCACCGGGTCCATGAACCAGGTGGATATCGGCATCGGGCTGTGCCACGCCGTGCTGGCGCTGGAACACGCGGGATATACCCTGAACAGCGCTGAGACCGCACCAGTGGACCCGCCAAAGGGGTATTACTATATGCTCACGCTCCGCAGCTCAATGACATAACACCGAAGGGGAAATCGCTTGTACGATCCATACGACGCCTACGAAGAAGAACAGCTGGACGAGCTGCGCGGAATCGCCGAAAGCCTCAGCCACCGCAACGAGGAAAGCGGCTTCACCGTGCTGGAGCTCAGCAGCGGCGGCGAGCTCGTCACCGCCGTGGGCGTGCTGCCCCATGTCTCCCCGGGGGAGGAGCTGCTTCTGCGGGGCAGGTGGGGCTTTCACCCGGTCTATGGGCGGCAGTTCAGCGCCGCGTTCTGCCAGAGGAGCATGCCCACCACCCAGGGCGAGGTGCTCAAATATCTTTCCTCCGGGGTCATACGCGGCATCGGGCCGGCCACGGCCATGCGCGTGGTGGAGGCCTTCGGGGAAGAAACCCTCGCCGTGCTGGAGAACAACCCCAAGCGCCTGGCCACCATCCGTGGGATTTCGGCGGAAAAGGCCGAACAGATCAGCGAGGAATTCCGCAAGCAGGCCTCCCTGCGGGAGGTGATGCTCTCCCTGGAGCGCTTTGGCATGACCACCGCCGAGTGCCTGCGGGCGCATAAAGCCTTCGGCTCCCGGGCGCCGGAGCTGATCCGGCGGAATCCCTATGTGCTGTGCGACAGCGATCTGGGTATGGGCTTCGAGCGCGCGGACCACATCGCCCGCGCCATGCCGGAGGCCCCGCCGCCCGGGCTTCGCGCCGGGGCGGGCGTGCTGCACGTGATGCGCCACAACGGCGCCCAGGGCCACACCTGTGTGCCCCGGGAAAAGCTCGCCGCCCCCTGCGCGCGGCTTTTGCGCGTGCCGGAGGCGGAGATCGAAGCGGCCATCGAAACGCTGCTGGAGGAGCGCAGGCTCCTGACGGACACGCTTTGGGGCCGCGAATTCCTCTTTCTGCCCTGGCTCCACGCCGCGGAAAGCAACGCCGCCCGGCGGGTTGATTTTCTGCTGCGCTTCCCGCCGGCGGCCACGAAGCTTTCGGGGGAGCTGGAGGATATCATTGCCCGCATGGAGGACGCCCACGGCATCCACTACGAGGAAAAGCAGCGTCTGGCCATGCGCACGGCCATGGAGCGGGGCCTGCTGATTCTCACCGGCGGGCCGGGCACGGGAAAAACAACGACCCTGAAGGGCATTTTGGAGCTTTTCCGGAAGGCGGGGCTCAAGGTGGCCCTGGCCGCCCCCACGGGCCGCGCCGCCAAGCGCATGCAGGAGCTCACCGGGGCCAACGCCAAGACCATCCACCGCCTGCTGGAGGTGGAGTGGGGCGAAAACGACCGGCAGAATTTCGCCCGCAACCAGCGCAATCCCCTGGATGCCGGCGCCGTGATCATCGACGAGATCTCCATGGTGGATATCCCGCTGTTTTCCTCCCTGCTGGACGCGCTGCCGCTGGGCTGCCGCCTGGTGCTGGTGGGGGACGCCGACCAGCTGCCCCCCGTGGGCCCCGGCTGCGTTTTGCGCGATCTCCTGCGGGCCGAATCCCTGCCCTGCGTGCGGCTGGACAAGATCTTCCGCCAGGCCATGGAAAGCCTGATTGTCACAAACTCCCACCGCATTGTGCGCGGGGAATACCCCGAACTGGACCACAAGGACAGGGACTTCTTTTTTCTTGAAAGCCCCAGCGCCGCGCAGGCCGCGCGGACCATCGCGCAGCTGTGCTCCCAGCGCCTGCCCAGGGCCTACGATTATGACGCTCTGGAGGACATCCAGGTGCTGTGCCCCTCCCGCAAGGGTGAGTGCGGCACCGGGCGGCTCAACGAGATTTTGCAGGACTGCCTCAATCCCAGGCAGCAGGGCTCCGGCGCCCCCCGAAGGGAAACCAAGCTGGGCCGCAGAACCTTTCGCGAGGGCGATAAGGTGATGCAGACCAAGAACAACTACGACCTCAGCTGGAAGCGCCCCAACGAAAGCGAGCGGGGCACGGGGATTTATAACGGCGACATCGGCTTTATCGAACGAATTATGCCGGTTGAGGGCGTTCTGAAAATCCGTTTTGACGACGACCGCCTGGCGGATTACCCCTTCGAGGCCGCGGACGAGCTGGAGCACGCCTTCGCCGTGACCGTGCACAAGAGCCAGGGCAGCGAGTTCCCGGCGGTGGTCATGCCCGTGGTCGGCCTGATCGACCTGCTGGCCTATCGCAATCTCTTGTATACCGCCGTCACGCGGGCACGCAGGCTGCTCATTCTGGTGGGCAGCAGGGCAGAGCTCTGCCGCATGGTGGACAACCACCGCAAAATACGCAGATTCTCCGCGCTGGCGGGGTTTTTGGAGCAATTAACAATGAACAATGAACAATTAACAATTAGGCCGGGCTCTGCGACGCATGAGCAATAGCGGCGTCTGAATCGGCCATTGGCCGGTCCCGAGTAGGGCGAGGCAGTGCCAATATCGAATTAACAATTAACAATGAACAATGAACAATTGAGCCGGGCTCTGCGACGCATGAGCAATAGCGGCGTCTGAATCGGCCATTGGCCGGTCCCGAGTAGGGCGAGGCAGTGCCGAGCCGTGGCAAACATCAAAGCATCAATTATCTATAAGGCAAACATCAAAGCATCAATTATCTATAAGGCAAACATCGAAGCATCAATTATCTATAAGGCAAACATCAAAGCATCCATTATCTATAAGGCCAATATCAAATGAGCAATGAACAATTGGACCGGTTTGCAGAGACCGGCCCAATTGTTCATTGTTCATTGTTAATTGTTAATTCGATATTGGCCACGGCTCGGCACTGCCTCGCCCTACTCGGGACCGGCCAATGGCCGATTCAGACGCCGCTATTGCTCATGCGTCGCAGAGACCGGCCCAATTGTTAATTATTCATTGTTAATTGTTAATTGCTACGCCCTTCCGCCCAGGCCCGCAGCGCGATTCGGTCTATTTTGATGTTGTGCCTGATGTCCACCGGAAACGTTTTTTTCAAATAGAATTTTTCGATCGGGCGGGTGTGCTCGTGTTTGTCCCTGATTTCATGGAGCTCTTTTAAAAACGCCTCTGTCATTTTTGTGCCCCCGTCGTTTCTTTCGATCACAAGGGAGGGAATCACGCTTCCTCCCACCGAGGGGCCTATCAGCGCGCATCTTTTAATCCCGGGGTGGCGGTTGAATACCGCCTCGCAGGGAATCGGGTACATTCTCGCGCCGGGAATATCCACCACATGAGCCTTTCTTCCATAGAACCAGATGCGCCCCTCCTCGTCGATTCTGCCGACATCCCCGATGATATGCCACATTTTTCCGTCTTTAAAGAGCTTGCTTTCCCTCGTCGCTTTTTCGTTGTTGTAGTATTCCCGGGTAACGACATCGCCCGAAACGACGATCTCGTCGGAATTTATAATGCCGGCCTCCACCGTATCGACTGTTTTTCCCACACAGGTTCCCGCGCCGGCGTCGGTCTCTTTCGCCGTGTGTTTGAGAATATAATCCCCCGATATGTTGGAAACGGGAAGGCTTTCCGTTGCCCCATAAGGGCTGTAGGTGGTTCCGTTGGGCAAAATCGCCCGCCATTTTTCGTGCGTGGCCACCTGCACGGGCGCGCCGAACATAACGAGGGACTTCACCCGGGGAAGGGTGATGCCCCGGGCCAGGCAGTACTCGGCCGTTCTCATCCAAAAAGCGGGGGAGCCGGAGACAAAGCTCGCTCCGCTTTCCGTGATTTCCCGCACCAGGGTTTCCGGCTTCGCCCGGGCGGCCTTTGACA
Source organism: Oscillospiraceae bacterium (assembly GCA_009777055.1). GTDB lineage: Bacteria > Bacillota > Clostridia > Oscillospirales > Acutalibacteraceae > WRMQ01. The sequence continues at coordinate 9,454 of WRMQ01000029.1, forward strand.
TATCCACGGACGGAAAATAAGAGCTCATCCCGAGCCCCAGCGAAAAGAAGGTGAACAGGAAAAAACAGGCGTAGCCAATATCGTCGGGCGTTAGGGAAAACATTTTTTGCAGCAGTGCTGTCTGCGCTGTGAATATCTTATGGGTGTACACAACCCCCTTGGGCGTTCCGGTTCCCCCCGAGGTAAAAAGAATCGCCGCCGGCTCATCCACCCCCATATCGCGGGCTGTGAATGCGCCCGGCTCGCCGCTGGATTTTTCCATGAGCGTTTCGCTTTTCAGCTTTATCCGGGCTGTCCGGAAGCTTTTGCGGAAAAGCGCCGATAATACAAAGGCCTTGGAAATCCCGATAACGGCCTGGGGAGACACCTCCTCAATCGCCTTTAACAAATTCTTTACGCCCATGCCGGGGTCGATGACAACGGGAACGGCGCCCATTTTAAAAAGGCCGAACATGGTGGCTGTGAGCTCCGCCGAGGGGAGGATAAACACCAGCACCCGGTCCCCGCTGGAGATCCCTTTTTTTGCGAAATAGTTCGCGAAGCGATTGACGGTTTCGTCCAATTGCTGAAAGGTCGTTTTTTTTCCGTTGCAGATGATCGCCGCTTTGCCGGGCAGCGCTTTTGCCTGGTCTTCCAACAGGGTCGCTACGTTCATTCGAAAAATCTCCCGTTCTAATCCCCCTCCGGCCAGGTCGTGGCCGTTGTGTAGTGGTAGGCCTTCGATTCCGTTTCCGGCGGGGGCTGTGTGGCCGGCTCGGTCTGGGTCTCGCTTGCCGGCGGCTCTGGCTGGGACTGCTCCCAGGGCATGGGGATATGCGCCTGCGTGCCCTGCGTGGCCTCCGTCGTCGTCTCCGGCGGGCCCGGGGGCGGCGCCTGGCTCTGCGGGGGATTCTGCTGCTGCCAGTTATCCGGGCCATAGGCATAGGGCGGCAGGGTTGGGACGGTGATCGTTTCCGTGGTTTTGATCACGGTGCTGTATCCCGAAAGCGGCGCGAGGGATTGCTCCAGGAAGGAGTAGTCGATCACCCTGGTGCGCTCCTCCTCCTGGATTTTACGCAGCACGCTCATTCTGACCCATATGGCGGCGCCGATGATCGCGGCGGCCACGGCAGTGATGGCGGCGCTGCGCAGAATCATACGGAGGTTGAGCCGCGCGCGGGCCCCCTCCTCGTCGGGCTCGATTTCCTCCTCCCTGTAGGGCATGGCGCTTTCGCCCGCCGCCCTTTTCGGGGACGGCGCGGGCAGCGCCCCATGAATCTCGCCCCAAAGGGCCTCAAGGGTGTCGTCGTTGAGCCTGGTATTGGTTTTGAGCCTGCGCAGGGGCCGCAGCAGCATGCCCGCCGCGGCAAGCGTGGAGTGCTCCGCCTCATCGCCGAAGGCCCCGGCCGCCCGGAGGCGCTGATAAGCCGTCTCCGAAAGCCGCCACAGCTGGGCCGCCGCGTAGGTCTCGCGCGTGCGCAGCTGCCCGGCGATATCGCTCAGGCGCATGCGCAGGTCAAAATACATCAAAAACAGCAGCCGCTGCTCGGGGCACAGCTCCAGCAGCCATTTGCGCAGCAGCTCGTCGGCGGGAATGCCTGCCGGATGCCCCGGGGCTTTTCCGCCGCCCTTGCCGTTCTCTTCATGGTATGCCTTCGCGGCCTCCATAAAGCGGGCGGCCAGCAGGGGGTCGTCGCCGCCCGGCTGGAAGGATGCCGCATCGTTCTCCCGGAGCGTTTTTTTGCACAAATTAAACAGCCACATGTCCATGGCGTCCTGACAGGCGGCGTAGTCGTCATAGGCCCGGTTGGGCCGGAAGGCCTCCCGCAGCGAAAGATAGAACGCGCGCATGATGTCCAGCACGGCCTCGCGGCTGGCGAAAATGGTCTTGCAAAGAAAATATACTCTTGTGTGCGTCAGATAAAAAATGCTTTCCAGCGCGGCGTATTGCCCCTGGCGAAGCAGCTCGGCCGCTTTTTGCAGGGATTCAATTTTCGGCCCCTTTCGGCCTTGTTCCGCGTTTTTTTCATTTTGCTCCATGCGGCTCCCCCTTTCCCCGCAACATGACTCAACCTATATTATAACAAGTAATTCGCGGGAAGGCAAGCCCTTTTTCCGCTTTCGCCGCGAAAATTCGTCAAAAGCAAAAAATATTGTAAATATCGCAAAAGCCCTTGCAATTATTGCCCCAATGCCTTATAATAAGTTTAGAAAGAGTAAAATGCGGGTAAACTTACATTTGGGTAAAGAGGGGGCATGCGGCTTGGCGGGGGATTTGCATTGCCATACGAGGCTGTCAAACGGTTCCATGGGAATCGACGACCTGATTGTGCTGGCGAAGAATCAGGGGATCGCTACGATTTCGATCGTTGACCAGGATTGTCAGGGCGGAACCGTGCGGGGGCGCGTAATTGGGGAGCGATATGGCGTGCAGGTGATTCCCGGCGTGGAGATTTCATGCACGGATCCAAACACCGACCGCGAGGTGCACATGCTGTGCTACCTCAGCGACAGCCCCAACCGCCTGGAAGGGCTGTGCAAGCAAAACCTGCTGGCCCGCAAGCGCGCCAGCCATTATATGCTTGCCAAGCTCATCCAGCGGTATTCCGTGAGCGCCGAGCTCGTGCAGGAGTGCGCCCGGGGCTCGACCTGCGTGTATCCTCAGCACATGCTGCGCGCGCTGCTCGAGTGTGGGCTGACCGACCGCATCTACGGCGAGGCCTACGAAAGGCTCTTCCGGCCCGAAAGCCGCGAAAACATTCTGGTTCAAGCCAGGTTTCCCTCGCCCTTTGAGGTGATGGAGGCGATCCACCAGTCCGGCGGGCTGGCGGTGCTGGCGCATCCCGGCGAAAACGGGGCGGGCGGGCTGCTGGAGGAATTGATCGCCCGGGGCCTGGACGGCATTGAGATCTATCACAGCGCCAACTCCCGGGAGGAGCAAAAGCGGCTTCTTGCGCTGGCGAAGAACGAAAATATTCTGGTGACCGGCGGCAGCGATTTTCGCGGCATGTACAGCCCCGGCTGTGTGACCGTGGGCCATGAGCAGGTGAACGACTCCCAGGTAACCTCTCTGCTGAATTATAAATCCCGCGTGCGCCGCATCAGAAAGCAGCAGCCGGCGGCGCCGGCGGCGACTTGATATTTTGATACCGCATGATTTGACATAGGGGGTTTATCGCATGGCCAGGGAACAGGACGGCGATATGAAGATTTTTGTTTCCTCCGTGTCGTCACAAGGCGACGACCTTCCGCAGGGCGACGATCTGGACGCTCTGGCGGCGCTGACGGAGGAGCAGCGCTCCAACGGGAATCTGACGCAGGCCAAGCGCCTGGGCCGGGAGCTCGCGGCCATGTCCTCCAGCAGCCCTGAGCTCGCGGCCTTGGCCGAAAGCTTCCGCATACCCCTGAACCCGGAGCGTGAGCGCCATCTGCAGGTGCTGACGGTGTTTTGCGGGCAAACGGTGCTTTCAGATGTGCTGCGGCCCTCCCTTCTGGCGGACGCGGCCATCACCTCCATGAACAACTACCTCATCAACCACACAAAGGAATTCTGGGACAGCATTTCCGACGGCCGCGCGTTCACGCAGTATCTGCTCGTTTTACGCAGCCAGGCCACCCGGGAGGAGCAGGCCGGCCTCATCGGCGAAGTTTTCGCCCGCGTGTGCGGGCAGGAGGACAACCCCGACCTGCGCGCGCTGGGCGCTTCGGTATTCATCACGGCGGGGGACTATATTTTGGCGAAGTGGGTTTCACGCGAAGGCTGACGCGTTTCCGGCGCGTTAACGCAATGGAAGGCCCACGAAGGGGCCTTCCATTCTTGTAGGGGTTCAAAAGAACCCAATCAAAAAATCCCGGTCACGACGCGTAATTATCAAAATACCCCTGGATCAGGATGATGGGCGTGCCCTTGTCCCCGGAGCCGCTGGTGAGGTCGCACAAGCTGCCCAGCAGATCGGTGTAACGCCGCGGCGTAGTGCCCAGGGCCTCGTTTTCCAGATTGCTCTTCTTCGCCTTGATGGCCATATCCAGGGCCTCGCGCTTTTCGCCCTCGTTCTTGTCCGCCAGGTCGTTGTCCAGCAGATATTTCAGCTTCAGCTCGTTCGGCGTGCCCTCCAGCCCGTCGGTATACGCGGGGGACACCACCGGATCCGCCAGCTCCCAGATATGCCCCACGGGGTCCTTGAAGGCGCCGTCGCCATAGACCATGGCCTCAATCCGCTTGCCGGAGGCCTCACACAGCTTGCGCGAGATCTCCTTGATCACCGGCGCGCAGTCCCGGGGGAAGAGCTTTACCATATCCTCGGTAGCCTTGTTGGAGCCCAGGAGGCCGTATTTTTCGTTGTACCCGCTGCCGTTAACGGGGGCCGAGAGCACCTCGTCCAGCCCGTAGACGGTTTCCGCGCCGGCCTCCCGCAGCAGCCGCTTGGAGCGGAAGCGCGTGTGAATATCGCAGCACAGCACGTGGGGGCTGAACTCCAGCGCGCGGCGCACGTCGTTGGCGAAGATGATCTCAATGTGATCCCCGAAGGACTTGTAGTATTCCACGTAGTCCATATTGGTGAACACATGCCTGGTATCGGCGCCGAAGGCGGCGCGGTAGTCGGCCTCGGTGAGCAGGTCGGTGTAGGGATTCAAGCCAGCGGCGTCGATCATGTCCCAGGACACCAGCTCGTTGCCCACCTCGTCGGCGGGATAGGAGAGCATGATGTAGAGCTTATCGCAGCCCGCGGCGATGCCCTTGAGAAGGTTTGAGAAACGGTTGCGGGAGAGGATGGGGAAGGCAAGCGCGAGGGTGCCGCCCGGGTATTTGCCGCGGATATCCGCGGCGATCTGGGCACAGCTGGCGTAGTTGCTCTGCGCCCGCGCCACGACGGCCTCGGTAACGCCCACGACGTCCCTGTCCCGCAGCGCGAAGCGTTCCTCCCGCGCGGCGGCAAGCACACTGTCCACCACGATTTGCGCGATGTCGTCCCCCGCCTTGACCAGCGGCGCGCGAATGCCCCGAATGACTGTTCCAACGGTTCTCATATTAACCAACCTTTCCATTGACGCGGCAATGCATTTTCGCACAGCAAAAACCCGCGGCTTCCATTTTGCTGGCCGCAGGCGCGTGCGCTCGAACCATTTTATTATACAGGACGAAAGCGCGTTTGTCAATTGTTTTCCGCAATATTTCAAGATCTCAAGACAGGAGGTTCTATTTATGCCCGCACAAATACAAGAACAAAAGCCGGTCATTCTCTCCGCCGACAGCGCCGCGGACCTGCCGGCCGATATCGCGGAACGCCATGGGATCGTTACCATCCCCATCTATGTCAACCTTATGGGCCAGAGCCTGCGGGACGGCATCGACGTGACGACCCGGGATATCTTCGCGGCCTTCCGGGGGCGGGGGGAAATCCCCACCACCTCCGCCATCCCCATCGGGGAATATGAGGCGCTGTTTGCCCGCCTGACGCGCGGCGGCGCCTGTGCCGCGGTTCACTGGTGCATCTCCTCCGGCATTTCCTCCTGCTATCAAAACGCGGCCATCGCGGCGCGCGAATTTGAGGATGTATACGTCATCGACAGCGAAAGCATCACCATCGGCCTGGCGATGCAGCTGCTGCACGCGGCGCGGCTCCGGGAAAACGGCGCCGCCGCGGCCGAAATCGCGGAGGAGGCGCGGCGCTTCCGCGGACAGGTGCGGCTCACGGCGCTGCTGGGCTCCGTGGATTATATGCGCAAGGGCGGCCGCTGCTCGGCGGTGTCGGCGCTGGGCGCAAATCTGCTGGGCATTCGCCCCATGCTGCAATTTGAGGAAAGCAAGCTGGGGGTGCATAAAAAGCTGCGGGGCAAAACCCAGGCCGTGCGGGAGCAATTTATCGCCGAGCAGTTTGAAGCGCCGGAAACGATCGATCCGTCCATCGCGCTGTTGTACCACTCCGGCCTGAGCGAAGAGGAGTTTTCCGCCCTTGTCGCCCAGGTGGAAGACAGGGCTGTTTTCCAGGAGCTGCGCACCGGCTCCGCCGGCGCGGTAATCAGCTCCCACTGCGGCGAAGGCAGCGTTTATATGGCACATGTGATCAAATGAACAATTTACAATGAACAATGAACAATTAGGCCGGTCTCTGCAATGCTTTGAATTGTGCGTTTTTTCGCCTGTTTGAGATGTGGGGATGGGCTTGATTGTTTATTTGTTATAGATCTATTGGAATGACCATTAGATTATATAGAATATCCTACTGCGCGGGTAACCGTGCGGGTATAGGTACAGGTATCCGTGCAGGTCTTCCTCACCGCGATCGCTACCGCGTACGCCATCGCGGTAGGGGCTCAAAAATTTGAGCCCTTTCGAGATTAATGAACAATTTACAATGAACAATGAACAATTATGCCGGTCTCTGCAATGCTTTGAACTGTGCGTTTTTTCGCCTGTTTGAGACGCGGGGATGGGTTTGAATTTGTTTGGATGTGATAGATTATTGGAATGATTGTGGGATTATATGGAATATCCTACTGCGCGGGTACCCGTACGGGTATAGGTACAGGTATCCGTGCAGGTCTTCCTCACCGCGATCGACACCGCGTACGCCATCGCGGTAGGGGCTCAAAAATTTGAGCCCTTCCGAAAGCCAACGCAACCGCGGCATCGCACAAACCGGCCTAATTGTTCATTGTTCATTGTAAATTGTTCATTAAAAAAAGCCCTGCCGCCGATCTTCTCGGCGGCGGGGTTTTTGCTTATTACGCTATGCGCTCTTTACAGGGTGGGGACGAGAAAGCGCAGAATCGCCTGCAGCCACTCGAACTGGGTGAGCGCCAGCACCGCGTTCAGGATGAACTGGAAGCCGTCGAAAACGACGCTGTTGATCAGATTCTCGAAGAAATCCGCGACGGGCTGGACATACTGCATCAGCTGGTCAAAAAGACTCATGGGGCTTGCCTCCTTGTTGTGAATATTTAGGTTTCACCTTTTAGACGAACAACAGACGAAAAGTCCTTCCGGCTGGCCCAAAATAATTATCAGGCTAAAGCGTCGCGGCCAGGGATTTCAGATAAGCCCGGAAATCATCAGCGATTTCGGGATGGCCCAGCGCCACCTCGCAGTTGGCCTGCATAATTCCCAGCTTGTTGCCCATGTCGTAGCGCGTGCCGACAAAATCCACGGCCATGAGCTTGCCCTGCTTGCCCAGATCCGCCATGGCGTCGGTGAGGTAATACTCCTCGTCAGCCGGTGTGCTGGCCAGGCCCTGCTCCAGCATGCCGAAGATTTCGGGGGGCAGCACCACGCGGCCCAGAATCGAAAAGCAGGACATGATCTGCTCGTCCCGGGGCTTTTCGATGATGTCGTTGACGCGCATTACCCGCTCGCGCACGGGGGTGATCCCCAGGGAGCAGTATTTCTGCACATCCTTGCGGGAAACCTCCTTCACGCCGACCACGCCGCAGCCGAACTCCTCGCTTACCCGCACCAGCTGCGCGGTAACCGGATCGTCGGCGAGAATCACATCGTCGCCGTAGAGCACGGCGAAGGGCTCACCGCCCACAAAGGATTTCGCCATGAGCACCGCGTGCCCCAGGCCCTTCGTAACCTTTTGCCGCAGAAAGTGGATGTTGGCCAGCTCCGAGGCATGGCGCACCTGCTCCAAAATCGCCGCCTTTGAGGGGTTCATGCCCAGCTTGTGCTCCAGCTCGTAGGCATAGTCGAAGTGGTCCTCAATCACGCCCTTGCCCCGGTTGGTGATGATCAGGATATCCTCAATTCCCGCGGCCACCGCCTCCTCCACGATATACTGGATGGCGGGCTTGTCGACGATATTGAGCATTTCCTTGGGCACCGCCTTGCTCGCGGGCAGCACCCTGGTTCCCAGCCCCGCGGCCGGAATGATGGCTTTTCTGACTTTCATAAAACGATCCCCTTACATATTTTATTGGCTTCCAGCTTTCACCTGATCAGCATATGGACCAAATCGTTCAGCATGCCCGGCAGGATGATGCCGGCCCACACATAGACCATGGGCGCGAAAAAGGAAAACCCGCCCCGGCGCAGCAAAATCCGCTGGCGCATGAGCTTTTGCTGTGTGCCCTCGCCCGCGACCTCGTCGTGGGCCTCCGCCACGCCGCGCCAGACCTTCCGGCGGAGCAGCCGGTCGGCAAAGAGCGCGGAAAAGAGCGACGAAAGCGCCAGCGAGCCGAAGTAAAGGCCCAGAAAGGCCCTGTGGGCATGATACACGCGCCGCGAGGCGGAAAGAAGCGTACCGCGCTCCTCCGGGCTGATATCCGCGTTTTTCGCCGCGCGCTCCAGGGCGGGCAAATAGATTTCCTCGCAGTCCGTCACAAAAGCCTGCTGCATGTTTATCGTGAAGGCGGAAATCACCAGCAGCGCCGCCGCGAGAATCAGCCCCGGTTTATATAGCTTGCGGTAGAGGAACCAGAAGGGCCCCAACAGGAACGCCGCCCAGTTCCAGCCCAGGGGGCGGTCACGCTCAAAGCGGCTGAGGTAACGCGAAAGCGTCCGCTGGCTCCCGCGCATATAAACCGCCGCCTCCTCCACCGCGACGCCGTCGATGGCGTCCTCGGCGCGGAGCCTGCGGTTATTGACCATAAATTCCAGGCGCGGGCGGTCCTCCCAGGCCTGCGCGAGCCGGCGATCCTGCTCCGTCATCCGCTCCAGATCGACATCCGCGAAATCGGCGCCGCAGCCGTGGCAGTGATTCGCCCCGGGCCGGCAATTCTCCCCGCATGTGGGGCAGATAACGCCCAGATCCGTTTTGGGGTCGAAGGGCGGCAGCCCGGGCTCCGGCGGCGCGCTGGGCTCCCAGACAAATTCGCCATGCTCCGCCGCGAAGGGGCAATCGCCGCGCGCGTTCCAGCAGGCGCGGTGCAGCGGCGCGCCGCAGGCCGGGCAGACGACAATGTCGTCCGTGTCCGGGCGAAAATCCTCTCCGCAGTGCGCGCACTGCTCCTTTTCATAGCGCATGGAAACGCTCCCTCAATTTCAATAACTCAACATGAATATTATACCTGTTTTTTCAGGATTTGTAAAGAGCTTTTTTGTTTTGCGTTTCCCCATGCGAATAAAGCATAACAGGGACGCTCGCGAAAGCGTCCCTGCTGTTATCATTTGGCTATGAATTGGCGGCGGCCTGCTTGAGCAGCTCGGCGGCACGGGCCGGGTCGGCCCTGGATTGATCCAACGGCAGCTCAAACAGCGCGCGCAGCCCTTTGTGCGCCGGGTTCGGCACGAACTTACCCGTGACTTCGTCAAAGCTGTACGGCTCAATCATCCGGTCGGAAGCTTCCGCGACGCTGATGAACACCTGCCGGTCGGCGAAGGGATACAGCTCGAAACAGTCGATCAGGTAATACATCACGCCGTTCTGTACGCTGCCGATGCCGCCGCCGCTTTCAAAGGCGTGCTTTGCCGGATCAACCCCTTCGATCAACGGCCAGGCATGGAAGCGCGGTATGCCTTGCAGATCGGCGGGCAGAGCCGTGCCGTCTGTGCGGCGTACGGCGAATACGGCGAAAACCCTGTCCGCATCGTGTGTAATCGGCTTCCCGTCGGCGATCACCATGAGCCTTGAAAAATTCTGTGCAGGCGCGATGCCCAGCAGTGTGATTTCATAGTCTCCCGTGGTTTGAGCTTCGTTAATCAACATGGCTTCGGATGAGCGAAAGGCCTTGGCGATTTCCGGGTCGAGCCATTCGGCGACTTCCACGGGAGTGAGCAGCTTCACCGCCGCGAATACCGAAACGGCCAGGACACAGACCAGTGCCGCCGCGATCAGGGCTGTGCGAAAATATTTTTTGCGTGTTAACATCAGATTTCCTCCTTTGCCGGCGGCGCGGGCGCGGCTCATGGCCTCGTTCAGCATGCGATGCTCCGCCGCCGCGTCCGGGTTGACTTTATCCCAGGACGTTTTGATATCATGCATCAAATTCACCGCCTAACTTTCTTTTTAGTATGCTTCTGGCTTCGCGAAGGTGGCTCCTGACAGTCGATTGCGGTTTGCGGAGGATTGCCGCGATTTCCTCGCCGGAATAACGCGCATAGTAAAACAAATATACAACTGCTTTGTATTTGTCCGGCAGAGCCATCACGGCCTCGAGCGTGCTGTCGGTCCCGGCGTCCGCGTTGTCACGCAAATGGGCGTGATCCTCCCAATTTTCATTCCTGCGCCACCAGTGCTTCAGATTGTTTTTGCACAGGTTTCCCGCCGTGCGCATCAGCCAGGCTTCCTCATGCTTCTCGCTGTCGAACACCGGGCCGGACTTGATCATCCGATAAAACGTATCGGACACGGCGTCCTCGGCGTCGGCGGGATTTTTCATGTAGGCGAAGCAAAGGCGATAAACGGCCTGCACGTGGCGCTGATAGATTTCCGCAATCTCTTTGTCCGTACGCAACAAAGATTTTGGCATCGGATGACCTCCCTTCATTCAGTATACAATCCGGGGATGTGTTTTGTTGGATGTTTTTTGTTGGATGTTTTTTTATTGGATGTTTTTATTATAGCACAAAAATAACGCCAAAGCGATATGAACCGCTTTGGCGTTGTGGTTAATTTGCACTTGGTACACCTTCACGGGCTCGAACCGTGGACACCCTGATTAAGAGTCAGGTGCTCTACCAACTGAGCTAAAGGTGCATATCCCGCGACAATTATTATAGCCGATTCAGCGGCGTTTGTCAAGCAAAAAAATTCTAAAAAATTTCTTTTTGATCTTGATTGGAAAAGCCCGCCCATCAAAACAGGGCAGGCTCGTCTGCTTTATCGCGGCGGTCAGTCATAAAGCGCCGTTCTTTGCTGGCATTGATACCAAAGCCAATCCCAAACGAAGAAAAAGGGCGTTAACGCAAGGTTGAGGGAGCGGTTCACAGCATGGGCGAGGGCGGTGAAGGGGCCAAAGCTTTCCCTGGCGCTGCTCCAGGTCCGCCGCAGCTCGGCCAGGGCGCCCTGGAGGTCATAATAAACAAAAACCTGGCAGGTGCGGCTTGTCGCAACGCTTTCTTCGCCATCCTTCAGCCCAGTGGTCACCTTGCAGCGGTAATACAGAGCCCCGGCCGTGTAAGCCTGCTCCTCAGCTGTGGACAGGCTCAGCGTGGCCTCCCGCGCGCCTTCGATGTCCTCGTATGGAAGCCCTCCCGGAACCGGATTCTCGCCCGGCAGGTTCACAAGGTTCGATTTCCGCTGCCATTGGTAGCGCAAAGGCGTGCCATCGCTTTCTACAGGCGCTTCCGCCGCAATTTCCAGCTTGATTTCATCGCCGTGGACGACAAACAGGGTTTTGGGGGGCTGCTGCGTGATATTGGCTACGTAATCGGGATGCGGCTCGGCAGCCGCGGGCAGCAGAAAGGCCGACGCCAACAGGCAAACGGACAGGATCAGGCAAATCGGTTTTTTCATGTTATATTCATCTCTTTCTATAATAAATGATCAAATTAAAAATGGGCTTCTTGCGAAATTGATGTTTGGTTGCCCGCTGGAAAAAGCCCTCATTTCGCAAGAAGTTTAATATTCCTACCATAACTTCGTCGAACCGGCGGTAAAAAATCCTCGCCGTGAAGCGAGGATAAAAGATCATATTTTTCTGTCGTTCGCCTCATCTTCCGTTTCCTCAAGGGCCTGCGGGATGTCCCAGCTGCCGCGGATGAAGCGGTGGATATGTACCTCTACACGCTCTTGGCCATAGCTCTACTTTCCATTTTTTTGAAATATGCCTCTGCCTCTTTCCTGAACTCATCCAATGGAATCCGCCTGATATTGGGATCAGCAGCCTCGCGCTCGGATTCCTCAAGCATTTGAAGCACCCAGGCCTTATACTCTTCCTCGTTTTGGAAAACCAAATTTTCCACGCGTATCATCTCCTTTTGTCGTTCGCTTCATCCTTAGTATACCATATCCACACGAAAATTGCAACAAAAAAACAAGCCCGCCCAAGAACTGGGGCAGACTTGTCTCTGGTTTTTAGCCTTACTTCGAAAAGAACTCGATCAACGATTCAAACACCTTGAGCACGTCGGGGTCGGTTCCCGCAATGTTGATGACCAGCTCGAAGATCCTGATCAACAGATCTGAAATGAAGGGAATGTACATGAAGTCCGCTCCTTTCCTCCTGATTGCGCCCATTACAAAATCACCGCGCACAGCAATTATAACCAGTCCGGGCGTCTTTGTCAAGGATTATTACAAAAAACGATGCTTTTGCCGAAAACGCTCACACCAGCAGCTTTTCATAATACCGCAGCGACTCAAACTGCCGTCCCATTTGCTCGATGATGTACCGCTGGGTGACGCCGCTGAGCTCCCGCAGCGCGTGATCGGGCATCGTGAAGTGGAACGCCCGCTCAAGGGGCACGGCGCACAGGAAGCGCAGGGCCTCCAGCACGCCCGGGGAGAGCTCCATCGTGCGGCGGTTGGGCTGTGGCGTCAGCTTGCCGGCCAGGCAGTCGAAATAATATGGCGTGCCGCCGGAAGCCTCCAGGGACGGCGCGTAGCCCGCCAGACACATCAGCCGAAGCTCGGCCACGGCCTTCAGCAGGGGCTGGGGCCGCCGGCCCGAGGCCAGAAAGTGCAGGACGTTGAGCATCAGGCGCAGCTGCTCGGGGGCGGGCTCCTCCCGCGGGGAAAGCTCCCGGGCCAGGTCCGCGAGATAGACCGCCAGCGCAAGCCGCGCCGGGTCCGCCGCCAGGCCGAAGAAAAGCTCCTTCGGCCTGGCCTCGGTCACGGTCCAGGCGTCCTTGCGCTGGCTGAATTCATAGGTTCCGCGGCAAAAGGGCTGCGAGGCGCTTTGCAGCCGGCTGCTGGGTTTACGCGCATGGTTCGCGAAGGCGCGTAATACGCCATGCTCCTTAGAAAGCACCGTGATCAGGCGGTCGTTTTCCCCCGTCTCGCTGCTGAACAGCACCAGGGCCTCGGTCTGTATTCGCATGCTTGCTCGCTCCGTCCGCGTTTGCGCGGTTCACCGCTTCCCGGTAGAGGAGATAATCCGCCACCCTGCCGCTGGCGGCAAAATCCGACCAAAGAGCCTGCGGCGGCCCCTGCGGGGCGGCTCCCCGCTTCGGCCCCTGCGGGGCGGCTCCACGCTTCGCGCGATTGTCAATAGATTTGTTGTCGGGCAATTTGTTTTCTGGCATATTTGCACCCCCTGTGTTTGCTATGTTTAGCATGCGCGAGGGATAGAGGGTTAGTCATGGAAAATATATATTGAACCTCTTGAGAATTGATATTGGTTGCCATTTCGCAAGAAGTCTATTGAAAATGATATTTGCCCAGCGCGTGCGCTATTCCAGCCCAAAATTCCGGATCAGGCCCTCTCGGTTGCGCCAGTCCTCCTTCACCTTCACCCAGCACTGCAGGTTGACGCGGCAGGCGAAGAAGGCCTCCATCTCTTTGCGGGCATTGCTGGACACCCGCTTGAGCATCGCGCCGCCCTTGCCGATGATCATGCCCTTGTGGCTCTCCCGCTCGCAGAAAATGACAGCTTCGATGTCCAGCAGGCCGTCGTCCCGCTCCTTCATTTTCTCAACGGAGACGGCCACGCCGTGGGGGATCTCCTGCCCCATATTTCGCAGAAGCTGCTCCCGCAGGAGCTCGGCGGCGATGACCCGCTCCGGCTGGTCGGTGAGGGTGTCCTCGGGAAAATAAAAGCCCTCCGGCAGATGCAGCTCCGGCCGCCGGAACAGCGCCGCCAGCTCCTCCCGCAGCGCGCCCATGTTGCTCCCCTTCAGGGCGGAGCAGGGCACCACGGCGGCGAAATCATAGCACTTGCTCAGCTGGAGGATGCGCTCCATCAGCGATTCTTTTCTGTCCAGGAGATCGACCTTATTCAGCACGAGAAGCACGGGCAGCTTTTGCTTTTTGAAGCTCTGGAGCAGCTGCTCCTCCTCGGGGCGGAGCTGCGTGCCCGCCGCCTCAACGACAAAGAGGCAGGCGTCCACGCCGTCCATGCCCTCCCTCACGGCGCGCACCATATGCTCCCCCAGCTTGCTGCGCGGGCGATGCAGGCCCGGCGTGTCGATGAAGACCAGCTGCCGGCTTTCCTCGGTCAGCACCCCCATGATGCGCGTGCGCGTGGTCTGGGGCTTTTCGCTGACGATGGCGAGCTTCTCCCCCAGCAGGGCGTTCAGAATGGAGGATTTGCCCACGTTCGGGCAGCCGACAATGGCGATAAAGGCCGTTTTGTTTATTTCTTTTTTGTCTTGCTTATTTATATCTTTATTTATATCTTTATTCATATTTTTTTATTTATCGCTCCTGTTCTTCATTTTTTTGCTCCTGTTCTTCCAGTCCGTAAAAATAAAAATACCCGTGCCGGCCAGCGATATGGCCAATACAACCAGCATCCAGGGCTTTTGCGCGTAGTACGCGGCCAGCGCCCGGAAGGCCTCGGGCTGATACAGCAGCCGCAGCCCCGCGGCGACGGCGCCCGCGGCGGTGATCAGCACGGCGGCGGCCCCGATGTCCTTCGCGGCCCCGGCGGCCCTGCGCCGCTGCGTCGTCACCAGATCGACGAGGTATTCCAGCGCGGTGTTGAAGGCCTCGGCGATGAGCACCAGCGCCGTGACGGCGATGAGCGCCGCCCACTCCGCCCGGCTGAGCGTGAACCAATCGTAAAGCAGCAGATAGCCGAGCATGTACCCGGACAAAACGAGATGAAAACGGAAGTTGCGCTCCAGCAGGCACAGGCGCAGCCCCCGGAACGCGTAGCGAAACGAACGAATAAAACCCCGCATGCAAATTTCCCCTCCTGTAGGCTTCTTTTATCATATCACAAAGCGCCGGGGAACACAACTGTTATTTTGCTGCCCCGCTCCTGAAAAAAAGCAAAAAAACTTATCCACATTCTTATGCACAGCACAAGCGTTCTTCTCTCCGGAAAAACACTGCAGCGGCGGCGTTTTTTGATTGGGAGGAGCAGGAAACGGTGCATAAACCGGGGTTATTCACCGGCTTATCCACAGAAAAGCCCGAAAATTTAAGAAAAAATAGGCTTGACAAGCGGGCGGATATCAAGTATAATTCAAAGCACGCGGTTGCCTGTAAAGGAAATAGCTTTACAGACAGGGCCGCGAAAGAACGGGAAAGAAGCGGAGGGTACGCATTGGCAAAAGATTTAAATATCGCCCTTTTGCTGGATTTTTACGGGGAGCTGCTGACTCCAAAGCAGCGGGAGTTTCTGGAATATTATTATAACGAGGATTTGTCCCTGACGGAGATCGCGCAGAACGAGGGCATCACCCGGCAGGGGGTGCGGGACGCGGTCAAGCGCGCGGAGCACGCCCTCACCGAAATGGAGGCCCGCCTGGCCCTGGCCCGGCGCTTCGAGGACATGAAGGCGGGGCTGGAGGACATCATCGGCTGCGCGCAGACGGTGCACGAGCACAACCTGCGCCACGGCCTTTCCAGGGAAATCAACGAGGCCGCCGCAGAAATCAGGGCCAAGGCGGAGATGTTATTAGAGTATTAGATTTTAGACTCTTAGATTTTTAGACTTTAGATGTCGTGTGGGCCGCAAAAATCTAAAATCTAAAATCTAACGTCTAAAATCTAGCATAGGAGGTGAAGACTTGGCATTTGAAGGCTTGTCCGACCGTTTGGAGGCCGCGTTTAAGCGCTTGCGCAGCAAAGGCAGCCTGAATGAAAAGGATGTCCGCGACGCGATGCGCGAGGTGCGCATGGCGCTGCTGGAGGCCGACGTCAACTACAAGGTCGCCAGGGATTTCACCGCCCAGGTGACGGAGCGCGCCATCGGCGCCCAGGTGATGGAAAGCCTCACCCCCGCTCAGATGGTCGTGAAGATCGTCAACGAGGAGCTGATCCGGCTCATGGGGGGCACGCAGGCGCGGCTCACCCAGGCCTCCCGGGGGCCTACGGTGGTGATGATGTGCGGTCTGCAGGGCTCCGGCAAAACGACCCACTCCGGCAAAATCGCGCTGATGCTCAAGAATCAGGGCCATCGGCCGCTCCTGGCGGCCTGCGACATCTATAGACCCGCGGCCATCAAGCAGCTGCAGGTGGTGGGTGAGCGCATCGGCGTGCCGGTGTTTGAGATGGGGCAGATCTCCCCGGTGGAAATCGCGCGGCAGGCAGTCAATCTCGCCAGGGACCAGGGCCACGATTTCGTGTTTCTGGATACCGCCGGGCGGCTGCACATCGACGAGGAGCTCATGAACGAGCTCAAGGAGCTGAAAACGGCGGCGCGGCCCCAGGAGATCCTTCTGGTGGTGGACGCCATGACGGGCCAGGACGCGGTGAACGTCGCGAAGTCCTTCGACGAGGCCCTTGGCATCGACGGCCTGGTGCTCACGAAGCTGGACAGCGACACCCGCGGCGGGGCGGCGCTTTCCGCCAGAGCGGTCACGGGCAAGCCCATCAAGTTCATCGGCACGGGCGAAAAGCCCGGCGACCTGGAGCCCTTCCACCCCGAGCGCATGGCCAGCCGCATTCTGGGCATGGGCGACGTGCTTTCCCTCATCGAAAAAGCCGAGACCGCCCTGGACGAAAAAAATGCCGAGGCCCTGGAGAAAAAGCTCCTCAAGAACAAATTCGACCTCAACGACATGATGGAGCAGTTCGCGCAGCTGAAGAAAATGGGCTCCATGAAGGATATTCTGGGGATGATCCCCGGCCTGGGCAAGCAGCTGCGGAATGTGGAGATCGACGAGCGGCAGTTTGACCGGACACAGGCGCTTATCCTGTCGATGACACCGCGGGAACGGCAAAAGCCCGAGATCATCAACCCCTCCCGCAAGCGGCGCATCGCGGCCGGCGCGGGCCAGCAGGTGGAGGACGTCAACAAGCTGCTCAAGCAGCACAGGGAGATGCAGAAGATGTTCAAGCAGATGAACAAGCCCGGCAAGGGCCAGATGCGCGACATCATGAGCCAGTTCCGTTAATGATCAGGTTAATTATAGACACGGTCTATGATTATAAATTTGTCAAGTTAATGATAGACTTGTTCTGTTATAGGCTTCTTTCGAAATGGGTGGTTTTTTGCCAGCGGGCGACCACAGGTCGCCCCTACTATGAATTCTGCCCCAATTCGATATCAGTCTATCGCGAAGGATCATCGTAGGGGCGACCTGTGGTCGCCCG
>WRMQ01000030.1 GCA_009777055.1 Oscillospiraceae bacterium
GCCCTGACTAACCTCGAAATCAACGATCTCATAAACCAGGCGCTCGCCGCGCTTGGATAGAAAGGACAGAATTTACTATGGCAAAGCGCTTAGACGACAACGGCCTTTTGTATTTACTCAGCAAGCTGCTGCTCATGTTCGTGCGCATGGAGCCGGGCAAGGGCCTGAGCACCAACGACCTGACGAACGACCTCAAGGCCATGATCCTCGGCCAGTTCAGCGGCTCATGGAATGACCTCGACGACAAGCCCACGAATGTGTCCACGTGGATCAACGACGCGAACTACCAGACCGCGCTGCAAGTGTCGGGGGCGATCTCGACGGCGCTAGCGGCCTCCGGCTTCCAAACCGCCACCCAGGTGGAGGCCCTCATTGACGCGGCGCTGTCCACGCTTGACACCGATATTTTTATCGTGGTGGACACCCTGCCGCTCGCCTCGACCGCGAATCCCAACAAGATTTACCTCGCCCCTTCAGGCGGCCCGGAAGGGAACACGATGGAGGAATGGGTGGCGGTCAATGGGCATTGGGAGAAGTTCGGCTCAGTGGACATTTCCCTCGACGGCTACTTCAATGAGAGCAATCTCGTCCCCATTACCAACGGAGAGATCGATGCGATGATTGCCTCGCTATCGCCGTAAAGAAGGGAGGCGATCCCGATGGCAAAATATCTGAACGAAACCGGGCTTCAAAGGGCGCTGAATGGACTGTGGACAAAAATCCAGACCGCTGTCAACGGAAAACTGAATAAATCTTTCGTAACCGACGCGGGGAAAGATGGCCTTGTGACCGCGCTGCTTGCGGGAGCCACGGCAACCCAAGTAAATATCACAGCTCCGACAATCAATCCGGCGAACGGCGCGGTCAACAACACAAACGGCATTTCTATCATGGGCGCGAGCACATCCGTGGCAGGCGTTATGACGGCGGCGCAGCTGGTACAGCTAAACGCGGCAACGGCTGACATCGCAAATATCAGCCTTATGCCCGGTCCAGCTGGCCCGACAGGCCCGAAGGGCGACACTGGCAGCATTGGCTCCACTGGTCCGACCGGCTCCCAGGGACCAAAAGGCGACACCGGGAATACCGGCGCTACTGGTCAGGCAGGCCCGAAAGGTGACACTGGCAATGCTGGTGTCACCGGCGCGACAGGCTCCCAAGGGCCGCAGGGCAATACCGGCGCGACCGGCGCTGCTGGGACAAAAGGCATTGCCTTCTTCGGCTGGAGTACTGCCGCGAACCTGACCAATATCTCATCCATCTCCGGCATGGCCGTGGGCGACTTCGCGGTGAACACCGGCACGACCACACGCACCATGCTGGGAGTATCAACGGAAATTGGCGGGGTAGTACAATCCACATCGGCAACGGCGGGAACGGCGGCGGGGAGTATTCGGGGTGTTGCTGGCGCAACTGGAGCAACCGGCAACACTGGCGCGACCGGCTCCCAGGGGCCGCAGGGCAATACCGGCGCAACCGGCGCTGCGGGGACCGCAGGCGCAAAAGGCGCGTCGTTTTACGGCTGGAACACCGCCGCGAACCTGACGAACATCTCGTCGATCTCCGGCATGGTGATCGGCGATTATGTCGTCAACACCAGTGCCGCCACGCGCACGATCCTCGGCCTGTCGACGGTGATCGGCGGGGTGGTCCGCTCCACCTCGGCGACGGCGGGGACGGCGGCGGGGAACATCATGGGCTATACCCCGCCTACCACCGGGCCGCTTGCCAACATGACGCTTACCGATGCCATCGCGTATATCAATCAGCTTTTGAATGGTCAGCACAAGGACATCACGCTGGATGTCAATGTAATCAAGGTGCCGTTGAGCTAAGGGAGGGATTTTGTGGCGTACATCGGAAAGACAAACACGACGGACACCCGCCTGTACGAGGCTGTGGAATATGGCGCGTATAGCGACCCGCGCCAGAAATCCCCCCTCGCGACCACCAACGGTGCCCTGCTGGTCAACGGCGGGACAACATCGGCTCCTATGCGGGATTTCAACTTCGCGCTGATCGCGCCGACCTCCGGCTATTTTTATAGCGGCGAAACCGTGACCACCGGCTTCTATGTCGGCGGGACGCAGATCAAGCTGTGCAAGCCCGGCTGCCGACCGCGAACGCAGAAAATCAACGGCAATTACCCGTGGAAAAGCGGCTCGGCAGGCACGGCCTACATCAACCGTTTTACTGACGGCGAAGTGTGGGTTTCCGGCTCTCCCAATACCCGCAGCGGTTCGCAGCTGAGTTATAAGCTGGCAGGCACGGCGCTCCCGCGCGGCATCCGTTACCTGTTCGTTCAGGTGGTCGGCGGCGGTGGCGGCGGCAGTTACCGGGGGCTTGGCGCTTCCACCAGCGGCTGCGGCGGCAGCAGCGCCATTGGCGTTTGCATGATCAAGCTGCCGGAGAACGGCTACGCCACCCTGACGGTCGGCGGCGCGGGCGCAGGCAGCAGTTCCACAATGGGCGACGGCTTCCCCGGTGGCGATTCGAAGATCACCTGCGGCAGCTTTTCTTTCACAGCCGGAGGCGGCAAGCAGGGAACCTATGGAACCTTCGGCGGCGGCGGGGGCGCGGCTGGCACGGTTTCCACCAGCGGCGACAACGCTGACGGTCGGATCATCGTGCAGAGCAACGGCATCGCCGGTTCACAAGGAACTCCCGGTTATTCTGCAAGCGTGAGCTACACGGATTGGGCACCAGAGGGCGGCACGGCAAGCTGGGTGAGCGCGGCGGGCGGCGCTGGAGCCAGCAGCGCTTACGGCAGCGGCAGCCCCGGCGTGATCGGGGATATAATTATGTCCTATTAATATGGAAAGGTGTGCGGAAGATGGTTTTGCATCAGCTGATATTAACAAACAACGAGTGCTTCAAATCCGGCAGGCCCCTTGTGCCGAAGGGCATCATGGTCCACAGCACCGGGGCCAACAACCCAAAACTCAGCCGCTATGTCGGCCCGGATGATGGGCGGCTCGGCAAGAACCCATACAACAACCACTGGAACCAGCCGCGCCCCGAAGGGCGGCAGATATGTATGCATGCCTTCATCGGCAAGCTCGCGGATGGCTCTGTGGCAACCTACCAGACCCTGCCCTGGACGATGCGGGCTTGGCACGGCGCGAAGGGGCCGAAGGGTTCTGTCAACGACACACACCTCGGCTTCGAAATAGCCGAGGACGGGTTGACCGACCCGGTATATTTCCGCAGGGCCTTTGACGAGGCCGTCACCCTGTGCGCCTACCTCTGCGGAATGTTCAAGCTGGACCCCACGAAGGATGGGGTGATCATCGGGCATTACGAGGGTTACGCGCGCGGGATCGCCAGCAACCACGGAGACCCGAGGAACTGGTTCCCCAAACACGGCGAAAACATGGACTCCTTTCGCGCGGCGGTAAGAAAGGCGATGGGCAAGGATTATGTGCCAGCACCATCGAAGCCCGCGCCGGGACCCAAAATGACAGCAGAGCAAAAAGCGTTTATTGATCGCGTTGGCAAGGCAACCAATGCCGGGGGTGGTATTCTCCCCAGCCTGATCATCGCGCAGGCGATCCTCGAATCCGGCTGGGGCAAGTCGGAGCTGGCCCAAAAGGCAAATGCGCTCTTTGGGATCAAGGCCGGAACGGGTTGGCATGGGCGGCGTATTGACAAAAAGACCTCCGAGCATATCGACGGCGAGCAAGTGGAGATCACCGCCGCCTTCCGCGCTTACGACAGCTGGGAGGAATCTATCGCGGATCACGGCGCGCTTTTACGCAGCGCGCGCTACAAGGCCGTGCAGGGTGAGCGCGACTACAAAAAAGCCTGCCGCGCCGTCCATGTGGCGGGTTACGCCACCGGCCCGGACTACGCAAGCAAGCTGATCAAGCTGATTGAGCAGTACCAGTTGACGGCCTGGGACGCGCCGGGCGAAATCACCCACGTGGTCAAACAGGGCGATACCCTGTGGGTGCTGGCGGTGAAGCACCTCGGCAGCGGTCACCGCTGGGTTGAGATACAGCAAGCCAATGGCGGCGTGGACCCCCACAAACTGCGCATCGGCTCCACCCTCAGAATCCCCAACAAGGAGGCGAATAAATGATGTCTGTTCACGATATTATTCTCGCAGTCGCCACGGCGATCACCACGGCAGCCACCGCCTGGCTTGCGGTCCACCGGGCCAACCAGCTGGCGATGTTCCGAATTGAGCGGCTGGAGAAGAAGGTCGACCAGCACAACAACTTCGACCGCCGCGTCGCCGTGCTGGAGGAGGCCATTAAGCATTTAGGGGGCGGTCGCAAATGATCCTCAACATCATATTGGCGGCAGTCACCGGGGCGGCGATCACCGCTCTGGTGGCTGTTCTGTTTGTTCGAAGCAAACCGCAAAAGAAGAAAAAGAAGCCGGAGCACAACCCGCTGGAATTCTCCAAGCGCATCTTCATCGGGCTGGCCGTGCAAGTGGCTGTCGTTGCCGCATTTGTATGCACCGTGGCGTGGCGCACGGAGGATATGTCCGTCACGCAGGCCCTGGTGGACAATGCCTTCGATCTGCTCAAGATCGGCGTGGTGTCATACTTCGGCAAGGCCGCGCTGGAGAACAGAATCAAGCTGGCGCACCTTTTTCCCAAGCTCAAGACTCAGATTATGAATGACAGGGGTGGGGACCCATGACCAATATACAAAAGCGGGAAATTTTGAGTTTGCGGGGACAGGGGCAGGATTACGCTCAAATTGCTGAGGCAGTTGGCCTGCCGAAGAATACAGTCAAGACCTTCTGTTGGCGAAGCAAGCAGGCCGCTGAAGAGATGCCAACCGACCAGTGTCCTCAGTGCGGCAAGGCGCTGGAACAGGTCCCACAACAGAAACCCCGGCGCTTTTGCTGTGACCAGTGCCGCCGCGTCTGGTGGAATGCCAACCGTGACCTTATGAAGCACCGCAGTAGTTGCGTCGCCGTGTGCGGCTACTGCGGTGTAAAATTTGATCACCGGGGAGATACCAAGCGCCGTTACTGCTGCCATTCTCATTATATAGCCGCCAGATTTGGAGGGGAGCCATCATGACCAGAGAACAATTTGACCGCGAGGCGCGCTACGGAACCGCCATGACCGCCGCCCGTTCGATGCATGGTCGGGGCATTATCAACGACCGGGATTACCGAAAAATTGAGACAATTATGAGGGGTAAGTACCAGCCTATTTTCTCCGATTTGACAAGCGAGATTAATGGGCCAAACCCTTGACTTATAAGACTTTCAGAGGTAACATGGACGATGAAAGGAGGGCAGAACCATGCCTAAAATCACGAAAATCCAAGCCCCCGCACCACCGCCCAGCCTGACGCGCGCCGCCGCGTACTCCCGCGTCTCCGATGGCAAAGACGCGATGCTGCACAGCCTGTCGGCCCAGGTCAGTTACTACAGCGCGCTGATCCAAAGCACTCCCGGCTGGCAGTACATCGGCACCTACGCCGATGCCGCACTGACCGGCACAAAGGAGGACCGGCCCGAGTTCCAACGGTTGCTGAGAGACTGCCGGGCCGGGAAAATCGATGTCGTGCTGACAAAAAGTATCAGCCGTTTCGCACGAAACACCGTCACGCTGTTGGAAACCGTGCGGGAACTCAAAAGTCTCGGTGTCGACATCTTCTTCCAAGAACAAAATATCCACACAATGTCAGGGGACGGTGAGTTGATGCTCACCGTCCTCGCTTCTTATGCCCAGGCCGAATCGCTGTCCGTCAGCGAGAATTGCAACTGGCGCATCCGTAAGCAGTTTGCCGAGGGCAAGCCCACGCACAGCCGAGCCTACGGCTATCTTCAGGAGGGCGAGACTTTCACCATCATCCCGGAAGAGGCCGCCGTGGTCCGGCAGATTTTCGTCGACTATCTAAGCGGCATGGGCATCCTGGCCATCCAGAAGAAGCTGCTTGAACAGGGCATCAACTTCAGTAAGAATGGGCTGGCGGGGCTGCTGCGCAACGAAAAATATACCGGGGACCTGCGGCTCCAGAAGACTTATACCCAAGACCATCTTTCCAAGCGCAAAGTCAAGAACATCGGCCAGTTGCCGCAATATCTAGTGAGCAACAACCACCCGGCCATCATCGACCGCGCAACCTTCGACGCGGTGAAAGCTGAGATCGCGCGCCGCGCTGCCGCCCACAAACTGGCCCCATTGAATTGGGGCAAATACGAACTGACCGGCAAAATCCGCTGCGGCATATGCGGCGCACCCTTCGGCCACAAGATCGCGGGCTCCGCGCCGAAGTACAAGAAGGCAGTTTGGAGCTGCCACACCTACAATACTATCGGTAAAGCTCACTGTGCTTCCCAGCAGATTCCCGATGATATCCTGCAAGCCAAAGTTGCCGAAGCTGGCGGTATGGAGGGGCTTATGGAAATTTTGGTGCCCGGCCACTTTCAGCTGATATTTGCCTATGAAGATGGGCGGCGGGTGGACCTCACATGGCGACACCCCTCGCGGCGGGATAGCTGGACCCCGGAGATGAAAGACGAAGCAAGGAGGCGAAATTTAAAATGATAGCAGAAAGAACTGTCACGAAAATCCCGCCGACCATCACGCCAATTACACAGACGCTGCAGAGGAAAGCAAAACGCAACACGGCAGGATATGGGCGTGTCAGCACCGACGAGGACGAGCAGCTGAATTCCTATCAGGCTCAAATCGACTACTACACCCGGATGATTCAGGAGAACCCCGATTGGAACTTTTGCGGTGTCTACGCCGACGAGGGCATCTCCGGCACTAGGACCAAAGGCCGCGAGCAGTTCAACCGCATGATAGAGGATGCCATCGCCGGGAAGCTGGACCTTATCATTACGAAATCAGTCTCGAGGTTCGCGCGGAACACGGTCGACAGCCTCCAAACCATCCGCAAACTCAAGGAAGCCGGTTGCGAGGTCTATTTTGAGAAAGAAAATATTTGGACCTTTGACGGCAAGGGCGAACTGCTGCTGACCATTATGAGCAGCCTGGCGCAAGAAGAATCGAGGTCTCTGAGCGAGAACATCACATGGGGGCAGCGGCGGCGCTTCGAAGCCGGAAAAGTCACCATGCCCTACAAGCGCTTCCTGGGCTACGAGAAGGGCGCGGACGGTCTGCCGCAGATCGTGGAAGCAGAGGCAAAAACTGTGCGGCTCATCTTCGCGCTGTACCTACAGGGCCGCCCGGAGGGGGCCATCGCCAAGCTGCTGACAGCCAAAGGCGTCCTTACGCCGGGCGGCAAAGCAATCTGGCAGGACAGCACGGTCCGCTCCATCCTTCAAAACGAAAAATACGCCGGAAACGCGACGCTTCAAAAGACTTTTTGTGCTGATTTCTTGGAGAAGCGCATGGTCAAAAACGAAGGCCAGCTCCCGAAATTTTATGTTGAGAACTCGCATCCCGGCATTGTCACGGCAGAGGAGTTCGACCTTGTGCAGGCCGAGATGCGACGGCGCAAGGCGGCCCCGGTCCGGCAGTCCAGCGTTCACTGCTTTTCCGCGAAAATCTTCTGCGCAGAATGCTCCGGCGCGTATGGCTCGAAGGTCTGGCACAGCACCTCGCCGCACCGAAAAGTCGTGTGGCAGTGCAACAAAAAATACAAAGACCAAACCCGCTGCCAAACCCCGCACCTCGATGAAGAGCGCATAAAAACCTTGTACATCAAGGCGTTCAACTTGATATACTCCGACCGCGCGCAGCTGGCCGAGGACTACGAAATCTTCCTCGACGAGCTGGCCGATGCATCCGACCTCTACCGGCAGGAGGCCGCCCTCGCGGAGGAGTGCGACGGGCTCGCGGCGCTGGCGGCGAAGACCATCGACGAGAACGCCCGGACCGCCCAGGATCAGGATGCCTTTTGGGAGCGCTACAACGGCCTGGTCGCCCGACACGAAGCCGCGCAGGAAAAGCTGACCGCCATTGCAGACGAACGCATGGACCGCAAAGCCAAGCGCGATGCGATCCTGCGTTTCCTCGCCGATTTGGAGCAGGCCGGTCCACTCGCGGAATTTAACGAGGCGCTGTGGCATGCCACGGTCGAGAGCGTAACCATTGGGCAGCGCGAGGCAACCTTCAAGTGGAGAGAGTGCTCGGAAACCACAATCCCTTTGAGATAGCGAAAAACAGGCGGAAAAGTTCGTGCTTTGCCGCCTGTTTTTCTCTCATTTTTTATACCCCTGAGCGATACCCCCTTTCGCTTCAGGGGTATGAAAACACTAGACCGCTTGATATACAAGGCTTAGAGCATTGTATTAATCAAGCGGTCTTGTTATGGAGGCGCCACCCAGACTCGAACTGGGGATAAAGGTTTTGCAGACCTCTGCCTTACCACTTGGCTATGGCGCCGGACAGGGGAGGGGACGGGGAATCTCCGGAGATGGAATCAGGAATCAGGAGGATCAACTTCCCAATTCCCAATGCGTACTGGAGCGGATGACGAGGCTCGAACTCGCTACCTCCACCTTGGCAAGGTGGCGCTCTACCAGATGAGCTACATCCGCAGATTTGGGGCCAGACCTTAAACGGCAGGAATCAGGCCGTGATATGCCTGACTCCCGCGCCCTTCTTCCTGTTCCTGTCTGGTGCCTCCGGCCGGAATCGAACCAGCGACACGCGGATTTTCAGTCCGCTGCTCTACCAACTGAGCTACAGAGGCGTATTCAGGGATCCGGATGGGGCTCAGGATGCGGGCTTTTTTGCTCCGCGCCCTGATTTCCCCACTCCCGCGTTGGCGACCCGGAACGGGCTCGAACCGTCGACCTCCAGCGTGACAGGCTGGCGTTCTAACCAACTGAACTACCGGGCCATAAAGAAAATGCCTGGTGGGAACAACAGGGCTCGAACCTGTGACCCCCTGCTTGTAAGGCAGGTGCTCTCCCAGCTGAGCTATGCTCCCCTGCGGCCAAATGACGACTGCAATATGATACCGTATTTCAGAGCGTTTGTCAAGGGTTTTTCCGGAGTTTAACCGAAATTTTTTCACGAATTTTTTTCGCGGGCCCGCTGCGCGGGCAATAATAATCCTTGATTTTCTTTCAGGAAGCGTGTATAATGCAAGTCGGAGAATCATATCAACTGGAGGAGATGCAGCTATGGCGCTTACATCCGTGAAGACAGCCGCCCCCGGCAAGGCAAGGCTCAACTACCCCAAGACGATCCTCACCGGCTTCGGCTTTTTGGGGACCACCGTCGCCTGGACGATCTATGACCCCTACATCACTAAGATTCTGGACCGGCTTCTCAGCGCCTCGCCTGTCGTGGCCGCCTGGAGCGAAAGGCTGGCGGGCTCCAGTCTTTTGGAGCGTTTCATCGCCTCCCAGGGGGAAAGCGCCTTCGCGGCGGGGCGCTTTACGCTGGTGCCGCTGTTCATTGGCATCATCATGACCTTCGACAACATATTTGGCGTGGTCTTCCAGCCGCTGTTCGGCAAGCTTTCAGACGGCTGCCATTCCCGCTGGGGGAAGCGGCGCCCCTTCATTTTCTTCGGCGCGCCGATATCGGCTCTGCTGTTTGTGTTGATTCCGCTGATGAGCACCCTGCCCGCGCTGATGGTGACGATTATTTTGTTTGTATTTGTAATGTCTCTGTGGCGCGCGCCGGTGGTGGCGCTCATGCCGGACCTCACCCCGCCGGAGCTGCGCAGCGAGGGCAACGCTGTCATCAATCTCATGGGCGGCGTCGGCGGCGCGCTCGCCATGGCGGCGGGCACCGTGGTCACGGTGATCCATCTGGCCATCACGGGTATGACCAAGGAAAGCCCCGGCTACGATGAGTTCAGCACCTTCCCGGCGGTGTTTGCCGTGGGAGCGGCGCTGATGCTTGTGGGTATGCTGGTGCTGCTGTTTTTCGTCAAGGAAAAGGACAGCCGCCTGCTCAGCGCGGACCTGCTTGCCGCCCGGGACGACGCGGCCCGCAAAGCGGCCGAAAAGGAGGCCCGCCTGGCCGAAAAAGCCGAGCGCAAGTCCCTCAAGCTCAGCAAAGCGGAACGCGGAAGCCTTTTCGCCATGCTGGGGGGGCTGTTCTTCCTGTTTTGCAGCGTCAATGCCGTAACGACCTTTTTCTCGCTGTTTGCCCAGGAAATCCTTCACAAGGACACCGCGCAGGCCACGCTTCTTATGATGGTGCTTACGGCGGGCTCCATGCTGGCGGCGATCCCCGCGGGGCTGCTGGGCAAAAAGATAGGCCGCAAAAAGACCATTGTTCTGGGCTTTGTCTGCTTTCTGGGGGCCTTCGCCGTGTTCTTCGGCGTGTTCCTGGCGCTGTGCGCTTCCCAGGATCTGGGCGTGAGCTCTTACGTGTCGCTCAACAGCGCCGATCCGGGGCATCCCGCCATACTCAAGATTCTTTCCACGCTGGATATTCTGATTCTGCCGGTGATCTTCATCGCGGGCGTTTCCAACATGCTTATCACAGTGAACACCCTGCCGCTGGTGCTGGAGATCGGGGGGCTGAAGAAGGTGGGCACCTTCACGGGCTACTACTACACCGCGACCTTCTCGGCGCAGGTCGCCTCGCCCATCGCCTACGGCTTCTTCCGCATGTTCAGCGGCACCTATCTCTCGCTGTTTTATTACGCCCCCGTGGCCCTGTTGATTTCGCTGATTCTCATCCTCTTTGTCAGGCATGGGGAGGCGATTCCCCAGGAGGTGATACGGGAGGCGGAGGAAGCGGCTGGGTAAATGGTAGATTTCGAGCCGCCTCCAGGATCAAATACGCCGGAACGCACATCAGCGCGAAGACGAAAACGATCCAGTTGCGATAGACGAGGTGTGTGTGCATAAACGTGTGCTGCCCCAGCGCGGCCATCCAAACGAAGGGGATTAAGAGGGTCGGCAGCAGCGGCATAACCCGGAAAATTTTGCCGCGCGCGGTCTTGCTGAGCAGGCAGACGGCCAGGCACGCGGCGCACAAGACCGCGAGAAAGAGAATCATTTCTTTCAAATTGAGAAAGGTAAGAAAAGAAGTCTTAACGGCCTCGAAACGGTTGAAGCTTTCGAAACCGGCCCAGGTTTCCGTTAAAAGGCCGTCTGGATCATATCCAACTTCGGCTGTCGCGCTGAGACCGGCACGAAAGAAAATCGCGCTGAAGGCGTTGCGGAGCACATTATGGCGCAAAATAGCGCTCGAAATGACCCATTTGCTCAGCCACAGCGACACATAGCCTGCCCCCCAGACAATGGAGGGCACGGCGATGCCCAACATTTTTTTGGCGGATTGCCGGATGCCCGTATCTTCGTTTATTTGCAGCAGCGACACGAGAATCAATGGAATACCCAGCGTTATAACAGGCGCTGTAAGCAAGTCCACGAAGCTGGTGAAGGCGCCGACGATAAAAAAGAAGTAGAGCAATCTGGAACGAAACCATTTCTTATCATGAAACAAGAGCAGGACAATGGATGCGGAAAACGCAACCAGGTAAACGCTTGAGAATTGCGCGGACAAAGGCACCAGCAAAAAACCTGTCAGTGCCAGCGCAACGCTGAAGCAAACCGCGTATATCAGATGCATTTTTTTTGCGACAAGTGAAATGAACAGACTGAGCAGAACAAAATGGACCAAAACGCTGACGCCGCGCAGCGCTCCGAGCGGGCCCAAAACCAACAACGGCCGCAGATATATTTGATATCCGTGCCAATACCGCGCGTATTGGGGCACCTGCCCGGCCTGGAGCGGTGAAGTGCCCGGCTCCCGCAAGGCGACGCGCAGCATGATCTTATCGGTAAAATGATCCATATAAGAACCGTTGCGATTGACGAACATCAGCGGAAAATCGCCCGCGTCTTCCAGCAAATCAAGCGACATTTCGACATTTTTCTCAATCCATCGATCGGGGATGGCGTAGGCGCATGTCATAAGCGCGGTGAAAAGTGCCGTCAGAGCAAGCGCCAGCAGCAGCCATTTGCCCGCCGCGCGCAAAAAAACCTTTAGCTTTGCCATCGTATTCTCCTTTGAATAGCAAGAATATCAAATAATCTGTGCTGAAAACTATGTTTTACACGTT
This sequence comes from Oscillospiraceae bacterium, assembly GCA_009777055.1. Lineage (GTDB taxonomy): Bacteria > Bacillota > Clostridia > Oscillospirales > Acutalibacteraceae > WRMQ01. Next base: position 11,985 of record WRMQ01000030.1, read on the forward strand.
TTGGGCAAGTCAAATCCGCTCATACACCGCGTGCGTCAATTCCGCGTCCTCCCGCAGCGCGTATTCCTCGCGCAGAAAGCGCCCGAACGCCGGCTCGTCTTCCAGCAGCGCAAAGAAGCGCTCCATCTGGCCTTCGCCGAACAGGATAAGCTTCGGTGGATTCGCGTAACAATCCGCCGCGATGATGTTGGCGTTTTCTTTTGCTTTCTCAGCCGTAAAATTGCCGTCCCCCCAAAAATAGAGATGCTTCGATGCCGACAGCCGCTGTGAGCGGTAGTGCAGCGAGCTGCCGCCCAAGCCTCCAAACACCTGTATGCAGTCATTCGGCTCGGTGTTTGCCCAAACGAATTCCACAGCCAGGTCGGGCTTGGGATGAAGGGCGGACTGCAGGTTGGACATGGCATCAAGCGAAATACGATGCAGGCCGCCCATTGACCCGAACAGCACAACCGCGCACAGGACCAGAACGGTTGGCGCCTCCTTTTTCAGTGAACGGCGGAGAAGGCCGTGCAGCGTGTGCAGCAGCCACGCCGCCGGGATGATCAGGATTGGCACGAAAGGCATGAAATAGTGCATCTGGTCAAAGCCCATCAATCCGCTGGCCGCGAAATTGAGCGGCAGCCCAACGGCGCAGATCCACAGCATCGCTTTTAATCCGGAATCTTTGAAGCTCTTGCGCTTTAACCCCAGCGCGAAGCGGATGAGAAACACCAGCGCCAGAAACGGCGCGCCGGAGGGTACCGAACGAAACACCATACTGGCTGCCGCTTTGAAAATCTGAACCGCTCCCGGACGCGCAAAATCGCCCATGATATTCAGATAGGCCGTGAAAAGGCATTCCCGCCAGGCGTTGTTGGCGATCAGATACACCGCGAAGGGCAGCACGAATAGGACGACCCCCGCCAGGGCCAGCCCCGCCGTGCGCAGCAGGATGTTCCATTTTTTATCGCGGATGAGCAGGACCGCGCCCACCGCGATCATGGCGAGAAAGAAGGCGCAGATGTTTGCCCGCAGCAAAAATACCGCCGCGAAGCACATGCCCACAACAATCACCTCAGGCGCCTTTAAGCGATATTGCTGAAAAAAGAATTTTGCCGTAAAATAAAGCGCGGCGCAGATAAACGGCAGGGCGTATTCCTCCGAAAGGTTACCGTGCTCCAGCGTGAACGCCAGCAGCAGCAGGGGAAAGCCTGCCGCCATCGCGGAAACCCAGCGGCTGCCTTTTGTAACCAGCAGGGCGGTTCGATAAGCGAAAAAAGCCGTGACGCAAAGACTCAAAAGCTCCAGCAAATAGATGCCGTGCCAATAATGAACAGAGATTCCGGCCAGCTGAATAACATAGAGCAGCGGCCCCTTGTTCTCCCAGACCTCCGTATAGAGAACGCGTCCGTTCCGCATCGCGAGACCTACCGAGGCAAAAATGCCGGCGTCGTACCCATAGTCGCCCCGATAGAAAGGGCCGAACAGCGTAGTGAGCGAGATCAATAGAACGAGCCCGAACAGAACCAGCAGAGGGAGGGCGTGCGCCCGCCACGCGCGCTCCGGGCTTGCGGGCAGAGGAATGGCGCTTTGTTTTTTTTGTGACATAGCTTTCGTCTCCTTTGCTTGGCTTACTTCAGTCCGCGCAGCTTCAGCGCGCCGATGAGGCTGCGCGTCATGGTCTTGAGCACGCGCATTTTGCTGGCGCCCTTTTTGTTGTCGTAGCGCAGGCAAAAGCCCACCTCGCCGAAGGCCGCGCCCACCAGATACAGCCGGTAGAGCAGCTCCATCATGCAGGCGAAGCTTTTGTCCACAACAGGCGCCGCCCCGAAGCGCGCCACCAGCTTTTCGATGATCTCATAGGTATAAAGCCGGTAGCCGCAGGTGTAATCCTCCACCTCCGGCACGCGGAGCAGGAGCTTATAATAGAGCCGCGCCATGTCGCTGAGGAATTCCCGGTGGGAAGCCACGCCCTCAATGCTGGAATCCGCGCAGTAGCGGGAGGCGGTCACACAGTCCCTTCCGGCCTGGAGCTTGTCCAGCATGGCGAAGATATACTTGGGGTCGTGGGTGTTGTCTCCATCCATCAGCGCCATCAAATCGCCTTTTTGGCCCAGGGCGAGAAACCGGGAGATCGAGGTATTCAGCCCGCCCCGCAGCCCCCTGTTCACCTCATGGGGAAGCAGGGACACGTTGTCGTATTTTTCCGCCATTTCAAGAATGACGCCGCGGGTGCCGTCCGTGCTGCAATCGTCAATGCCGAAAACGCGCAGCGCGAAGCCCCGCTCCCGCAGCGCGGCGCGGTGGCTGTTCCAGCTTTCAATGAGGCTGGCGATATTCAGCGCTTCATTGTAGCAGGGCAGAAAGACATATAAATCCATGCGATCAATCTCCTTTTGGCTCCGGCGCTTTGATCCAGTATTTGCGAATGAAATACAGCAAAAAAAACGGCGCGGCGATGGACGCGCCCTTGCTGGCTAAAAAGGCGAAGGCGCTGTCCGAGCCGTGAAATATCCATTCGCGGCAGGCGTAGACGATGCCGTTGGCCAGCAGCAGGCCAAACAAAAACGTCAGCAGAAATTTGGCGAAGGTCGCCAGGTTTTTGTTGTTGTAGACCTTGCGCGAGGTTAGGAAATACTGCGTGGCGAAGCCCGTGACCACCCCGGCGGTGTTGGCGGCCACCAGGGGCAGAAGGAGCTCGCCCAGCCGCGAAACGGCCATATCCAGCAGCGTTACGAAGCAGCTGATGATGAAATAGACGCAAAACGCCCGGTGCGTCTTGATCCAACAGATGATTTTCGCGGTCAAACAGGTCACCTCGCGTTAAAAAATTCCAATATCGCGTTACAGATGCGCTCGCTGGCATGCCCGTCCCCATAGGGATTCAGCGCGCGCGACATCTGGAGATAGGCTGCGTTGTCCGTGAGAAGGAGATGCGCGGCTTTTATGATATCCGCGGTGTCCACCCCGGCCACGCGGACGACGCCCGCCTCCACGGCCTCGGGACGCTCCGTCTCTGTGCGCAGCACCAGCACGGGCTTGCCCAGGGCAGGGGCCTCCTCCTGCAGGCCGCCGGAATCCGTCAGAACCAGGTCAATACGCCCCAGGAGGTTGTGCAGATCCTCCACATCCACCGGATCGATCAGGTGAATTCGGGGATGCGCGCCCAGCAGCTCCCGCGCGGGCTCCATGACCGCAGGGTTTTTATGCACCGGGTAGATGATTTGGATATCCGGGAAACGGTTCGCGATTTCCAGCACAGCCCGGAAGATTTGCCGCAGGTGTTTGCCCAGGTTCTCCCGCCGGTGGGCGGTGAGCAGGATCGTACGTCCCGCGCTCAGGTCAATGCCCCGCAGCTGCCCGCTCTTGAAGCGGTAGCCCTCCCGCATCGTGGTGGCAAAGGCGTCGATGACCGTGTTGCCTGTCTGATGCACGTGGGCGGTCACGTTTTCCCGCGCCAGGTTTTGCACGCTGCGCGCTGTAGGGGCGAAATGCAGCGTGGCCAGCCGGGCGGTCAGGCTGCGGTTGGCCTCCTCGGAAAAAGGGGAGTAAAGGTTATGCGTGCGCAGCCCCGCCTCCACATGCCCCACGGGAATCTGCTGATAAAAAGCCGCCAGGGCTGCGGCGAAGCTTGTGGTGGTGTCCCCGTGCACCAGCACGAGGTCGGGCCTGTCCCGCGTTAAAATTTCCGTGAAGCCCGTGATGACATCGGCGGTGATAGAGCTCAGGGTTTGGCCCGGGCGCATGAGGTTGAGGTCGTAGTCGGCGGCGGCGCCGAAAACCGCCATCACCTGGTCGAGCATCTCCCGGTGCTGCGCGGTGAGGACGATTTTTCCCGCAAGGCCCCGCGTGGCGGCGATGCGTTTGGCCAGGGGCAGCATTTTAATGGCCTCCGGCCTGGTGCCAAACACGCTCATAACGCTGACAGGCATACGCGCGTCTCCCCCATTTTATCCTGAGAATTATCTTGAGAATTACCCTGAGAATTATAGCATAGCGCCAAAATATATGCAAGAAATATTTTCGGGGTATTTTCCGGAGCTGATATTCCCTGAAACATCCATAATCTGTAACTTTTTTGTTAACCTCTTTACTTTTCACAGGGAATATGCGATAATGGCACAGGACAATCTTTATTTTCAGAAAGGGGATGAACCTATGGGCGGCATCCAGCATTTTTCCGCGATGTGCATGGAGAAGAACAAAATTGACAGCTCCCTCTATGTGACGCACGATGTGCAGCGCGGCCTGCGCGACAAAGACGGCAACGGCGTTAAGGCCGGCCTCACTAAGATCTCCAACATCGTCTCGTCAAAAATGATCAATGGAGAAAAACAGCCCTGCCTGGGCGAGCTTTATTACAGGGGCATTGATGTCAAGCAGCTCTGCGACGGCTTTTTAAACGAGGCGCGCTACGGCTTTGAGGAGGTTGCCTACCTCCTGCTTTTTGGCGACCTGCCCGCGCCGGCGCAGCTGGAGGGGTTTCAGCAATACCTCGCGCAGGTGCGGCAGCTTCCGCCGCATTTCGTGCGGGACGTGATCATGAAGGCCCCCCGCCGGGATATGATGAATATGCTTTCCCGCAGCGTGCTGACCCTGGGCGCCTACGACAAGCTGGCCGATGACACGACGATCCCCAATGTCCTCAAGCAGTGCCTGCATCTGGTCAGCGTATTCCCGCTGCTGGCGGTCTACGGCTTCCACTGCTATAACCACTACGAGTGCGACGACAGCCTTTACATCCATAAGCCGGATCCCTCGCTTTCCGCAGCGGAAAACACCCTGCGCCTGCTGCGCCCCGACAAAAGCTACAGCGCCCTGGAGGCCAAGATCCTCGATCTGGCGCTGGTGCTGCACATGGAGCACGGCGGCGGCAACAACTCCACCTTTACCACCCACGTGGTGTCCTCCTCCGGCACCGACACCTACTCCGTGGTGGCCTCCGCCCTGGGGAGCCTCAAGGGGCCCAAGCACGGCGGCGCGAATATCAAGGTGGTGCAGATGTTCGAGGACCTCAAGCAGAGCGTGCGCGACCTCAAGGACGAGGAGGAGGTGGGCGCCTATCTGACGGCGCTGCTGGACAAAGAGGCCTTCGACAAAAAGGGCCTCATCTATGGCATGGGCCACGCGGTGTATTCCCTTTCGGACCCCCGCGCGGACCTGTTCAAGATGTTCACCAGGCAGCTGGCCACGGAGAAGGGCCAGTATGACGAGTTCGCGCTCTATGACATGGTGGAGCGTCTGGCCCCGCAGATCATCGGGCAAAAACGGCGGATCTATAAAGGCGTGAGCGCAAATGTGGATTTTTACAGCGGCTTCGTCTACAGAATTTTGAATATTCCACAGGAGCTCTTTACGCCCATCTTTGCCATCGCGCGCATTGTGGGCTGGAGCGCCCACCGCCTGGAGGAGCTCATCAACCAGGACAAGATCATCCGCCCGGCCTACCAGAGCGTCATGGCCAACCGGGATTACACCGCCATCGGCGCGCGCTGAGAATATGCACAGCATCGACGACGTGGAGCGTATTCTGGAAGAAATCGCCGAAGAGCTGCCGGAGGGCTTTTTCCGGCAGCTCAACGGGGGTATCATTTTGCTGGAGGAGGCTAAAATTCACCCGCGGGCCCCGGGGCTTTGCATCATGGGGGAATACAGCCGCAGGCACGACCTGGGACGTTATATTACGATATATTACGGCTCGTTCGCGCGGGTTTACGGCCACGCGCCGGAGGCCTATCTGCGCAAAAAGCTGCGGGAAACGCTGCTGCACGAGTTCACCCATCACCTGGAATCCCTGGCCGGCGAGCGCGGGCTGGAGATACAGGACCGGATTGATTTGGCAAAATATTTAGAGAAAGAGTGATTCGCATGACGCAAAAAATCGCCGCCGCCCTCGTCTGCCTTCTCCACAGCGTTCTCATGCTTATTCCCCCCTACGCGGCGCTGGAGCCCTACGCCCGCGACCAGATCGCGCCCTCAATCGTGCACGTGCCGGCAGCGCTGCTCAGCTATCCCTTTAAGGCGAAAAGCTCTTCGGAGGTCACCCTCGCCAAGGTGAAGGCGGGGGGCTTTATCAAGGGCGTGTGCCACGGGAACGACAACACGGAGCAGATGAAGGGCGCGGGCCTGGGCTGGAACCGCTCGGACATCCCCTTCCCCTTCGACGAAAACGGCGGGGTCCGGCAGGAATATAAAAACTACAAGGAGCGCACGCTGCGGCTGCTGCAGGGCGGGATCAAAACCATGGCCGTGACGCCCTATCCGCGGGAATATCTCAAATATGGCATTGACCCGCGCACGGATACGGAGGGCATCAGAAGCGTCGCGGAATTCCTGATTACGGACCTGAGGGATATCGTAGGCGCTCTGCAGATCACCAACGAGCTGGGTGTGCCGCGCTTCAGCGCCCCCATGGAAAGCGCGCAGGAATGCGTGCGCTTCATCGGGCTCACCATGCAGGCCATGGCCCCCCTCAAGGGCAACGTGCTGGTGGGCTACAACTCCGCCGGGCCGCAGGTGGATCACCACCTGCTGATGAAGCCCTGGCTCCCATACTGCGATTATGTGGGCCTGGACATGTATGTAGGCACCTTTATTGAATTTGCCAACTGGATGTTTCTTTATGACCTGATTCTTGATTTTATCTGGAGCTTCACGGGCAAGCCTGTCATCCTGTGCGAATTTGGCTACATGAGCGAGGGCGCGGCCAAAACCCCCGAGGAAAAGCGGGTCGTGCTCGAACGCTACGGCGTTTCCAGCGAGGCGGAGGCCCGGGAAAACATAGAGGCCTTCGTGGACGCCCTGCCGGCCAAAATGAGGGACCGCGTGAAAAACGAGGCCAGCGACTACGCCAACTACATCTTCAACACCGATTTTCGCAACCACCTCTATGCCGAGCTGCCGGAAAAGGTGGTAATTAAGGGCTATCCGCACACGCCGGAGGGCCAGGCGGGGTTCTATACCGATATCTTTGCCCGGTTCGAAAAGAAGACCTTTCTTGTGGGCGCGTTCATCTATTGCTATTCCGATTCGGCGGAATGCTATTACTGCGGCCAGAGCGACTGCCCGGTGGAAACCCGCTGGGGGCTGGTATACATGGATGGCACGGAAAAGTCCTCTTACTACGCGGTAAAAGAAGCCCTAGAGAAATTTGAATGACGCGGATACGTAAAACGAAGGCGAACGAAATACACCCAAAGAGGTCCGGCCCAGCCGGGCCTCTCGTGTCTGTCCGCAGAGATTCCGTGTGATATTTCTTTTCCTCTATTGACAAGCGCTGAGAAGTTTGATACAATGGCATTGCGGTTTTTTTATTTCCAAAAAACAAATAAAGCAAAGGGGATACTTAAGTGGAAACAAATCAGAAAAAGCTTGCCTCGGTGGAAAATCCGCATCTCAAGCAGTATGACGCCAGCTCTGTCGAGCTGATCCTGCGCAGCGACTTCACCCAGCAAAACGCGGACACCTTCGCCTTTCAGCCCACGCGGATGGATGGGATTGAGGGAGCGATTCCGCCGGGGCCGGACAACTACGCGACCAATTTCATGGGTACGCGCACCACTTACGGCCAGATCAACGCGGAAATTGACCGGACGGCACGCGCGCTGCGGGGCTTCGGCATAGGGAAGGGCGATTTTGTTTCGGTCCTCATGCCCAATGTGAAGGAAATTATCGTTTATACCTACGCCCTCTGGCGTATTGGGGCCGTTGCCTGCCTGATGGACCCGCGCACCAACGCCGAGGGTATTCTGGAGCGGATTAAGCGCGCCGGCTCCCGCCTGTTGATTACGCTGCTGGACGTCAGCGCCGACAAGGTCGACCCGATTATTGACCGGTTGCCCTTTGACACCGTGGTCGTGGTCAGCCCCGGCGATTCCCTGAATCCGAAGGCGACCCTGAAATGCAGGCTGGGCAAAATGCTCTATCAGAAAAAAGAAAAGAGCTTCATGGAGGCCCGCCCGGGCTCAAAATATATCCGGCATCCGGACTTCATCGCGGCCCATAACTTTGAGGGCGATATCCATGTTCCCTATGAAAAAGACATGCCCGCCGCCGTGGTTTATACCAGCGGCACCTCCGCCGACGGCCTGATGAAGGGTGTGCTGCACAGCCACGCCTCCCTGAACGCCGTGGTCTGCTCGCTGTACTGCAATGTGCGCCCGGTCGACTACAAGCTGGGCGACACCTTCGGCGGGTTTCTCCCGTTCTTCTCCTCCTACGGCTTGTTCTGCGGCATGCACATGAGCCTTTGCGCGGGCTTCGAAATCATTCTGATCCCCATCTTCAAGCCCGATGATTTTTCGAAGATTATTCTGCGGGATAAGCCCAACGTTTTCCTGGGCGTTCCGCGCTGGTACGAGGTGCTGGCCCGCAACCCGAAGCTGGCCAAAAAGAGTGATCGGCTTTCGTTTGTTAAAATCCCCATTTCGGGCGGCGACAAGATTTCGCCGACTTCCATGGAGTTGGTCAACCAGGCCCTGCTCCGCAATGGCTGCACGCACGGGCTGCGCATCGGCTACGGCGCCTCGGAATTCGGCGGCTCCCTGAGCATGATGCCCCAATACGATCCAACGCGCGAGGACTTCAACTGGAAGGCCGAGGGCAATGTGGGCTATATTTTGCCCAACAGCAGGGTCTGCGTTATTGATCCCGAGACAAACGAGGAGCTGGAATACGGTGTGGACGGCGAGCTGTGCGTCCATAGCCTGAGCATGATGCAGGAATACCACAACCTGCCCAAGGAGACCGAGGAGATCACCTTTATCGGCCCCGACGGCACGAAATATTACCGCATGGGCGACAAGGGGCACCTGGACGAAAACGGCGTGTTCTACTTCGTGGACCGCTACAAGCGCTCGATGATGCGCCCCGACGGGCACACCGTGCATCCCGCCCCCGCCGAAAACGTGATCATGCAGCATGAGGCGGTGAATATCTGCGCCGTTGTGGGCCTCAAGCAGTTCAACGACTCCACCGGCGTGATTCCCACGGCCTTCGTGGTGCTCAAGGACGAATACGACAGCCCGGAGAAGCAGCGCGAGGTTTTGCTGGAGATCGACCGGCTGTGCCTCAAGCAGCTGCCCGAGCGCGACAAGGCCATCGCCTACAAGGCGGTGAAGGAAGTGCCCTACACGCTCATGGAGAAGATCAATTTCCGCGAGCTGGAAAAGGAGATGTTCGTCCCCGACAATTTCGTGATCGTGGACTTCGCGTTCTTCCCGGAGCTGCGCAAGAAAAAATAAGCCAGGCCGAACAGACACAAAGCCAAAGCCCCGGCGGAGCATGTCGCTCCGCCGGGGCTTGTCGTTTTTTTAGAAGAATCCCAGGGGCTTTCCGAAGAACATAACAATTCCGACAGAAACGAGAATCAGGGCAATGTGCGCCGGAAGACCGGCCTTGAAGAAATCCTTGATAGAGAAATATTTCTCCGGGAAGCACATCATGGGCAGCGGGTCGAAGGGCAGCAGCCAATAAGTAGACACGTTGAAGGCCACCGGGAGGAACAGCATCATGGCCGGCATTTCGGCTTTCGCGGCAAAGGATATCACGGTGGGAACCAGCACGCCCACCAATGCCGGGCAGGAGGGGATCAACAGATGAATCAAGGTAGTGAAGATCGCGATCACGAACACCAGAACGACGGGATGCACATTGGCGAAGCGCATCAGGGTCATGTCCGCGATCCATTGGGAAGCGCCCGTGCTGAGCATCGTCGCGGCGAAGGCTATGGAGGCGCCGGTCATGATGATGACCGTCCAGTCCAGCTTTTGCTTCACGTAATCATAGTCCAGCAGGCGAACCCCGGGGAAGAACAGAATCGCGGCCGCGAAGGCCAGCACGGCCGTGGTTGAAATCTTGTGCAAATAAGGGTTGGTGAACCAGAAAAACAGCATCACAAGCACGATGGCGATGAACTTCCATTCCTGTGTGTTCAGCTTTCCCAGCTTGGCCAGCTCCTCTTTCGAGTCCTCCAGCCCGGCCAGCTTCTTGAACTCCGGCGGAAACACCGTGATGAGAATCAGCCAGAGAACAGGGATGATGAGAAGCACCAGGGGGATGCCCATCAAAGACCATTGGGCAAAGGAAATATCCAGGCCGGTGCCCCGCTTGAGCAAATCCAGGGCCATGATGTTAATGGGGCTCCCCGCCGGTGTGGCGTTGCCCCCCACCATAGCCGCGAAAATAATCCCGATGATGGAGGCTTTGGCAAAATTGCTTTTGCCCTTGATGCAGTCGTTTTTCTTGCACACCGCCAGCACGATGGGGAGAAAGGCGGCGCAGCTTGGCACATTGGAAATGATCATGGAAACAATGCCGGTTCCTGCCATGAAGAGCAACACCATGGCCTTGGGGCTGCCCTTGGAAAGCGCCGTCATCTTCAGGGCCAGGCGCTGGTTCATGCCGCAGCGGTCCATGGCATAGGCCAGCAAAATGGAAACGAACATAAAGAAGATGACATGGGAGGCAAAGTCCTTGATCACCATTGTTTCCGTAATGGGATCGGAGACAAGCAGCCCCGTAATGGGGTCAAGGATAAGCTCGGGCTTCGCAAGCCCCATGGCGCCGATCAGAAAAATAAAGAACACGGAGGAAACGATGATCGGAACCACCTGCGTGGCCCAGGTCAGCACCACGCAGACCATCAGGGCAATCGCCTTCAGCCCCGAAGGGGTCAGGCCCTCCGGGGGCTGAAAGGCCGTGATGATGAAGTACACCGCAATGATTCCAAGAATAATAGCCGCCTGCCGGATGGATACGCCATGCTGGGTCAGTAGGGTCCTGCTTTTCTCTTTTGTCATTTGAACACCACCGTTATTTAATTGAATTTTAACATGCTATAGCGTACTATAGCACATTTTTACGGCGCTGTCCATTGTTTTTTGGATTATTTATTTTTTATTTTTTTTGCGCAAAAATTTATCCAGTGTATTGACATTTTTTATAATATATAGTAGTATAGCATAGAACGGTTTTGTTTGCGGCATTTTCGTTAGTTCAGAAAGGAAAGTGACTTTATGAAGAAGGCAAAACAGGGCGTCAGTTATCTGCTGGCACTGCTCCTGCTCATGAGCATGGTGGCCGTGGGCGGCATCGGCTTCGGCGTTCCCGCCAGCGCGGCAATCGAGAAGAAGGCGGCGCCGGCGGACGTATACTTCCAGGTGCCCGAGCTCATTTACCTCAACCCGACACCGGGCGATAACGGCTTTCAGTATTTCGCCGACAGCAAGACCGATTTCACCAACGGGAACCGCAACAGGGCCACCTATGGCACGCTGAACAACAGCAACGCCAACACAAGCGGCGACCTGTGGTTTTATTGCGAGAACGCCACGCAGGTGAAAATCGAGTGCACCACGCAAGGGGTCACGCCCCATGTCAGCCGCCGGGCCAGCAGGGGCGATGACTGGGATGGCGTCAACATGGATTTCTATTACAATGACCTGGATTCTGTCGCGCTTTCCGGCCTGCCGTACTGGGGGTATCCCGACAGCGGCACGACGCCCGATCTGCTCAATAAAGCGAACCACACCACCGACTATCTTCTGTACCGGCTGTGCCAGTACGGCTCCGCCACCAACAATGGCGCCAGCCTTACGGCGGGGCAGGGTATGCTGATTGAATGGAAGGCCACTTACGTGGTGGATGGCGTGGAATACACAGCCTGCGCGTACTCCTATGTCTATAAGCCGCTGTATATTCCCACGGGCGTGGGCTACAGCGTTTCCCGCGGCGGCAACCAGTATCCCCGGGCAAGCTGGTTTTTCACCCTGGACGGCCTGCATGTGTCCGGCGAGGGCAACCGCACGCTGAACGATTACGGCTCCTCCAGAAGATTTCTCCCCCTGATCGGCGTGGTGGACCATGACACGGGCACGAGGCGCATGGCAAGCGAATTCACCTCCGCGGGGAGCGGCACGGTCACGCTGTACTGGGCCGGGGATTTCAACAACAGCATTAACGGCTCGGGGGATCAGAACTCTGTCGCCAAGGTCGGCACGAAGGTGCCTGCCGGCAACTTCTACAATACAAGCAACCCCTACAACGGAGACCGCCTGGACACGAACAGCCGCGCCAGCGTGCCCGCCTCCAGCGGGGCCGGCGGAACGCTTTATGTCGATACCTCCCGCTACAGCCATTACGGGCAGATTCCGAATCTGTATCTGAGCACCTACATGGTCAGCTCAAACAACTCCACACAGGAGCAGTCCCGCGTTCTCTACAACACAAACACCTCCTGGCTCAATAACGACAGCTGGATCGGCGGGCTGACGGGCTTCAACAATGCCCTCTTCCGCTCCTACGGCAACCAGTGCCAGGTGGACATAAACAACATTGGCTCAGGCGTCGAGGGCTATAACGCCAGCGGCATCAACTGGGCCACGTCCAATGTTTGGTGGCGGGCCAATATTTCCAGGAACAATACCCTCACCACCTACCCGATTCTCAGCGGCGGCAGCCTCAACCCTCTGGTGCTTTGGACCTATTGCTGGTCCTATGCCACCAGCGGCAGCGACCAATACGAATTCGTGAGCCGGTTCACCCCGAATGTGATATCCTACGATAAAAGCCCCCTGCGCGCCAAGGTGCGGGAGGTTCTTCTGGATTACAAGAGCATGAAGAAGGACCACTACCAGAACGCCGACCAGACCGCGCCCAACGCCAACACCTATTGGAACAACTACTGGAACGCCTGGCTGCAGCTGTGCTCCGCGCTTGACCGGCCCGACTACAGCATGGGCGGCGGCGGGGTCGATGGCGTAATTGACGCCTTTGACGCGGCCAGAGACGCCCTGATCCCCATCGACCAAACCCTGGAGGACGGCGTGCCTCCCTGCGAAACCGTGGCGCAGTTCAATGTGCCCGAGCTCATCTATCTTGCGGCGGCGGACGCGCCGGGCGCTTTCCGGTACTATGTCAACCATACGTTTTCCGGCGGCTATGACACCGCCGCCCGTGTGACCAGCGGCAAAATTCATTTTTATGCCGGCGGCGGCATAACGGCGAACAATCCTCAAATCCGCTACAGCGTTTCCGGCGGCGGCTCGCCCAGCATCACCATCGCGGGCAGTCCCACGGCGCCCGGCACATGGGTCGGCATCACGAACGCGGACAATGCCGTTTCGGCCTCCATAACGGCCGGCAACCTAAACATCGCCCAGGGCGCCGGCGAATATATCTATTGGGACCTCCGCTATCAAAACGGCGATGGCGTCTGGATGTATTCCCACGCGGTGACCTATGTCTATGCCATTCCGCTGCAGACCGGCGGCATGGAAACGGGCTGGGATACCTCCGGCGACGGCGCTTTCTACTACGCCTGGATGAGTGGCGTGCATCTTTATGAGGGCGGAAACAGCCGCTCAAAATTCATCGCGGGCTCCAGCATTACGGAGCGCTTCAGCACGAACGCCGCGGATCAGAAAGCCTCCAACCCCATCTGGCTGGTGGAAAACAATCTGGTTACGCCGCAGCCCGCCCAGTATGGCAGCTATACCCCAACGCGCACCTGGCACAGCAACGCCGGCCAGATTCCGGAAAACAACAACTGGACCGGCTTCCAGCAATACGGCAACAGAGTCGTTTCGGAATATTTCCCGGCGGATTCCCCCGGGGGCGTTTACCGGACCATTACGGACCCCTGGCATGTAAGAGACGGCGTAACCGAGATGCTCTACTACATCGCGGGCAACAATATAAACAACCTTTCCACCATGACGATGTTTATCGACAAGGCCTACAGCGGCCAAAACTGGAACCTGATGCCCTATTTCATGGGCGGCGTCATGTGTCTCTATCAATACAATTGCGCGACCAGAAGAGCTGTAAACATGGCGCAGGGCGTTGACGCGGGCGTCTACTACAGAAAAGCGACCGCGGCGATTCTCCGGCTGCCCCTGCGCTCGGGCGGAGGCAACGCGTCGGCGGGGGACTACTATAACGAGAACTTCCAGAATTCCGACATTGATTTATCCGGCGACGGCTACGCCTGGCTGGACCGCTGGACCGGAACCATCCCCGCCACCAGCAACACCATTGTTATCGCCTCGCATATTTTTTCGGGCAATGCCGCAAGAGACGGCTTCTGGAACTACAGGTTCCGTTATATCATCGTTGACAAAACGGAGCTGCGCCTCAACTATATCAACAACATCCGCATTTTTTTGGCGGAGGATCTGTGCAATACCGAAAAGGTGGCGGAACACGTCAGCCGCCTGAACACAGCGGGAAAAACCTTGACTCAATTGAATTATTCCAGCTCGCAGGCAAACGACATGAGCGGCGTCGAAGCGGAAATTTCCGCCCAGACGCTAATCATGGAAAAGCCTTCCGCCCCCGTGGCGATGACCAAGCTGGGCACCACAGGCACCCTCACAGTCCACCACATCTGCAACACATGCGCGGAATCGGGGGAGGCGCTGTCTGCGGCGTACATCAGCACGACGGATGGGAACAACTACGTTGGGGGGACGACG
>WRMQ01000031.1 GCA_009777055.1 Oscillospiraceae bacterium
GTTCCTGTATCGTGCGCACCACGGTATGCCCCGGCGCGTTGTCGGCGGTTTCGGTGCCGCAAATTCCGCACCAATGGAGGCCCGGGTTCGCCAATGTGGCGCTGTGGTTGGCCGCGATGAATGCCGCCGTGAACACCAGCGCCAAAGCCAGCGCCAAAACCAGCGCCCTTTTTTTATGTGCAATGTTCGAATATGCGAATAATTTACGCATGATTATGACCTGCCTTTCTGATTTGTTTCACTTGGGCATATCGCTCATTGTTAAAAATGATTGTACCTACCCCGCCAAGCCGCGCAGCGCCTGGTCAACCTCGCCCAGCGGGCCGCTGTTGATTTCCGCGCCGCTGCCCCACCAGGCCTCGCGGTAATGCCATGGCCCGGTTTCCACGGTTTCGGCAATCAGCGTCACGGTCAGCACGGCACTGGTATCCGTGACAATACTCTGGTCCAGCCGGACCTGTTCGAACAGGGGTTGCGTGGAAGCGCCGGGTGCCAGCCTGCCCATGTAATAAAAACAGCCGTCGCCGCCGTCCTTCCAGTTGGCGGTGTTCAGGTTCACATAGTGCAGCTGCTTGCCGAACTGCGCTTCCAGGTGCGTTGCCCCGTCCGGCGCGGTGAGCACCGGGAACACCTTGACACGGACAAAGGACGGGATATCGCCGTCGTTTTTCACCCAGTTGGTTTTGGTGACGGTGTCCCCGCCGGCAAGGGCCGCGGGCGGCGCAAAGACCTCCATCAGCTGCCGCGAGAATACATATTGCATGATGCTGACCTCGTTCGTTTTGCTGTCCGAACTGGCCATCCACGCCAGGGTGCTGGCCGTAACAGACACCAGGGCCAGCAAAACGGCGGCGGCAATGGCCGCGATTGCGGCGCGGCGTTTTACGCGCGGCCTTCGCAAAATTTGAACGATACGGTTCATGACGCGCCTCCTTTCAGATTAACAAAAGCTTGACAGCACCGCGTAAAGGGCGCCGGATGTATCCAATTCCCAGCCTGTCGCCAACGCGGCGGCGTTCACCTGCAGCGCCTGCATGTTCACGATAAATTTCAGGCCCATGCGCGAATAGGAAACGTCCGCGTCCGCGTCAAGCGACAGGCCGGTCATAAGGGTCCTGGTCACCTGGCCGGGCTCCACCCTGCCGATGTAGTAAAAAAATCCGTCCTCGCTGTTATAAAACCATTTGTCCCTGTCCGCGGCCGCGCCGGTCAGCGCTGTCGTAAGATTCGTGTAATTGATGCTGATTTTTTTGACCGGGTCGCAGGCGAGCGCGGCAATGTCTTTTGCCGCCGGCGGGCTGGGCGCGAGCAGGCTGGTTTCATTCACCATGCCCCAGGCAGCCTCTGCTTCAGACTCTGTGCTCAGAAATCCCCAATAGCGGGGGTTGACCACCGTCAGCTTGCTGCCCTCGGCGCTGAACTGCGCCGTGACGCGGCGGTATGCCTGCCCGCCGCCCAGCGCCTGATAGATCGCGTATTGGTAACGCTGCAGGCCGGACG
The DNA here is from genome assembly GCA_009777055.1 of Oscillospiraceae bacterium. GTDB lineage: Bacteria > Bacillota > Clostridia > Oscillospirales > Acutalibacteraceae > WRMQ01. Next base: position 1,501 of record WRMQ01000031.1, read on the forward strand.
CGGAGGCTTTGACCTTAACGATCAGGTCCTCCGGCGTGATTGGGTCCGCGCCTTCCCTGAATTCCACCGAGCTGAAGATTTCGCCCGCGTCCTTCCAGGACGCCCAGCCGTCAATCAGGCAGTATTCCGGTATGACGCCATCCGCCCGCGGGTTGGCATAGGGCTCTGAAATATCGGACCGCGCCGTCTTTTGAATGATTTCCTCAAAAGAAATCCGAACAAAGCCCGGTGATTTGCCTTCATTATAAACGGAAACTGTTTTCATGATATCGCTGCCCGGCTGCCAATGCTTTTGCTGCTCAAAATCCTCCACAATCAGCGCGGTCAAGCCCAGCTCGCCTGTGAATTCATTTGCTTTCAGGTTAGAGGATGTTGTCCATGAATACGTGGAGCCGATTGTCGCCAGCAGGGCGTAAATCAGCCCAAAGGCCAACGCGGTCCCCCTGCCGGGCAGATTCTTCCATACCATCTTAACCACAGGATATTCCTCCTTTCCAAGCATAACGGCCTTTCCATAATATAGCAGCACAGAGAATGATCAGCAGGGCAAGCAGGATATACAGGCCAAAGCGTACGAGCTCGCCGGTTTTCGGCCCGTCCTCCTCCGCGTTCTTCGCGGCGTAAAATACCCATTTTATGCTGGCTTTTGAAGCTTCCCGAAGGTCCTCAGCCGACAGGTGCCCGGCATCCGCCGTAACAACGAACTTCAGCACACCGTAATCTCCCTGCTGATATGTTCCAAGCTCCAGCCCCTGGTACAGCAGGTCGGCGCCGTTGCCTTCCATGGTGCGGGTGTCCCTGCCGTCGCCGCGCAGGCGTCCGGCATAAAGCTCGCGCCCGTCCAGGGTGATGCGCAGGTGCAGATTCTCCAGCCAATCCACAGGACCTGCCGATTCCGGCGATTCCCCCGCCATACGCAGCTGAAACGGGTCGCCCTGCTTCAGGTTGCGCAGCGTAAGCGTGCGGGTGATCACATCCCCCGGCATCAGCTTGTCCGAGTACAGAAAGTACTCACCCGCGTCCGTTACGCTGATTCCGTTTTCGTCGTCAATACAGAAGCTGTCGGGGAGATTCCGGTCAGCCGCCAGGACGGGCGCGGCGCACGCGAACGCCATGCAGCAGGCCAATACGAAGGACGTCAATCTGGACGCCAATCTGTTTTTCAGCTTTTTCATCGGAATCTCCCCTTTACTTTTCATGGATTTCATATGAGACCGCGCCTTACGCGTTGGCGTTGAAGGTGTCGATGGCATCATTCAGCGCGTTGAGCAGGGAACCGGCGGGCAGCTTCCAGCCAGCGGCGGGGCCGGTGGCGGTATCCGTATCCAGGAGAGCCGCTTTGTTGGCCTGCAGGCCTTCGACGGCGACGACCAGGGTGTATTCGTGCTTCTGCCATGTATCCTGGTTCGCGGTTCCTTCCAGGTGCACGCCCTCCAGCATCACGGGCGTGGTCTCGCCGCCGGCCAGCACGCCGATGTAGTAGAAATAGCCGTCGTCCGGATGGTAGAACCATTTATCCTGCGTGGGTACGGCGGCGAAGGTGCTGCCGTATGTCAGCGTGACCTCCGCGGTGTTCACGGTGGACTTGTCCTTGTCGGCGGGCTTGATGCCCAGGAGGGTCTGCGCGTCCCACTTGTCGTAGTTGTGCGCAAGGTTCCAGCTGTTGAACTTGGCCGTGCCCTCGGTATAGCAGGAATAGCTCAGCACGACGTCGGTAAAGCTAGTGCTGTCGGCATTGGCCCTGGCGCTGAAATTGACGACCTGATATTTGCCGGGCTCATACTCGTGGCAGGCCTTATACACAGAGCCGATTTTGAACACGCGGACCGTGCCGGGCAGCGCGGGGGCAAAGGTCCTGCCTGTGATTTCCTCCCAGGCGCCGCCGCTAACGCTGTTGATGTCGAAGGGCACCCGGATCATCCCGGCGGGAACGGCGGCGGTGGTCTGCGGCGTAATCGCGCCGTCGTTGCCCAGCAGCTTGATCATCTCCTCAAAGGTTATGCGGGCAAGCATGGGGCTGGCGCCGGTGTTGGTGACGCTGACCTCCTTGGGCGTGGTCACGCCGATTTCAAGCGTGGGCTCAGGGAAGTTTTCGTTGACAACCAGGCCGGAGCCGTTGCCAAAGCCTTCGTTCATGAATTCGTTGACCATGGTATTCTTGGACGTGACCCACGCGAAGGTGGCGCTTGCCATGATAATCATGGCCAAAACAATAGACATAGCGATGAGGACTTTACGGTTTTTGAGGTTTTTCATTGTGGTAGACTCCTTTAATATAAAAATTTTTTTATGATATTCCGCTCTTTCAAAGCATGTGCCCGCGGCATGAATCGCTGGAAATTGACGCCGATGGCTTGCCTGCTCAAAAAGAGCGTGAATAACCGGGTTTAGGCAAAGGCTTTGAGCGCTGTCTTTTCCTGCTTTCGCGCGGCAAAATATGCGCGCAGCACGGCAAGCAGCAGGAAGACCGCCCCGAAACAGATACATACCAGAAGCAGGTTGTTCCGCATCATTTCGACCACACGGCCCATCACGGGAATGGTGAAGGTGTGGACGCCGATGACGGCGCTGAGCCCGACGGGTGGATCCTTCGTGTTGTTGAAATCACCTTTCGTGACCATGCGGTCCGGCTGGCTCTCGTCCGCGGGAAGCAGCTCCACCACCCTGTGCGTAAGGAAGGCCGTTGATTTCGGGCTGGGGTTGAAGGTTACGATATCCCCCACCTTGACCTCCGAGGGCTTTGTCAATTTGACGAAAATCATGTCTCCCGGCTTGAAGGCGGGCTGCATGGACGGCGTGAGTACATTGTAGAAGCGATAGCCGAGCAGAGATTTTTCGGCACTGTTGCTGAAGGCGAACATGGTGCTGCCGGCCAGCAGGAAAGCCACAAAGCAATAGGTAAATAGATTCAGGATTCGATTGAATGGCTTGGACCTCATTGCTTTGACAGGCTGCGCGAGTTCCGGCTCCGCGGAGGGCTGCTCGTCAGCGTCCAGCTCGTCGAGCAAATCCTTCCATAGCTCCATCCCTGAGGATACCGGCGCCCACGCCGGCGCCTCCAGATCCCACGGCAGAATCTCCTGCGCCCAATAAGGGGCGGGGCCCTGCGGCGCCTGCCAGCCGTTTTGCGGCGCCTGCCACCAACCGCCCGGCGGGGCATACGGCTGATTGTAGTTCAACATTTTTCCCTCTCCTTTCTGCGTTTTCCCTTGGGTGTTGCTGTGCTACCATTATAATTGCTTTCGGCGTCAGATTACACACAGAGAAAGCACTGCGTTTTTGTCGGAAAGCTCCCCCTTTTGGCGAAAACCCTTGACAAAAGAAACCGCTTCCTTTAAGATAAAGGAAGAACATTAGAATGTTGGAATGTTTGGAAGATTTAGAAGATTTGATCTGCTTGGAAGATTGAATAAATTAAAAGATTTGAAATATTGGAAATTTAAAATACCGGAAGATTAAGAAGGAAGGGAAAAGCTATGACGGACGAAGGCGGCATTCTGCGGCGCCCCCGCATCGACAACCTTCTGGAAAGCGCGCTGGAAAAGCCGGTTATAACGGTCACGGCGGGGCCGGGCTGCGGCAAAACCCATGCCGTGTACGCATACCTGCAATCCAGCCAGATACGCACAATTTGGGTGCAGCTTTCCGCGTCGGACAACTCCCCCGCCCGGTTTTGGGAGAATTTCGCCCTCGCTGTGAGCCGCCGCAGCGCCACTTTAGCGGACGCGGTCCGCAGCCTGAGCATGCCCACAAATCAAAGCGAGCTGTCCGTATTCGCGGGCATGCTTGCGGACGAAATCAAGCCCAGATACCGCTACGCGCTCGTGTTTGACGACCTGCACCTGGTTCACGAGGCCTCCGTGCGGTGGTTTATCCGCGCGCTGACCTACGGCATATGGTCCGGCAGCTTTGAGCAGCTACGCGCGCACGACCGCAAGGGCGGCTCCGCCCCGGGCGGTTCCCTGATCCTGATCACCCGGGAGGACTGCGGCTTCGACAGCGAAAGCCTCGTGGCCGAAGGACGCATGGCGCAGATCGGAGAGCAGGAGCTCAGCTTCACCAAGAGCGAAACCCTGGAGCTGTTCCGGTTTATGGGTATCCCGGTTACCCCTGCCCTGCAATCCGGCCTGGACGGGATTTACGCCGACACGAAGGGCTGGGCCTTTATGACCGGCATGGCCGGCCGGCTGCTGCAAAAACGCCCCGACGGTGTGAAATACATCAAAAGCACCCTGCGGTATAATATGTCCAAGCTCATCGAAAACGAGATCTTCCTGCACAATTCGCCGGAGATAAACAAGTTTCTTTCCAAGCTTTCCCTGATCGGCTATCTCTCCGCCGATTTGATTTCCAGGTTAGAGGATGGAGACCGCCTGATCAAAGAGCTGATGCGGTGCAGCTCGCTGGTTCGTTATGACGCCTATATGAACGTGTATCATATCCATCATTTGATGCAGGAGTTCCTGCTTGAGCAGCGGGACCTGCTCACGCGGGAGGAAAAACGCGATGTTTACCTGACCGCGGCGCGGTGGTGCCTGGAGCATGAGCAGAAGATGGACGCGGCGGGCTATTACGCCAGGGCGGAGGATTACGACGCGGTCGTGGGCATTGTCTATCAGTTCCCTCAGATCATCCCCTTTGACCAGGCAAGGCTGCTGTTCGAGCTCCTGGATGGCGCGCCCACCGGCTGGGAAAGCATCTGGACGCACTACCGGTCCCATTACCGCGCGCGGCTCTTGTTATGCCTGGGAAGAATCGACGAGGCCATCGGGGCGACGCGGGAAATCCTGCGGCAGCTGGAGCCGCTGGAGGACTCGCCGGATAAACGGCGGAACCTGCTGGGCGCGTACTACATGCTGGGCAGCGCGCACATGCTTGCCTGCAACGACACCGGCGATTACGGCTTCGCGGCATATTTCCAGAAGGCGGAGGCCTATCTGGAGGGCAGCGGCTTTACCCCGCTGGGCTCTATGCGCGTGGCTACCGTGGCCCCTTATACAGTCCGGATCGGCCGCGGAGCAAAGGGGGAGCCCGAAAAGTATATCGAGGCCCTCGCCAGGGCGGTGCCGGCGGCGGCGCGTATCATGGACGGCTGTATGGCCGGCCTGGACGATCTGGCCCGGGCGGAGCTGGCCTATTACCAGGCGGATATAGCAAGGTGCAGGCAATTCGCCATGCAGGCGCTTTTCGTGGCGCGGGAAAAAGGACAGCATGAAATTGAAAGCCGCGCGCTGTTTTACCTGATGCGGGCCGGGCTTGCCGCCGGCAAATACGAGCCGGTCAAAGAGGCTGTCCGGCAGATGATCGAGCAGCTGGATACCCCGGAATTTATCAACCGTTATATCCGCTTCGACATCCAGACAGGCTGGTTCTACGGCAGCATAGGGCAGAGGGAGCATATTGCCGACTGGTTGAAAAGTGATTTCTCCGCCAGCCGTTCCGAAACCGTCATCTCAAATTATGAGGATTTCGCGCGCGCAAAGTATTTTCTTCTTGAACAGGATTACAGGGGCATGCTGGCAATGCTGAGCAGCCGCGGCGGCGGCTTCAGCATCGGGCGCTACCTCTTCGGCCAAATTGGCCTAGAGGCCTATCGGGCGGTATGCCTTTACAACCTCAGGGAACCAAAGGAGGCCTTCGAGGCCCTGCGCGGGGCTTACGAGCTGGCCGCCCCGAACAGCCTGGATATGATCTTTATTGAGATGGGCAACCACATGCGCACCCTTGTGGCGGCGGCCCGCGGCACCGCGGGCTTTGGCATCCCCGACGCGTGGCTGGAGCGGATACAAAAAAAAGCTGCGACCTACGCAAAGCGGGTCGGGCAGGTGAAATCGCAATACAGGCTGGCGGAGGGGATTGACGGCAGCGCGCGGCTGACCCAAAAAGAGCTGGATTTGCTGCGGGACCTGTCCCACGGCCTGTCGCGCAGCGAAATTGCGTTGGCGCGCGGCAATTCCATCAGCACAGTAAAAACGATGCTGCAATATATCTATGAAAAGCTGGGCGCGGAAAACAGCATGGACGCGGTGCGGCTCGCGGTCGCGAAAGGAATGCTGTAAAATTAAATTGCGATACTGTAAAATTTCAAAAATTCATTGCCTTTCGGAAGAAAAGATGCTATACTGTAGGCAGCCTGTACAAAATAGAAAGGTAGAACTATATGAAAAAGACTTTAGCACTGCTCCTGAGCGCGGTCTTGCTGCTGGCCTTGTTTGGCTGCGGCAAAAAGGATTGGGACGCGGACAAGCCCTTCGAGAGCTACAAGCTCAGCGATTATGTCACTCTTGGGGAATACAAGGGCATTGAGGTCCCCTTCGCGCCGAACGAGCCCACTCAGGAAGAGATTCTGGCCATGGCGGATATGTTCTTCGGTTATTATGGGGTGTCTTACTTCAATCCGGAAAAGACCGTTGTTGAGAACGGAGACACCATAGAATTTGATTTTGAGGGCAAGGCCGACGGCCTTACCGCGGAAATGCTCGAAAGCATGAAGGCCGAAAAATATGTCATCACCATCGGCAGCGGGCAGTTCATCGAGGATCTGGAGCAAGGGCTCATCGGCGCGGAAAAAGGCAAGGAAATTGATGTTCCGACCACGTTCCCCGAGGACTACGCGCCGGAGGGGGAAGATGGATCTGAGCTCAACGGCAAAGACGTCATATTCACCTGCACCGTGCACAGAATCGGCGACAGCGACAGCGTCATTACCGACGAAGACGTCATGGCCCTCACAGGCGGGCAGATCACAACCGTAGCCGATTTCTTTGAGGAAATACTCCCCAATGTGATCAGCCAGCAAAAGCAGCAGGCCTTCGAGCTGGCCTTCGAGCTGGCGGAATTCGCGGAGGAGCTTCCTGAAGAAGAATTCACCTCCGCGGAGGAGCAGCTGAACATGGAGGCCGAGTCAAACGGCATGGATACCGCGACATATCTGATGCAGGCCTACGGCCATGGCGGCACCGTGGATGAGTACCTCGCCATGAATATCCAGCGCGACCTGTTTGTCTTCGCTGTGGCCGAAAAAGAGAATATCAAAATCGGCGACGCCGAGATCAAGGCGTTTTTCGACGAGATCCGCGCGGAAAACGAAGGCTACGCCGAAATGGACGACGAGGAAATGCTTGAACAGGGCGGCGGCAAGGGATCGGTGATCCGCTATCTCACCAACCAGAAGGTGATCGATCTCATCTTCGACAACGCGGTACAGGGCGAGCCTGAGGCCAATGCCGAAGCCAGCACTGAAGTCAGTACCGAAGTCAGCACCGAAGCCAGCACCGAAGCCAGCACCGAGGTCAGTACCGAGGTCAGCACCGAGGTCAGTACCGAAGCCAATGACGAGACCACCGTCGATTGACCCCTTTAATGAATACGCGCCCTTTCCACGGGGGAAGGGGCGCGTTCTTTTTGCTGGAAATCCTTTCCTCGAACGCATGCCGGAATTTCTTTCGCGCATACTAATTCTGACCTTCTATCCGGAGGAACATTTCAAAAAAACAAACAAGGAGTCCTGACAAATGAAGCGCTTCATACCATTCTTATTGGCGGCGGCGGCAGTCGTGTCGCTGTCGTCCTGCGGGATGACCCCCGCGCGCGTACCCGGCACAGAGCTCTCAAGCACCCACCTGTTTTCCGAAAGCAGCAGCGTCCACGACAGCCTCACGGGCTCGGACATCGCCTTCACCCTGGGCTTTGCCGCCGACACAAAGAGCAGCTCCGCCGATCTGCTTGATCAGGTCGTGATCATCCGCTCGGTGGAGGAAATGGACCGCCACTACGACAACGACCTGGACACCGGCAAGAACGCGTATTTTGAGCACCTGCGCAAATACGACGAGGCCTTCTTCGCGGCCAACGCCCTCATCCTGGTCACGCGGCGGGAGACCAGCTCCTCCGTGGCCCACGAGACGGAGCGCGTTACCCGCAGCGGCGACACGCTTACCGTGCATCTGCGCCGGAACGACCCTCTGCCCCGCAACCAAATCATGGCCCGCCACGTGATCGGCCTGGAGGTCTTCAAGGGCGACCTGACAGGCGTCGTTACCGCGGAAACCGTCTTCAGCGACAACCTCATCGGCAGCTCGGTCCCGCACGATTCCACCATCCTGCCGCACAGCGACCCCACAGTTTCCTCAACGATCCCACTGCGATAGGCAATTCAATTCTCAATGCTCAATTCTCAATGCTCAATTATTTATGGCCAAAGATTGTCTGTTAATTAACAGCTTGTCTTTGGCCATTTTGTTAATTGAGCATTGAGCATTGAGCATTGAGAATTGAACTAGATTTCAAGGAACATCCTGACCCCCGCGCCATCGGCCTCCCAGCGAAAGCGGCCGGGCAGCATGTCCGCGAGGATACGCGCGAGGCTGAAGCCGTAATCCGACCTTGGCGCAGCCTCGTCCCCGCCGGGCAGGGGCAGCAGCGGCGGGTATTGCACCGAGGCGCCCTCTGAGCGCAGGCTCAGCAAAAGAAGCTCGTCAATGCGCTTCACAGCGATATGCAGCTGCCTGCCCCCGGGGGAGCAGCGCAGGCAGCAGGCCAGCATTTCCTCAAGCAAAAAGAGAAAGGCCTCCCGGGGCACGGTGAGCAGAATAGGCTCCTCCGACTGCGGGCGGCGCACCGATACCCCCGCGTGCAGAAACTCCCGCCGCAGGGCGTTCACCGCCTGGTTGAGCAGCGCCGCGAAATCCACCTGCTCCGGCTGCCCGCCCAGCGCCCGGAGCTCCTCCAGCCGCAGCAGCGCCTGGGCATAGGCCACCGTGGCGCGCAGGCGCCCGCAGGCCGGGCGGGCCTCCTCCCCTTCCGGGCCGCCGGATTTCCGGAGGGCCTGCTCCATGTCACGCAGGCCAGCCGAAAGCTCCCGCAGCAGCAGGTCAAAAAAGCTGCGCTCCAGCGCCGGCAGCCGCGGCGGCTCCGGACAGGATGCCGCCTCCGGTTCCCGCCGAAGCGGCGGCGGATGCTTCGCGCGTTTACGCAAGGCCACGCGATCTCCCCCCTTCTTTTCACATATCATTATCATTTATTTGGCGGGGTTCAAATTTTTGAACCCCTACTTCATTCGACAGGGTTCAAATTTTTGAACCCCTACTATCATAAGATATTTCTCACTTTTTGTCAATATTTCTCAATGATAATTTTTATCCCGCGCGTTCATACTATAAATGCTTCACATCGGAACAAACCCGGAACAAACGATGTATGGCAAAGAAAAAATCCACAAACAACCTTAACGCGAGGAGTGAAAGAGATTATGCCAGAAAGCAAATCCACCAGCAAGCCCACAAAGAGCGCGCCCGCTTCCGAAAAAAGCAAGGCGGCAAAAACATTGGCCAAATCCCGGGCGCAGGACAGCAGCGTTTCCAAAACGGCGGCGAGCAAGGCGGCCAAAACCCTGGCCAAGGGCAACGACAACGGCAAGGGGAACAGCGCGCCCTCCCGGGGCGCAAGCGCTTCCTCCGCAAAGAAGGGCGAGGTGAGCAAGGCGGCCAAGACGCTTTCCAGCGCCCGCGCCAGCTCAAACGCCAGCAAGCCCAGCGCTGCCGCGAAAACCAAGGCGGCAAAAACAATGAACGAAGCCCGCACGGCCAGCGCGGCGAAACCGGCCTCCGCTTCGAAGAGCTCTTCCAAAAAAGCGCCGGCGCAAAAGCCCCAGGGCCGCGGCAGCGTAACCGCCATGGCGGCGCAAAAAACCAGCAGGCAGGCGCTGGACAAGTATAAGATGGAAGCCGCGAAGGAATTGGGCATCAACCTGGGCAAGGCCAAGCTGTCGCCCCAGCAGCGCGGACAGATCGGCGGCCGTGTTGTGAAAAAGATGATCCAGAATTCAAAATAGCCCCGCGATGAATGATCGCGCTTGGCAAAATGGCGGAAGATTTTCCGCTGTTTTGCTTTTTTCTTGACACGCTTTTCTTATATCAGTTGCCAAATCAGCCGGTTCTTTTTCCCCTGCCTTCCGCATAGAAATATCCAACGAAGGGAGGGGGATTTTCCATGGCCGAAGACAGGAAGGGCACGGCGGCGGCGCCCGCGATGCCCCATAACGCGATTCTGGAGGACAGGCGGCTGCTGACGGTTTCCGGCGTGTCGGATGTGGACAGCTTTGACGAGCACGCCGTGACGGTGTTCACCGACCTGGGCGAGCTCACCGTGCGCGGCAGCGACCTGCACATCAACCGGCTGAGCGTGGAGGTCGGCGAGCTGCTGCTGGAAGGGCGGATCGACTCCTTAAGCTATCAGGACGACGCGCCCCGGGCCTCGGGCGGCTTTCTCAGCAAGGTGTTTCGATGATATATCTGCCCTCCATGGCCCAGCAGACAAAGCTTTTCCTGCTGTCGCTGGGCTTCGGCTTCGCGCTGGGGATCCTCTACGACCTCTTTCGCATGATCCGGCTGGCGGTGGCGGGAAAGCGGCGCTTCCTGCTGGTCCAGGATATTCTCTACTGCCTGTGCTGCGCGGCGCTGAGCTTTTTCTTCTTTCTTTCCGTATCCGACGGGGGCATGCGGGGCTACGGCGTGGCCGGGGAGCTTCTGGGCTGGCTGATCTATTATTTCTCCATGGGCACAGTCGCCATTCGCCTGACAGAGTGGCTTCTGGCGGGAATCCGGCGTTTGGGGAGGGTTTTCTGGCGGGGAATCACCGCTCCGCTGCGCTGGATTCGGAAAAAAAGCCGCGTTTTAACCGTTCCTCTGCACAAAACGAAAAAAAAATTGCTTAAATTTAAAAAAAATTTACATTTCCACTTGCAAAAGACCCAGGGTATGGTGTATAATAGACCCCGGACAGGATGTAAGCTACGAAAGGAGCGAAAAGATGCGCTCATCCACGCGCAGGCGGAATATCCGGCTGCTGAAAAAAACCGAACAGCTGCTGCACCATTTTTCGGCCAGAAAACGGGCTTGGAGCCTCGTGATTCTAACAGTGGTGCCGATTTTCGTGCTCACACTGGGTATTTATATCCTCAAAGAGCGCGCCGTTACGCAAAGCATTCTCGAGCAAAACATGCGGCTCGAAGACACGGTCCGGCAGATGAGAGCCGAAAACGCCGAATACGAGGCGATTCTCGCAAACGACGATCCCGCGGCGTTTGAGGAGTTTGTCATTCGCACCGCCCGGGAGCGGCTTGGGCTTTCCATGCCCGGCGACAAGGTCTTTATCGACCCCGCCACCGTGCAGGCGTCAAAATAGGTCAAGGGGCGGTATCCGCTCACAGAAGATAGACAGCCAGAGATTGTAGGGGTGTAAGCACTATATGGCGGCTGAAGTAGGCGCGCTGTTGGAAGGCAAAGTCACGGGCATTATTGAATATGGCGCTTTCGTTGAAATCGGCGAGGGCAAAACCGGGATGGTGCACATCTCTGAGGTTGCGCCAACCTATGTGACGAACATACGGGAGCATCTTTCCATCGGGCAGGAAGTCAAGGTGAAGGTGCTCAGCATTTCCGCCGAGGGCAAGATCAGCCTTTCCATCAAGAAGGCGATGGACCCGGCCGAAGGCCTCAGCGGCCCCAGGCCCAGCGCCCCGCCGCCCGGCCCGCGCCCGACCCGGCGTTCCACGCCGAACGTGTGGCAGGGCCAGCGCCAGGGCAGCTCTTCCGGGCCCCAGAGCTTTGAGGACATGATGTCCCAGTTCAAGCAAACCAGCGAGGACAAAATATCGACGCTGCGCCGGGGCGGCGACACGCGCTATGGCGGCGGAAACTCGCGCCGGGGCGGACGGAAGTAGTTTGAAATTCTCAATTCTCAATGCTCAATAAATCCCGGCCAAAGACAGTCTGCAGATCACAGAAAAGTCTTTGGCCATTCCATATAATTGAGCATTGAGAATTGAGAATTGAGAATTGAGAATTAAAACAGGGGGGCCTATGAGAGAAATTCACGTATCCCAAATTGAAGAAACTGTCGCCCGGCTATGCGTTGAGGCGAACCTGCGGCTGCCGGATGCCCTGCGCGCAAAAATCGAAGAGGCCGCGCGGGCGGAGGAAAGCGCCCTTCCCCGGGAAATCATGAACGACCTGATCAAAAATCTCGACGCGGCGGCGGAAACGCGGCTGCCCATCTGCCAGGACACCGGCATGGCGGTGATCTTCGCCGAGCTGGGGCAGAACGCGCATATCACCGGCGGCGGCTTTGAGGCGGCTGTGCAGCGCGGCGTGGCCCGGGGATATGCCGAGGGCCATCTGCGAAGCTCTATCGTGGCGGATCCGCTGCGGCGGGACCGGAATACCGGCGACAATACGCCGGCGGTCATTCATCTGCGGCTCACCGAAGGCGACCGGCTGCGGCTCATAGTGGCGCCCAAGGGCTTTGGAAGCGAAAACATGAGCCGTCTGCGTATGCTTACCCCCGCCGCCGGCGTGGAGGAGGTCGTCTCCTTCGTGCTGGAGACCGTTCGTTTGGCGGGGAGCAACCCCTGCCCGCCTGTGGTGCTGGGCGTGGGCATCGGGGGCAGCTTTGAAGGCTGCGCCCTGCTGGCCAAGCGGGCGCTGTGCAGGCCCGTGGATGAGCATAATGCCGACCCTTATTACGCCGCGCTGGAGGCAAGGCTTCTGGCGGCGGTAAACGAGCTGAACATCGGGCCGCAGGGCTTCGGAGGCAAAACCACGGCGCTGGCCGTGGCTATTGAAGCCGCGGCCACGCACATTGCCGGGCTGCCTCTGAGCGTAAACGTGGGCTGCCACGTCACGCGGCATGCGGAGGCGATTTTGTAATTTATCCTGAATCGCCCAATTTCTCTGTAATATTTTCAAAAATTTCATCTTTTTTATCTTTACTTTTCTGTGCAATTATGCTATAATAACGGCAACAGGAGAAGAGATTCTCCTGATGTCGGAACGGGAAAGGATGATTTTTCATGAAGATGACCGTTGTGGGGCGCAAGTGCGCCGCCGGGCCCGCGTTTCAGGAGCATGTCGAAAAAAAGCTGGAGCGCGTCCAGCGGCTGCTGGGCCAGGGCGCCGAGGCCGCCGAGGCCAGAATCACCGCGACCGCCGAAAAATCGGGCATGGTGGTGGAGGTCACGGTGCTTTACCGCGGGATGACGGTGCGCGCCGAGGAACGCGCCCAGCAGATCAACGACGCCCTTGACGCCTGCGTGGACGCGCTGGTGCGCCAGCTGCGCAAGAACAAGACCCGGCTGGAAAAGCGCCTGCGGGCGGTTCCGCTTTCGGATCTCAGCGTTGAAACGGAGCCTCCGGTGGAGGAGGAAACCGACTTCGACATTGTGCGCAGCAAGGAAATCCCCTGCAAGCCCATCGACGTGGAGGAGGCGATTCTCCAGATGAATCTCGTCGGGCACCAGTTTTACCTGTTCCTCAACGTGGAAAGCAATCAGGTCAACCTGGTTTACCGCAGGCGCGGCGGCGGATATGGGCAGCTGATTCCGACTCTGGAATAATTCAATTCTCAATGCTCAATTCTCAATGCTCGATAATTATGGCCAAAGACCTTCTGTGATCCACAGATTGTCTTTGGCCTATTAATTATTGCGAATTACGAATTGCAAATTGAGAATTAAATTGAGCATTGAGCATTGAGAATTGAGAATTGAAAAGAAAGCCCCTCGCTTGCGTTCACGCGGTATTGCGGCAGGGTGTCCGGGCCGCAGCTGTTGGTGCCCGCGCCGCGCATGAAGCCGTCGATCGAAAGAAAGGTCAGATCCTCTTCCTTCAATTCCTCCTGATGCCGGGCCTGCGCCAGCGCCGCCTGGGTGTAGTGGTGCGCCGTGAAATGGAAGGGCCCGGAGCCCTGCTCAAAGCGCAGTCCCCTGCCCTGATCGTCGGCAATCGTTAGCCAGCGCACCTCCCCCCGGGTGCCATTTTCCTGCGGGAAAAGATAGGGCTCGTGCATCGCCGCCACGGTGGTTTCAAAGACACCCAGCGTCACGTGGGCGCGCAGGTCCGGCAGGTTCTCTTTGTCGCCCAGGCCAAAATAGCGGACCTGGTCAAGCGCCCGGATCAGCGGAAGCGTCAGGCCAAAGCGGGGCAGCTCGGCCGCCGCGCCTTCGATGGGCTGAATTGGCTCAATCGACGCCGTAACCGTCAACACGCCGCCGGGCCGCGCAAGCGTTTTTACCCTTACAGTGTAATAGGGCTTTTGGTTGGCAATGATATGATAGCATGCCTGAATCAGAACCGCGCCGTCTTCCTGTTTTGCCGCCGCTATGCTTTCCAGCGGAAGAAGCATTTGGTCAAGACCGGATTTGCGCAGGCCTTCGTCCAGGGTCTTGTCGTTGTCCAGGGAGGCGCGCAGCACATTGGGGAGCAGCGCGTCGCCGGCAAGCAGCTCCCTGCCGTCGAGCTGATACTTCGACAGAGCGCCCGTTTCCTTCGAGAACGCCAATTCGGCTGAACCGGAATTGATGTAAACGCGATTTTCATCTTCGCTCATATGAACCGGAATATCTGATTTGTAAATCTCAAATTGTGAATTGCGAATTGGGTCCTGCATAACAAGCTGTTCCGCCGCGATTTCGAAGCCCTCGGCATCCAGATAGCGAATGTTCAGGTGATAGGCGTGGACAGGCTTGAACTTTGGCAGGACGATGTGCAATTCCTCCGTGGATTTCGGCGCGGCGCTGAGGGCCTCGATGCCCTGTGCGATCGGCAGGCCATCCCGGAGCAGCGCCCAGGCGGCGATAATCCCCCCGGCGCTGGCAAAGCGGTTCGTGTTGGTGAAGCGTATGCTGCCCTTCGCCGCCTTTTTCATCAGCGAGGCGCGAATGGGGCGGTAGATATTTTTCATCACCAGCGCGCCGGTGTGCAGCCCGCGGTCAGGATACACCAGGCCATCCACGCAGAAGTTGCCGTCGTGGCGCGCTTCGCCGTGGTCGCCGCCGTAGGTCCAGCGCAGAGGGGCATCCGGGCCGTGGTCCACCGCGTGGTCCGCCCATTCCCAGACGCAGCCGCCCATGAGATTGTCGTATTTGTGGAACGCCTCCCAATACGCCTCCATCCCGCCGGGGCCGACGCCCATGGCGTGGGCGTATTCGCATAAAAAGAAGGGCTTTCCCCTGTGCCATTTCTCGGCCTCGCCCCTGCCGACGCGCGTTACCTGGTCCGGGTGGGTGTACATCTCGGAATGCACATCATAGCTCCACACGCCTTCGATGCCGCAAACCCCCTCGTAGTGCACGGGGATTTCCGGATGCACGGCGTGGAGGAAGGCATAGCAGGCATCCTGGCAGTGGTGGCCGCCGGCCTCGTTGCCCAGGGACCACAGGGTAACGCAGGCGTGGTTCCGGTCGCGGAAGAGCATGCGCTTCGTCCGGTCGAGATAGCGGGGAATCCAGAGCTTGTCGTCGCTGATGCCATGGATGTTGTTGTGGGGCTCCCCGCCCATGCCATGGGTCTCGATATCCGCCTCGTCGATCAGGTAAAAGCCCATCTTGTCCGCCAGCTGGAGCAGATGCGGGTCCGGCGGGTAATGGGAGGTACGGATCGCGTTGACGTTGCAGCGCTTCATGAGCCCAAGGTCGCGTTCGTAGTCCTCGAAGCTCATGCAATAGCCCTTCACAGGGTCGGTATCGTGATGATTGACGCCCTTGAGCTTGATCTTTTCACCGTTGAAGCGGAAGAGCTCCCCTTCGATCTTAACGGACTTAAAGCCCAGGGGCACCCGCACGCACTGGCTGACCTGGCCATCCTTCTTCAGGCGAAGCCAGGCGTGGTAGAGCACGGGCTCCTCGGCGTTCCACTCCTTCACCCGAAGCTTATCCAGGCTGAAGCTCATGCGCTCCTTGGCCGCGCCGGTGTAGACTTGCTCCAGCTCCTCAAAGCGGAGATCAAGGCTCCAGCCGCTGCCCAGATCTCCCAGGATCTCCGCCGTGACCTGCAGGCGATACCAGCCCTCCGGCTGGCGCTGGGGGCGCAGAAAGAAGTCGTTGAGATAGACCCTTGGCAGATCATACAGCAGCACGTCGCGGAAAATACCGTTTTCGCGGAACATGTCCTGACATTCCAAAAAGGTGCCCGTGCTCCATTTGTGCACCACGGCCAGCAGCTCGTTTTCCCCCTCCCGCGCGACGCCGCTGAGGTCGAACTCCGCGGTGTTGTGCGCGGTCTCGCTATAGCCCACGTGGTAGCCGTTGAGGTAGACGTCCAGCCCCCCCGCGACGCCCAGAAAGGCCAGTAAAATATTCCGGTTGAGCACACGCTCCAAATGGAAAACCCGGCGGTATACGCCCACGGAGACCCGTTCCGGCAGCTCCGGCGGCGCGTTGTCGAACGCATAGCGGGTGTTCAGGTACACCGGATTTTCATAGCCCGTTCTCTGCCAGACAGAGGGCAGGTTGATTTTATCGAACGCGGCGCATTCCGTGTCCAGCTCCTTCGGAAGCCCGGCCGAATCGGAAAAATAGCAAAAGTCCCATTCGCCGGAAAGCACCTGCACGAGATCGGAGGCATAGCGCTGCTCCTTTAACGGCGTACCGCGCAGAAGCTCCTCGTCCCCATAGGGGATAAAATACGCCCGGGGCGCGCGCTTGTTCTGTTCATAGACCTCAAAATCGCGGTAATTCTTACGCTGAATACGGTATTTCATACTGTAATCCCTCTGTCAGTTATCATTTTATGATTGTAGGGGTTCAAAATTTTGAACCCATGATGAGCGCGTGGCCTGCGATTTTTTGGGTTCAAATTTTTGAACCCCTACAGTCCCTGCGATTTTTGGGTTCAAATTTTTGAACCCCTACTGTTCTTTTTCCAGCTTCGCGTAGTTGGCCATGAGCTTCTTTGTGACGGTTTTTTCGAAGGCTACCTCCAGCAGCAAATCGCCGCCGATGGGTTTGACGGAAACCACCATGCCGCTGCCGAAGGAGCGGTGGCGCACCTGGTCGCCGACAGCGAAGCCCGCCGGCGGCGAAGCTGGTTTGGGCGCCGGGGCTTTTTTGTAGGCCGGCGCGCTGTAGAGGGGGATACGCGGCGGCAGGCGGGGCTCCTCCTCCTCGCGGCGCATGCCGGCCTCCAGCAAAAAACGGGAGGGCTGGTTAAACGTCGTGCTGCCGTAAAGCATGCGGGAACGCGCGGTGGTGAAGACAAGACGCTCCCTGGCCCGGGTGATGCCCACATAGGCCAGGCGGCGCTCCTCCTCCATGTCGTCCTCCGCGCCGCTCATCACCGACTGATAGCCGGGGAACACCCGCTCCTCCCACGCGGGCAGGAACACATGGGGAAACTCCAGCCCCTTGGCGGAGTGCAGGGTCATGAGGACCACCGCGTCCGCCTGGGCGTTGTATTGGTCGATGTCAGAAAGCAGCGCCACCTCCTCCAAAAAGCCCCAGAGGGTGGGCTCCTCCTCCTCTTCCTCGTAGCGCATGAGGTTGGATGCCAGCTCCTGCAGGTTTTCCAGGCGGTCCTCATAAGTCTCTTTGTCCTCCGCGAGCATGGCCATGTAGCCGCTGCGCTCCAGCGCGAGCTTAAGCAGCTCCTCCAAAGAGCATTCGTCCCGCGCGACCCTGAGGAATTCGATGATATCCGTGAAGGCCTTTATTTTTTTCGCGGAGCGCCGCAGCGGCTCATAGCGCTCCGCCATGCGCAAAATCTCATAGACCGAACAGCCCTGCCGCGCGGCAAGGTCCGAAGCGGCCTGCACGGTGGCGCCGCCGATGCCTCGTCTGGGCTCGTTGATGATCCGCTTGAGACGCACATCGTCGGCGGGGTTGACGAGAACGGTGAGATAGGCCAGGGCGTCCCGGATCTCCTTGCGGTCATAGAAGCGGTGGCCGCCGATGACGCGGTAGGGTACGCCCGCCCGCACCAGCATGCCCTCCAGGGTGTTCGAGAGGGCGTTGACGCGGTAGAGGATGGCGTGGGCGCTCCAGGGCGCCCCTCCCGCCACATTGCTCTGGATGCGCTCCGCGATAAGACGGGCCTCCTCCCGCTCGTCCTCCGCGACCTGCCAGTCGATGGGCTCCCCCGCTCCGTTTCCTGTCCACAGTGATTTCCCCTTGCGGCGGAGGTTGTGGGCGATCACGGCGTTGGCGGCGTCCAGAATGCTCTGGGTGGAGCGGTAATTCTGCTCCAGGCGAACCACCCTCGCGTCGGGGAACTGCTCCTCAAAACGCAGGATATTCTCAATTGTCGCGCCCCGGAAGCGGTAGATGCTCTGGTCGTCGTCGCCCACCACGCATAAATTGCGGCTCCCCGCCGCCAGCGCCGCCACCAGGCGGTACTGCGCGTGGTTGGTGTCCTGGTACTCATCCACCAATATATAACGAAAGCGCCGCTGGTAGTATTCCCGCAGCTCCCGGTTGGTTTCGAACAGCGTGACGCTGTTGCAGATGATGTCGTCAAAATCCATGGCGTTGGCGGCGCGCAGCAGGCGCTGATAGCGTTCATAGGCCTGGGCGATCAGCCTTTGCCTGGGGTCGCTTCCCGCCTGAGAGGCAAATTCCTCCGGGGAGATCATCTGGTCCTTGGCGCGGCTCACGGCGGCCAGAATCTGCTTGTGCGGCAGGAATTTTTCGTTGATGCCCAGCTGCCGCTGGGCCTCCTTCATCACCCGGCGGCTGTCGTCGGTGTCGTAGATGGCGAAACGGGCGTCGTAGCCCGTCAGCCCGCCGTCGTGCCTGCGCAGAAGCCTGGCGCACACGGAGTGGAAGGTGCCCGCCCACAGCGCGTCCCCCTCCGGGCCCAGCATGGCGCGCAGGCGCTCCCTCATCTCCCCCGCGGCCTTGTTGGTGAAGGTGATGGCCAGAATCCGCCAGGGCTCGGGCACGCGCACGCGCAGCAGGGGCATGGCTCTTTGGTATGCCGCCTCATCGCCCCGGGCCGCCAATTCCAGATCGGCCATACCGCTCTCGTCCGGCTCCGCCTCGAAGCTGTCCGAGGCCCAGGCGTCGCCGTGGCGAATGATGTTGGCGATGCGGTTGACCAGCACAGTGGTCTTGCCGCTCCCCGCCCCCGCCAGAACCAGCAGGGGCCCGCGCACATGGAACACCGCCTGCCGCTGCATCTCATTCATGTGGGCAAACTCCCGCTCCAGAACCCGCCGGCGCAGCTGCGCGCAGGCGGCGCGGTCTATCTCATTCATAAAGACACCCGCTGTGCCAGACGGATGTCGGCCTGGCTCAGCTGCTTGCTGCATTTCATCGTGATATCAATATCGGTGATCGTGTTTTTATGCAGGACAACGATTCGGTTGTCCTCACCCCGGGCCAGCAAATCAACCGCGTGAACGCCCATCTGGCTGCCGATGATGCGGTCCCGCGCCGAGGGATTGCCCCCCCGCTGCACATAGCCCAGCACATCCGCGCGGCACTCCATGCCAGACAGCGCCTGAATCCTGCCGGCAAGGGCCTGGATGCCGCCCGGATAGCGGGTTGTACCTGTTTTTTTGAGTTTCTTGCCGGTGATCCCCTCGGCGATGAGGATGATCGCGTAATTCTTTCCCGCGGCCCTCGCCTTGTCGACCCGCGCGATGATCGCGGCGTGGAAAGCCTCCACTTGCTCCGCGCTCATCTCCCCGTCCTCCGGGTAGCCGCCGTGCTCCATGATAAAAATCCCGGTGGCGCCCGCGGCGATGCCGCCATAAAGCGCGAGGTCGCCCGCCTTATTGCCCATCACCTCAAGAAGGGTGCAGCGGTCATGGGAGCGGGAGGTGTCGGCAATGGTATCCGCCATACGCGTCACGGTATTCAGGCAGGTGTCGAAGCCGATGGTGTAGTCGGTGCAGGAAATATCGTTGTCGATGGTGCCAGGCAGGCACACGCAGGGCAGTCCATTTTTCGAAAGATCCGACGCTCCGCGAAACGAGCCGTCGCCGCCGATCACGATCAGGCCCTCGATGGGCTCCGGCGCGCCTTCGGCGTCCAAATTGCTTTTGCAGTTGGCGACGCAGCGGTCGATGGCGGGCTGCCGCGCCGCGTTATCCAAAAAGGGGGCAAAGCGCGCCGTGCGCAGCATCGTCCCCCCCTGCCGGTGGATACCATCCACCTTGTCGGGCGTCAGCGGCTTCCAATCGCTTTCATGGAGCCCCAGAAAGCCCCGCTGGACACCGTACAGACGGATACCGCGGTCGTAGGCCGCGAACACCGCCGCGCGAATCGTCGGGTTCATGCCCGGGCAATCCCCGCCCGAGGTCAGAATTCCAAATGCCTTCATTATTTCTCATGTCCTCCCCATGATAAAAATCCAGAGCAAGGGTATCATATTGCGCGGGAAAAGTCAACCTCTTTTTCGCCTTGAATAAAAAATGCTGAATGAAAAATGTACGGGACAATATAAAATAAATTGCGGAGCAAAGAAAATAATTTTGGGACTTGATTTTCCCCTTCGAATCTGCTATAATGCTGTACAGGCAAAGCGCCTGTTATTTGCTACTGTGGCTCAATGGTAGAGCAGCGCATTCGTAATGCGCAGGTCTGTGGTTGTTCATAAGGATGACAAATTGAGCACAGCGAAATCGTCCTCTCCCTCGGCAATGCTCAGCGCGGCACCAATTTAATACGCTTCTGTGGCTCAATGGTAGAGCAGCGCATTCGTAATGCGCAGGTTGTCGGTTCGATTCCGACCAGAAGCTCCAACGGCGGAACCCGCAATTTACAAGGGATTGCGGGTTCCGGATTCAATCTGCGACCACGTACTAAGCATCGCAACAGTATAACTATGGCCATCCATGACTCAACATCCCAGCTTGGTGTCCAAGGAGGAGCTTGGGACGCTACGCTTTGAACCATAGCCAGGGTGGGAGCAGGGACGTTCGGTTTGTATGGCATAAGTATAACTCCTGATTGATTTTTCTTTTGGTGTCTGCTATACTTGTAGTTGGACAGAATTTGGCGTGAGGAGATATAGCATGGATTTCAAGAAACTCTACGTGTTACTTCGCGAAATAAAAAGCAAAAGAAAGCGCACAAAAAACGAGGCCATGCCGCCATGCGGAAGGAAAGAGAAAAGAAACCGCAAAAGGGAGGCTGTGCGAGCCTCCCTTTTGCGTGAACAGTAACACTCCCTGTTTTCTTCTTTATTTGGGAGTCTATTTTAGCACATTCCTTGTTTCTTTGCATCTCTTTTCTTTTCTTGCTTTCTTATTTTCTTCGCTTCTTCTTCCCTCGCTTTGGACTCGTTTTTTGCGTAAGGTAACAGTCGGGTTCATCAATTCTCCCACAGCCTATTGACAAATCGTCGATTTCATGTTATGTTAAAAAGGGAGGGAAGTTATTCTTCCTATCCTATTTTGAAAGGGCGCATCAACTTGACAGAGCAAGAACGTCTGCAAGCAGAAAAAGAAGAAAGAAAGGCCGAGCGCGAAAGGAGAAAAACCGAGAAAGAGCGTGCTGAACGTGAAAAACGAGAACGCGAGCACGACCGCGCAGAACGCGAACGACTGGAGCGCGAACGCGAGAAAAACAGGCTCATCGAACCCCCGGCGGACTTGACCGAAGAAGAAAAGCAGGCGTGGAATCACATCTATCAAATTCTCCTGAGCGGAACAAACTATCGCAAAACCATGGCGGACGCGGAATTGATCCGTCACTATGTTCAGGTCAAACTCATGCGCGACAGGGCCTGGGCTGAATGGAACAAGAAACCTGAGAGATACATTCGCATCGTGACCGGGCTTTGCGCCGATGGCACGACACCGAAGGTGATGGTGAAGGAGAACGAGCATTACGTTATTCTGAACAACAGCAACAGGCAGCTGCAAAAATTGCTGGACGATTTCAAATTGACGCCCAAAGCGCGCTCGTCGTATTAAAGGGGGTGTCATAATGAAAACTGAATTGGTAATTGAATATATCCCTATTGAGCAGTTGACCACCTTCAAGCGCAACAGCAAGACGCACACGAAGAAGCAGATTGAGCATATCGCGAACTCCATCCGGGAATTCGGCTTCAATGACCCATTGGCGATTGCCGGGCCAGAGAACACCATATTGGAGGGTAACGGCAGGATCGAAGCGGCCAAGCTGCTCGGCATGGATGTTTTACCCTGCGTCCGCTTGGATCACCTCAATCCGGAAGAACAGCGGGCCTATGTGATAGCCCATAACGCACTGTGCCTAGAAACCGGCTTCGATGATGCAACGCTGTTCGCTGAGCTTGAAGCATTGAAGGATTACGACTTCGCCAACTATGGCCTGAACACCGAAAAATACATCACCACCCTTGAAAGCCTACAGCGAAAAGAACTGGCCCCTGTTCAAAAGGCACATTATCTGATCAGCATTGATGTTAATTACAATGACCGCATCATTGATATGATCGCCAAGATGCGGAGCATGGAGGGAGTGGAAGTCCGTGCCACGTGCATCTAGGATCGACAACAAATCCATTGCAAACAAGGTCTTTTTGCGCAGGAAAGCCACGGAGCGTCTTCCAGCGCTGCGGGTACTGGACTTGTTCGCGGGCAACAATGTTCTTTGGAGCAACTTTGAAAAAGAGCGTTACTACGGTGTGGAATTGCTGCCGGATAAGGGCGCGAATCTCAATGCCGACGCGCACCAAGTTGTTGATTCTCTCGACTTGTCGGATTTCAACGTGATTGACTGCGACAGCTACACGATCCCGTTTGAGATTTGCAGGAAGATCATCGAAAACCCATTGGTGAAAAGCGGAACCGTCGTCCTGTACACCGCAATCTGCGGCATCTTCATGCCTCTGCCAAACGAGTGCATTGACGCACTAGGCATCCGTGATATGTACCATATCGCGCCTTCGATGTTCAGGGTAAATGGCAACACATATTTTTACGATATGCTTGCGAATCTCGGCATAAAAGAAGTGCAGTATTATGAGAACCACGACGGCTTTACCAAGCACTACGGCTATTTCGTAATCCCTTAGAGTAGGAGAAAACATATGCCCATCATCTACTCCCCCTCCGGCATGGCGAAGGAGTATAGCCCATACGCCTGCAATTTGTACATCGGCTGCTCTCACTGCTGCCGGTATTGCTATGCGCCGCATACGCTCCAGCGGAGGGAAAGCGATTATTTTGGGATACCATCCCCTCGCCGTGATGTGCTGAAGTATTTGGAGCAGGATTTACAGAAGCAGCCATACACCAAGCAAATCCTGCTTTCCTTCATCGGGGATGTCTACTGTAAAAATACAGACGACAGCGCAACCACACGCGCCGCTCTGCAGCTGCTCAACCAGTACAACGCGCCGGTGGCCGTGTTGTCGAAAGGCGGCCAAAAGATGTTGCGAGATTTAGATGTCTTTCAGTCTTTCGGGGATCGCATCATGGTAGGCAGCACGTTGACCTTCATGGATGCAGAGAAAAGCCGCCAATGGGAGCCGGGTGCTTCCCTGCCGGAAGAGCGCCTTGAAACACTCGCGACACTACACGATGCCGGAATCAGAACCCTCGCCAGCTTCGAGCCGGTCGTCGATCCCGCTGAAAGCCTGCGGATTATGGAGCGGACATTACAAGACGACAGCGTGGTTCATTACAAAGTCGGCAAACTGAACAACTACAAAGGGCTGGATAAAGACCAGGATTGGCAGGGATTTCTGCGTGAGGCCATAGCGATGCTGCGCCCGGCGGGCAAGCAGATTTATATCAAGAAGTGCCTGTACGAGTTAGCGCCGGACGTGGAGCTTCGAGAGGACGAGGTTGATCCTGAGCGGTGGATTGCGAGAGCGTAACCGTTTGCGCAAGCTAACTGTTTGCACGACGAAAAAGATGTTGTTTTTTACGCAGGAGTATGATATAATCGTTTTAGTGCAGTTGCATCTTTTTTGGAGTACCATTACACCTACGATGAGGCTCCTTCGCGAGCCTCATCGTTTCATTATTTTAAGTAATCGGCTCGCGTCATCATATATCTGGGGGAGTGCTTATGCTACTCGAAATATGCAAAAATTCTTTGACAGCGAATGAGTATGCTGAAATATATTTATCCGTTGGTTGGGAACCGATGATAGATGAACACATTTCTATCGCATTGGCAAATTCAAATTTCAAGGTGTGCATTAAGGACGACGGCCAACCAATCGGTATGGGAAGAGTGATCGGGGACGGTATAAAGTTTTATGTAATTTATGATGTTGCAGTTCTTCCTAATTATCAAGGTAAAGGTATTGGGAAAATCGTTATTAATGCAATCCTTGAATATATAAGTGAAATAACACCTGAAGGATATGGTGCTTGTGTTCAATTGATATCCACAAAAAACAATGAAGGATTATATGAAAAATTAGGATTTGGCAGAAAGCCCGGTGACGGTATGGGGCACGGTATGATGACTTTAGTTAAAGGGGTTAAGTAAACACTGCTTGTAGCAGACCTCAGATTCACAATGCATCTTTTTCGGAGTACCATTACATCGACAACTAACGCGAACTCTCCCCGATGGTTTTTTCGTCGGGGAGACGTTCGCGTTAGTTGTGCCTTAACGTAAAAGGCTTAATGTTTTTCATGAAGTTTAAACGCAGACTATTCTTGATAACTTATCGGCTTTGGCGCATGTTCAATAAGTTCAAAGAGCCAGGCCGACGCAGCATGCCACTCTTCTTCTGTAATCTCTTTTTCGGCAGCTTTACCAAAGTCGGTCCAAT
>WRMQ01000032.1 GCA_009777055.1 Oscillospiraceae bacterium
TGGACGTCACCGTGGAAAGCAGGAAATACGAGCCCGTTACGGAGGAGGATATCCGCGCGGAGCTTATGGTGGGCAGCGTCAACGGCGCGGGGGACTACGACCTGGAAATCCGCGTAAGCAAGCGGAGCGGCAAAGAGTTTGAGATCATTCCGACCTCCAAGCGCACGGAGCGCGTTTACTTCGACACGGTCAAGGAAAGAACCTTTGAGCTGACGCCGCAGCTTCTGGGCGAGGTACAGGTGCCGGAGGGCTATTACGCCGACACGGTGCGCCTGCTGCCCAAGACGGTGCGCGTTTACGGCGCCGTGACGGAGCTTAACCGGATCAGCCAGATCGCCGCACAGATCGACGTGTCGGAGCCCTTGACGGAGACCACCGAGTTTCCGGAGCTTCCCATCCTGTGCATGAACGAGTTCGGCGATATCCTGGGGATGTACCTCACCATTGAGGATGGCACGGCGGTGAGCGCCACCATTCCCGTGTGGAAGCAGGCGAATCTCCAGACGGGGGTGGAGTTCCGGCAGGCGCACGTCAACTACCTCAACCATCCGCTGCCCTATAAAATTACCCCCGCCAGCGTGAGGGCGGCGCTGCCGGAAAGCAGTATCCCCGCGGACAGGTTCAGCGTGGGCGCGGTCTCCTTCCAGGAGCTTTCGCCGGGCGCGAACCGTTTCACCTTTTCCGTGGGCGAGCAGACGGACATCCATTACTTTGGCAATGTGACGCAGTTCGCCGTGGAGGTGGATATGAGCGGCATGGCGGAGGTCAGCTTCACCCTGCCCGGTACTGGCATCAGCGCTGTGGCCGGGGAGGACGCGCCGGCGGCCGCCGCGGCCTTCGGAAACGTGGCCAGAGTCCGCGTCGTGGGCCCCGAGGCCGTGGTGAAGGAGCTGAGCCCGGAGAGCCTTTCGGGGGAGGTGGCCATCACCGCCGAGACTCCGGCGGGCAGCTCCGTGCAGCCCGTAACCGTTCGCGTCGCCCGGGACGACTGCTGGATATTTGGAGCTTATGAGACCACTGTGGTCTTAACGGAGGAGTAGGATGCGTAAGCGCGGCAGCCTGTTTTGCGTAAAGCCTGTTTTGTTTCTTTGCCTTCTGCTGTTCGCCGGCGGCTGCGCCGCCCCGTTTCCGCAGCCGGTGGAAAATCTCATACGCCCGCCCTGCCTGCCGGGCGCCGAGGGCGAGCTGCAGCAGCTGCTGTGGGAAACCTATGGCAGCCGCATCAGCCTCGTCAATCCCCTGGGGGGAACGCATACCGACGCGGTTACCTTCATAGACCTGCAAAGTGAGGCCGGCGCCGAGGCCGGAGAGGATACCCGGGAGGCTGTTGTATTTTACCGCCACAGCCGCGCGGAGGACCCCGTCGTGCAAATGGCGGTATACGCGCGGGCCGGGGAGGAATGGAAGCTCCTGGGCGCTTTGCCCGGCGAGGGGACCGAAGTGCTGGCCCTGGATTTTTTGAGCGGGGAGGGTTTTTCCGGCAGCGGTATTCTAGTGCGCTGGCGGACGGAGGCCGGAGGCGGCGAAAAGAGCTTTTCGCTGTATTCGGACAACAGGAATACCGGGCGGGACGCGCAGCTGGGCAAGCTGCGGGTCCAGGCCTATGACGCGCTTCTGCTCACCGATATCGACGGCGACGGCTGGAACGAAATCGTCTACGCCAGCGCCGGAGCCCTCGGGGCGGTGAAATACCGGGCGGAGCCCACAGGCGCCGGCACGGTCCCGCTGGGGGAGCTTTCCCTTGATTTTGAACCGGACCCCGCCGGGATGAGGCCGGTGCGCCTGGACGACGGGAGCGCGGGAGTGCATTTCGGCGCGTTCGACGGCCTTGTCACGAAGGCGGCTGTTTGGAACGGCGAGGCCTTTGTCATAAGTGAAGCGGCGTTATTATATTTTAACGATGAGCAATACGTGCAGCTGCCCATGGAGCTGGCGCTGCGCGGCGGGATAGAAGAGGAGCTTGAGCGGGGCAAGCGGCTGCTGCGCTTTGTGGAGCGGGAAACCGGCGAGGAGCTCTTCCGCCTGAGCTACGACCCCGCGCCGGACAGCCGGCTGGCCCTGACCTACGAGCGCAGCGAGTACGGCGAGGAGCAGGAGCTCGACCTGACGTTTTTGAGCCGGATCCGGGGCTTGTCCGAGGAGACCCAATCGTCTGAACTGGAGGAGGCATTGCTGGGATGAAGCGAAAAATATTGGTGGCCGAGGACGAGCTGAGCATCCGGGAGTTTGTGGTGATCAACCTCGAGCACAACGGCTTTGAGGTGCTTCAGGCGGGGGATGGCCTGGAGGCCTGGAACGCCTATCTCTCCCAGGAGGAGGATATCGATCTGGCGCTGCTGGATATCATGATGCCCGAGATGGACGGCCTGGAGCTGTGCCGCCGCATCCGGGAGCGCAACCGGCGCACGGGTATTATTTTCCTCACCGCGCGCACGCAGGAAATGGATAAGGTCAAGGGCCTGCTCAGCGGCGCGGACGACTACATCACGAAGCCCTTTTCGCCCTCCGAGCTCATGGCGCGGGTGGAATCCGTAACCAGGCGCGTGGGGCACAGCGCCCGCGCCGAGGAGCGCAGCGTGCTGACCAGCGGGCCCTTCCGCCTGGATACCAGAGGCCGCAGCCTGCGCCGGCACAATTCCCGCGTGGAATTGACGAACATCGAGCTGCAGATGCTGGAATACCTCATGCAAAACAGCAGCCGCACCCTCCACCGCCGGGATATCCTCCATAAAATCTGGGGCGAGGAGGGCGGCAGCGACCTGAAGATCGTGGATGTCAATGTGCGCCGCCTGCGCATGAAAATCGAGGAGGACCCCTCCAATCCGCAATATCTGCTGACGGTGTGGGGCTTGGGGTACAAATGGGTGGACACGGATGAAGCGTGAGAAAAAACGACGCTCCCGCGGCCTTTTGCAGCGCTGGGTTACCCATGTGGTGATGGTTATCGCCGCCGTGACCTTTCTGATCGCGGCGGGAGGCGTGGTGTTCTTCGGCGCCAACAGCTACAACGCCCTGCGCCTGCTTTTGTCCTCTCAGGATAATGAACACGCGGCGGCTTTTCTGAGCGGCCGTATCCGCGAGGGGGCCGATTTTCCCGCGGCGGCGGCGGCATACGTCAACGGCTTCGCCGGCCGGGACCGGATGGAGCTTTGGCTGGTGGATGGGCAGGGGGGCGTCGCGGCGTCCTCCGGCGGCTTCGGGATTCCCGCGGACACGCCCATGCCGGATGTTTTCGAGGCCCTGGCCTCCGAAAGCGGACAGGCCTTTTGGCGCGGGCGCTGTTACGGCGAGCCGGTGATGGCCTTCGCCTACAGGCTTCGCCTGCCCGGCATGGAGAGCTGCGCGCTGCGCCGTGTGGTTTCCCTCAGGGAGGTCCATTTGCAGCTTGCGCAGGTGGCGGGCTTCATCCTGCTGCTGTGGGTGGGCGTGCTGGGTATGATTACCCTGCCCGGGCGCTTCTTCATCGGCTCGCTGCTCAAGCCCTTGGGGCATATCGGCGAGGTGACCTCGCGCATTGCCCGGGGGGACTACGAGGCCCGGGCTGAGCTCAACCGCTGGAAGGACGAGATTGCCCGGCTCAGCGAGGACGTCAACCACATGGCCGAGGAGATCCAGCTCGCCGAGCAGACCAAGCTGGATTTTATCTCCACGATTTCCCACGAGCTGCGCACGCCGCTTACGGCGATTCAGGGCTGGGGCGAAACCCTGCTGGGCTCCGGCGCGGACGACCCGGCGCTGACCCGCCGGGGCCTGGGCATTATCAAGGACGAGGCCAGCCGCCTGACGAGCCTTGTGGAGGAGCTGCTTGATTTCTCCCGCCTGCAGAGCAACCGCATGGTGATGCGGGAGGAGCGCATGGATATTCTGGCGGAGCTGGACGACGCGATTTTCATCTTCCGGGAACGGGCGGCCCGCACCGGTGTGGAGCTTGCCTGCACCTCCTCCGACGACCCCGCGCCCATGCTGGGCGACCCCGCGCGGATCCGCCAGGTGTTCGTCAACGTGCTGGACAACGCCTTCAAATATACCCCCCAGGGCGGAAAGGTGACGGTTTCCATTACCTTTGACCCGCCGCCGAGCCCTCTGCCGGCCCAGCCGGTGCCCCAGCAGCCTCCAAAGAAGCTGTGCGTGACCATCGCGGACACGGGCTGCGGCGTTTCGGAGCGCGATCTGCCCCGGATCACTGAGAAATTCTACAAAACCTCCACCAACACCAAGGGCTCCGGCATCGGGCTCGCCGTGGTGGCGGAGATCCTCAAAAAGCACGGCTGCACCTTGTCGCTGGAAAGCGCGCCGGGCATGGGCATGACAGTGGAGATTATTTTTCCGCTTCTCTATAAAAATTCATAATTCATGCTCATACTTATTTGAGCCATGAGCCCCAGAAAGGAACGCGATATGAGAAACAGGAGCATTATGACAGAAGAACAAAAAGAAGAACAAAAAGAAGAAAAAGCAAAAATCGGCACAGTGGGCGGCGAGGCGCTGATGGAGGGTATCATGATGCGCGGGCCCAAGGGCGCCGCCATGTCGCTGCGCCTGCCGGACGGCTCCATCGAGACGACGATCAAGAAAACCAAAACCCCGGCGGAAAAGCATAAAATCCTGGGCTGGCCGCTGATTCGCGGGCCGGTGAGCTTCGTCTATTCCATGGTCTTCGGCTACAAGTGCATGATGGAGTCCGCCGAAAAGACGGCCCTGGACGGCCTCGACGACGACCCGGAGCAAATGTCCAGGCTCGACCGCTGGCTGATGGAGAAGCTGGGCGACAAGATGATGATGATCGTGGGCATTCTTGGCACGGTGCTGGGCGTTGCCTTGGCCCTGGGCCTGTTTATCTGGGTCCCCACCGTGCTGACCCGCTGGCTGGTGCCGGAAAGCCTCGCTCGCTTTTACGCGCTCATCTCCGGCCTGATGCGCGTGGCGCTTTTTGTGGGCTACATGTTTTTCATGTCGCTGATCAAAGACATCAGGCGCGTGTTCCAGTATCACGGCGCGGAGCATAAATCTATTTTCTGCTATGAGAACGGCTTGCCCCTGACCGTCGAAAACGTAAAGGCCCAGAGCCGCCTGCATCCCCGCTGCGGCACCAGCTTCCTTTTCGTGATGATTCTGCTGAGCATCGTGCTCACCAGCGCCGTCAACGCCATCTGGCCTGGCCTGGCCACCATCAACTGGGTGCAGATCACCATCAAGGTGCTGCAGTTCCCCCTCATCATGGCCTTCGGCTACGAGTTCATCCGCTTCGCCGGGCGGCACCTGAAAAACCCTTTTGTGCGCGCGGTATCCACGCCGGGCCTGCTCATGCAGCGCATCACCACCAAGGAGCCCGACGACGAGATCATTGAGGTAGGCATTGAGGCCCTGAAGGCCGCCCTGGGCATGCCCTATCAGGCGCGTATTCCATCCAAAAACGCGGCGGCGGAGGAAAGTGAAGAGGAGAGCCATGACGACGATCCGGCAGGCGATAGCGAAGGCGCAGAAGCAATTACGCAGTGAAGACGCCCGATTCGACGCGCTGTGCTTAGCGGAAAAGGCCTTCGGCTTGAACAAGACACAGCTGCGGCTGTACGCGGACCGGGTCATTGACACCACATCTTACGATGAGCTTGTCCGGCGCCGGGCAAGCGGCGAGCCGCTGCAATATATCCTGGGTGAATGGGAATTTTATGGGCACAGCTATTCCGTGGGCCCCGGCGTTTTGATCCCCCGCCCGGAAACGGAGCTGCTCATAGATATTGCGCGGGAGTATGTCGTCAATTCGTCATTTTCTGTAATCGACCTGTGTGCCGGAAGCGGCTGTGTCGGCTTATCCGTAGCCAAATTATTTCCCCGGGCGCGGGTGTATTTGGTTGAGCTGTCCGATGAGGCGATGCCCTATCTCAGAAAAAACGCCGCGCATGTTCCAAACGCGCGGATCATTCAGGCGGATATTTTTAATTCTCAATTCTCAATTCTCAATTCTCGATTTTCAATTCACAATTCTCAATTTTCAATTCACAATTCACAATTCACAATTTTTAACGCTCAATGCTCAATGCTTAACGCTCAAATTATTTTGTCAAACCCGCCTTATGTGAGGTCGGCTGAGCTTGACGCGCTGTCGGCTGAGGTAAAGCATGAGCCCCAAATGGCCCTGGACGGCGGCACGGACGGCCTGCGCTTTTACCGCGCGCTGGCGGAGCGCTGGCTGCCGCTGCTTCCCCCCGGCGGAATGCTGGCGGCGGAGTGCGGGGATGGCCAGGCAGACGATGTCGCGGCGCTCTTTTCCGCCCGGTCAAAGCGCGTTGAAATCCGGGAGGACCAAAATAAAATTCCCCGCGTGGTGATCGCCGCCACTTGACAAATATCACCATCTTATGTATTATATGTAGGGAAGCGAGGTAAATATATGCTGTTTCAATTGCTGCGGGGCGGATTTGACGAAATCGATATGGCCCAGGTGATGGTCCAGGTGGCGGTTCTTGTTTTTATTATGTTCATCTGCCTGCCCGTGCACGAGCTCGCGCACGCCTGGATGGCGAAAAAAATGGGGGACGACACCGCCGCCAACCACGGCCGCTTAACGCTCAACCCGCTCAGGCATCTCGACCCCATAGGGTCGCTGATGCTGCTTGCCGTGGGCTTTGGCTACGCCAAGCCCGTGCCGGTGAATCCCCGCAGGTTCAAGAGCTACAAGAAGGGCATGGCCCTGGTGGCGCTGGCCGGCCCGGTCTCGAATATATTGCTTTCCATGGGCTTTATGCTGCTGAGCCATATCGCGGAGCTGGCGGCGCGGGTGTCGCAAAACGAATTCGCTGAGTTTGCCGGCCTTTTTCTCTGGAGTATCGCGTATTACAACGTGAGCCTGGCCATTTTCAATATGCTTCCCATCCCTCCGCTGGACGGCTCCCGCGTGCTGGACTTGA
The DNA here is from genome assembly GCA_009777055.1 of Oscillospiraceae bacterium. Lineage (GTDB taxonomy): Bacteria > Bacillota > Clostridia > Oscillospirales > Acutalibacteraceae > WRMQ01. The sequence continues at coordinate 6,909 of WRMQ01000032.1, forward strand.
TTCTGCCCACGAAAATATCCTATTTCATCGCGGAGTACGAACGGTATATCCGTTACGGCCTGATCGCGCTGATGATTTTTGGCGTGCTCAGCCCGGTGATTATGGCCCTGTCGCTCTGGACGACCAGGGGCATTGATTTCGTTATATCGCTGCCGTTCCGTTTGATCGGCGGATAGGGGGGGCGGCATGGAGGCACTGCAATACAAGCTCGAGCATTTCGAGGGCCCGATGGACCTGCTGCTGCATTTTGTCAGCCAGCGTAAGGTCAGTATCCACGACGTCCCCATCTTTTCGCTGATTGAGCAATACCTGGAATACATCAGGCAAATGCGGGAGGCGCGGCTGGAAGTCACCGCCGAGTTTCTGGAAATGGCCGCGCGGCTGGTATATATCAAAACCGCGTCGCTGCTTCCGGCGGAGCCCTCAGAAGAGCTTGCCGAGGAGCTTCGGGCCGAGCTGCTGGAATACCGCGACTGCCAGCTGCTGGCAGGGGCTCTGGCTGAGCGGGCGAAGGGCTTCGGCTACCTTGCCCGGGCGCCCCTGCCCTTTGCCCCGGATTACACCTACACCCATACCCATCGGGCCGAGGAGCTTTTCCACGCCTGCCTGGCGGCCGTCGGCAAGGGAAAACGAAAGCTCCCGCCGCCGGTGGAGGCCTTTTCCGGCATCATCGCCCACACCATCGTGTCCGTCGTGTCGCGGTATTCGTATCTGTTCGAGAAGCTGCGGCTGCGCAAGCGCTCCACACTGATGAAGCTGTTGGAGGAATCCCGGTCCCGCTCGGAGCTGGTGGCGACCTTTCTGGCCGTGCTGATGCTGGCCAAGGCCAACCGCGTCAAGGTCATCGGCGCGGGAGGGGCCGCCGTGCTGGAGCTGCAAACGAAGGAAGAGGAGTGGCGCGACATTGAAGACGAATGAGCTGCTGGCCGCGGCGGAGGCGATTCTGTTCGCGGCGGGGGAGCCCCTGGAGCTGGACAGGCTGGCCGAGGCCCTGGAGACGGACCTGGAGCAGGCAAGGGAGCTCGCGCGGGAGCTGGCGGCGCGTATGGATGCCCGCGAAAGCGGCCTGTGCCTTGTGCAAATGGAGGACAAGCTGCAGCTTTGCACCCGCCCGGCCTATGCCGAATGCGTGCGCGCCGCGCTGGAGATCAAGCGCAACGCGCCCCTGTCCCCCGCGGCCTTTGAGGTGCTGGCCGTGGTGGCCTACCACCAGCCGGTGACGAAGGCTTATGTGGAGCAGGTGCGCGGCGTGGACTGCAACCACGTGATCAACCTTCTGTGCCAGAAGCGCCTGCTGGAGGAGCGCGGCCGTCTGGATCTTCCCGGACGCCCGCTGATTTACGGCACCACGGAGGAATTCCTCAAGTGCTTCTGCATGGAATCTCTCGAAGAATTGCCCCCGCTGCCGGGCAAAGAGGAGGAAAGAGGTGAGCTGCCATCGGCTGGCTGATATTTCTGGGGGTTATCGCGCTTTTTCTGTTGGTTTTGAGCGCTCCCATCGTGATTGACGCGTATTACGCGGACAAATTTACGATGAAGGCGAAGTGGCTTTTTATCACGCTGCTCCGGGTTCCCGGGCCCGAAAAAAAACCAAAGAAAAAGAAAAAAGAAAAGCCCAAAAAAGAAAAAAAGCCCGGGGAGGAGCCGGAGGGCCCCAAAGAACCCGGCGCTTTCGCGCGCTTTTATCAGAATGAGGGCCTTGCGGGCTTTATGGAGCTGCTGCGGCGGCTCATGGACGCCCTGCGCAAATTCGGCAGGGGCGTGCAGCGCTCAATTCTGATACGCAAATTTGATTTGCAGATCGTCGTCACCGGCGGGGACCCTCAGGAGCTCGCCGAAAAATATGGCAAAGCCTGCGCCGCGGTCTTCCCTGTGCTGGGCTGGTTCAACAGCCATCTGAGAGTGCGGAGAGGGGGGAAGGGCCATCACAGAATCGACATTCACCCCGACTTTACCGGCTGGGACAAAAAGCAGCTGCAGTGCGGCGCGGTCATCGCTATTTCGCCGCTGCGGCTCGTCGCCGCCGTGCTGGCGCTGGCGGCGCGGCTCATCGTCCGGGTATTGCTGCGCTTTTTGAAGGGCGCAAGGCAAGGCCGGGAACAAAAGCAAGACAAGCAAAATATTAACATAAACCTGAAGGAGACAGCGTCATGAAAGAGAAATCAGCATCGGGCATTCTGGGCACGTCTATTGAAAAACTGCGGGAGCTCGTCGATGTGAGCACCATCATCGGGGAGCCGATACAGCTGGACGGCGTTATGGTGATTCCCGTATCCAAGGTTGGCTACGGCTTTGCCTCCGGCGGCTCCGATTTTCCCTCGAAGAACAACCAGGAGCTCTTCGGCGGGGGCGGGGGCGCGGGCGTGACGATCACCCCCGTGGCTTTTCTCGTGGTGAAGGACGGCGACGTTTCGGTGAAATACGTTTCCACCTCCGAATCCTCCGTGGAGCGCGTCATCGGCATGGTGCCGGATATCGTCACGAAGCTCACGGAGGCCATTGAGAAGCTCACCGCCAAGAAGAACGGCGAGGAGGATCCGATTGAGGCCGCCATTGCCGAGGCGGAGGCGAAATTGGCCTGACAAGGGCTCTTGCCCCAGGCGGAATAATTTGTCCGCCCGCGCGCATAAGATAATGCGAAAGCGGGTGGACAAATTGACAAGAGTGTATAAAACAAGCAAAAAGATTTCCGTGGTATTCTTGCTTGCCGTGCTTTGCCTTGGGGTTGGCGCCGCGGCGCGGTCGCCCGTGGGGGCCGGTCCGCCGGAGCCGGAGCTTTCGGCCAGCTGCGCGATTCTGATGGACGCCGCCAGCGGGCAGGTGCTCTATGAAAAAAACAGCGCGGAGCGGGTTCCCGTGGCAAGCACCACGAAGATTATGACCGCGCTGCTGCTGCTGGAGGCGGGGGAACCGGAACGCGCCTTCACCGCGACAAGTGAAATGGTTACGGTGGAGGGCAGCTCCATGGGCCTGCGGCCCGGTGACCTGGTGTCCCGTTATGCCCTTGCCTGCGGGATGCTCCTGTGCAGCGGCAACGACGCCGCCAACACCGCGGCCATTCACCTGGACGGCTCGATTCCGGCCTTCGCCGCGCGCATGAACGCCCGCGCGGCCGCTTTGGGGATGCGCGGCACCCATTTTGTCACGCCCTCCGGCCTCGACGCCGAAGGGCATGTCTCCACCGCCCATGACATGGCCCTGCTGGGCCGCGCGGCGCTGCAAAATCAGCTCTTCCGCGAAATCTGCGGCCAGAGCAGTATCCGGGTATCCTTTGGAAATCCGCCCTATCCCCGCAGCCTGCGCAACCACAACCGCCTGCTTTACATGCTGGAAGGGACCGTGGGCATCAAGACGGGCTTCACAAAAAAAAGCGGTCGCTGCCTCGTCTCGGCGGTGCGGCGCGAGGGCCTGACCCTCATCGCCGTCACCCTGCGCGCCTCCGACGACTGGAACGACCACAAGAAGCTCTATAACTACGGCTTCGCGAAATACCGCGCTGTTTTTCTGGATGAGCTGGGGAGCGCCTTTCAAGTCCCCGTGGCGGGGGGGAGCGCTCCGGCGGCCTCCCTTCGTTTGGCCTGGCAGCCCCAGGCCTATGTCACCGAATCCCCCGGTGAGCTGCGCCGCGAGATTCTGCTGCGGCCCTTCGAATACGCCCCGCTGCCCAAAGGCAGGGTGCTGGGCGCCGCGCGGTATTACGCCGGCGATGTTTTGCTGGCCGAGGTCCCCCTGGTGGTTTCGGCCACGGTGGAGCGGCGCACGGTTGAAGCAAAGCCAAAACGGGAGGGCTTCTGGGCGGGGCTCAAGAGGCGGCTGGGGTTTTGAACTGTGCCAAAGTCTATAAAAAAAAGGAAAAATTCTATGCCAAACGAAATTCGTCTTCAAAAATATCTCGCGGAGCGGGGTGTGGCATCCCGCCGCAAGGCCGAGGAGATGATCCTCGCCGGGCGTGTGACAGTCCATGGCCGGCCCGCGAAGCTGGGGCAATCCGTGGACCCCAAAACGGCGATCGTCGCGGTGGACGGCCAGAGGCTTGAGCCGCATAGAGAACGCAAGCTCTACCTGATGCTCCACAAGCCCCGGGGTTATGTAACCACCATGGAGGACAGGCATGCCCGCCGCGGCGTGGCGGAGCTGGTGGCGAGCTACCCGGAGCGGCTGTTCCCCGTGGGGCGGCTGGATAAAGATTCCGAAGGGCTGCTGCTTATGACCAACGACGGCGATTTCGCCAACGCCCTGACGCATCCCTCCAGGCACGTGAAAAAGGTGTACCGCGTGACGATCCGCGGGCAGGTGAGCGACCGGCAGCAGGAGGCCCTGCGCGGGGGCGTGGAGCTCGACGGACAGCCCACACTGCCCCTTGAGCTGCGGCTCCTGGCTGATGAGCCGGAGCGCACGGTGCTGGAATTCACCTTGCGGGAGGGCCGCAACCGGCAGATCCGCCGCATGTGCGGAGCCCTGGGCCTGGAGGTGGCGCGGCTGAAGCGTGTGGCCATCGGCCCGCTGCGGCTGGGCATGCTCCCCCCGGGGCAGACGCGGGAGCTCACGGCGGAGGAGATAAAAAGGCTGAAGAATTTATAATTTAATCGCGGCTTGTATTATTTACCGCTTATGTTATTGGCCATATGAAGAAACAATACAACCGGAATATATTCGCCGGTTGTTTTTATTTTCAGCCAAAATTGAGACAAGCCCAAAATTGAGAATTGAGAATTGAGAATTGAGAATTAATCAAGGCCGTATTTTTATCTCCATCCTGCTGGCGCTGAGCATGAGCGTTTTTTTCTTCGGCTTGCGGGGTTTGGCGTGGTCCTCCGTTACAAGAACGATGCGGGAGGCCGGGGCGGCATCCTATCGCGGGCTGGACCGGGAGGCCGAGCCGCCGGGGCTTATGCCGCTGCTGCTGCGCGGCAAATACGCGGCCTTCCGGGATGCCGCGCGCCCGGCGTTCCCGGTGCCGGCGCTGGCGCAGGGCTATGTTCCTCAGGGGCTGGTCTATCTTGAGGCCCTGGATTGCTTCGCGCTGAGCTATTATCACCCCAGCCGGGGCATCCCGAGCCTTTTGGCCATTGTGGACGCCCGAAGCGGGACGCATGTCAAATCCCTGTACCTGCTGCATGCCGGCGGCGGGCCATATACCGGGCACGCGGGGGGCCTCGCCGCCTGGGGCAGGCATATCTGGGTGACCTCGGATGGCCGCGCCTATCGCCTGGAGACGGAGGACCTGCGGCGGGCGGCGGATGGCGATTTTGTTCTTTTCCGGGATGATTTCCGTGTGGGAAACAGGGCCAGCGTAGCTTTTTGCGCCGACGACACGCTCTGGGTGGGGGAATACTACGCGGCGCATATGGCCGGCCAAATGGATCCCGCGCGGGTGGATCCGGCTTCGGGGAATTCCGCCTGGTGCGCCGGCTTTCCCCTGAGCGAGGAGGCGCCCATGGGGGTTGCGGCCCTGCGGCGTACGGGGGACGCCCCGGCGCCTGTCGCCGTGCTTTCCCTGCAGGACCGCGTGCAGGGCCTGACCGTGGGCGGCGGCGGGGAGCTGCTGCTGAGCAGCTCGGGCGGCGTATTGCCCGCCTCGGGCCTATGGGTTTATCCCCCGTTGAAGGAGCTGCTGCGCCAGCCGCCCGCGTATGAGGTGGAGCTGGCAGGCGGCAGCCGCCCTCTCTGGGTGCTGGATCCCCGGAACGCGCTGCGCCGCCTTGCCATGCCGCCCATGAGCGAGGGAATCGCGGCTTATGACGGCCGCGTATACGTGCTCTTCGAATCCGCCGCGCGGGAATATCGCGGGCAGGCCGAGCTCACGGCGGATTATGTGTTCATGATGGAAGATGAAAGATAAGAACGAATAGATTGGCACTTGATTTGTTAACAAATATAGCTTATAATACGTTTGAAAAGAAATTTTAGATTTAAAGAGAAATTTAGATTTAAAAGAAATTTTGAAGAGAAAATTTAGACTTTTGCGAAATAGGTGGCTTTTTGCCAGCGGGCGCACACAGTGCGCCCCTACCCGCTGGCAATCAATATCAATTTTGCAAGAGGTCTTTCGAAAAGAATAGAAAAGGGGGCTGCGCTATGCCTTTGGCAAAGCATCCGTTCCGCCGTGTCCTGTCCCTGCTGTCCGCGCTGTGCCTGCTCGCCGCGCAGGCCGTGCCCGCTCTGGCCGCGGATAAGCATTGCGGCTGCGGAAAAACGCCCGTGATCCTGCTGCACGGTTACAGCGGGGGGCAGCTGTTCCTGGACCCCGGCGGGCCCGCGCGGGAGCATGTCTGGAGCATACCCATCAATGGCGGCAACACCAAAACCCTGCTGGAATACGCTCTGGAGGCGCTGCCCAAGCTTCTGGCCGACGCCGACGGCAACGCGGAGGAGATGATCGAGCGGGCGGGGGAGGCCTACGACAAGCTCCTGGAAAAGCTGGAGATGAACGAGGACGGCAGCTCGAAGTACGATTTGAAGCCCTACCCCCTCACAGCGGAGGATTCCCGCTGGGACCGGATGGCCGAACGGGGCGAGGAGCGGCTGAATACCCAGCGGGCCATCACCCGGAGCTTTCTGGACTACATCGGCGCGGATCACGTGTATATCTTCAACAGCGACTGGCGGAAGAGCCATATCGAAACCGCCGCCTGGCTGGACGAATACATCCAGCAGGTGAAGGCGCACTCCGGCCATGAAAAAGTCAGCCTCTTCGGCGTGAGCTACGGCGGGCAGCTGGCGGTCACCTACTTTACATATTACGGCGATAAAGGCGACGTCGGCCGCGCCGTGCTCCATTCCCCGGCCCTGCGGGGCTCGGAGCTGGCCTACGACCTGCTGCTCAACGAGGATTTCATCTTTGACCCGGTGAGCCTGCTGGAGCTGCTTACCAACGTGATGAACCGCGAAACGCCCAGCCGGCTGGAAAGCCTCGACCTGCCCGCTGTCAGCGACATCGCCCTGCGGCTGCTCCGGCGGTATTTCTGGCCCACTGTGCGGCGCTTCGGCAGTTATTGGGATTTGATTCCGCCGGGCTTCTATGCGCAGCTTTCCCGGGAGCACCTTGACCCGGAGCGCAACGCTGAGATTCTTTGGCGCGCCGACAAGATGCACAGCGAGGTCATGTCCAACATATCCGAAACCCTGCGGCGCATGCAGCGGCAGGGGCTGCGCCTGGCCTTGATCTGCGGCACGGGGCACGCCCTGGCCAGCGGGAACCCGGTGAACTCCGACTATATCATCGATCTGGCCTCGACCACCGGCGCCGCGGCCTGCCCGCCGGGAAAGGCTTTTCCCGCGGATTATCAGCCCCTGCAAACCGTCTGCGCCGATTCCGCGCACCGGCATATCTCCCCCGACCGGGGGATCGACGCCTCCAGCGCTTATCTGCCGGAGCACACCTGGTTTTTCCGGGAGCAGTACCACGGTCAGGCCTCCTGGGACGACTATGCCCGGGAGCTCTACTGCAAATTTCTCTTTACCGACGAGATCGAGGACATTTACTCCGACCCGCGCTACCCACAGTTCCGGGATTCCTGCAACCCCTCCAACGCTTTGGAGGCCCGGTTTTCCGGCAGCGTCAGCGGCTATCTCCGGGCGGAGGACGAGGTGCTTTTGCTCAAGAACATGTCCTCCCACGATATCAGCCTCAACGCCGTGCGCGCGCGGGGCCTGGATCTTTCCATCCGGTTCTTCAAGCCGATTCTGCTGCGCCCCGGCGAGACCGCCCGCCTGCGCTACAGCGTCATTTTGCCCCAGACGGAGGGGAGCTTCACCCTGACGGCGGAGTTTGTGCGGGAGGGCGCGGTGCCCTCGCAGGAGCGGCGCTCCTTCAGCTTCACCGCGCTGCCCTCGTCCGCGGAAGGCCTGGCGTTTCTGGATTATCCCTACGAGGGCGTCGGCCTGGCGCCCATCCATCTGCGCCCCGCCCGCTGGCTTACGCTGCTGCTGTCGCTGACGCTCAGCCTGCTGCTGGCCGGGCTGGCGCTGGGAATCGTGCTCAAGCGGGGGCTGTTCCAGCGCGGCGGCTGAGCGGCCATTGTTCACACATTATTTATATTTACCCACTTTCTTTTTTTGCCGGTTTGCGATATAATAGCATTAGAAAGCATTAAGAAGCAAGCATTAGAATAAGAACACAGGGAGGGATTGCGTTGGCGATCATCAAAACCATCATCGGCGGGCTGGGCGCGGCCACGGGCGCTTACGCGCTGGGCAAATACCTGGGCAAGGCGGCGAAGGAACGGAAAATCGAGGAGCTGCCCATCACCGGCAGGCAGGTGACGCAGCTGGCGAAGCTGAACCTGCCCATGGGCGAGCCCTACAACAACGGCACGGCGCTGACCCCTCCCATGGGGTGGAGCAGCTGGAACACCTTCCGCAACCGTATCAGCGAAAAGCTTGTTCTGGAAATCGCCGAGGCCATGGAGAAATCCGGTTTGGCGGCGGCGGGGTACCAGTACCTGAACATCGACGACTGCTGGCAGTCCGCGCAGCGCGACCCCAACGGCAGGCTCCAGGCGGACCTTGTGACCTTCCCCAGCGGCATCCCCGCCCTGGTGCGGCAGGTGAACGCCAGGGGGATCAAGCTGGGCATCTATTCCTCCAACGGCACCTACACCTGCGAGGAGCTCCCCGCCAGCCTCGGCAAGGAGGCCCTGGACGCCCGCACCTTCGCGGAACGGGGCGTGGAATACCTCAAATATGATTTCTGCCACAACGAGGTCATTCCCATGCGCGCGCCCTGTATCGAAAAAATCGCCGTGAGCGCCCTGGGCAGCGGCGAGGAGCGGTATTATTCCGTGGAGGACGCGGTTCTGGAGGACGGCGCGGTGATCGTGGAGGACGAAAAGCTCGAAACGGGCCGGTATGTCTCGGGCCTTTCCTTCGGCGGCGGCGCGGTGGTCTTTCCCGGCGTTATGGCGGAGGAGGATGGCCTGTACGCCCTGACGCTGTGCATCCGCAAAAAGAGCCATTCGCGAAAATTCGCCGTGATTGAGGTCAACGGCGAATTCGCGGCGGACACTGTCGTCGCGCCCACCTGGGCCATGACAAAAGAGGGCCGCCACCAGCTGCTGGTGCGCCTGCGCGCGGGCGAAAACGAGATCCGCATTTTTAACCCCATCGCCTCCCGCATCGACTCCGCCGCCTACCAGTACGCGACGATGGGCAGGGAGCTCAAGAAGGCCACGGCCGAGTACGCCGGCGCCGCCGGCGTGCCCGAGAAGAAGATCACCTTTTCCATCTGCGAGTGGGGCATGCGTATGCCCTGGAAATGGGGCCGGCCAGCCGGAAATCTCTGGCGGACGACAATTGATATCAAGCCCTTTTGGTTATCCATCCTGGCTATTTACGAGATCAATGTGCGGCTGCACGGGCACGCGGGCCCCGGCGGCTGGAACGACCCCGACATGCTGGAGGTCGGCAACGGCGGGCTGAACTTTGAGGAGAACAAAGCCCACTTTTCCCTGTGGTGCATGATGGCCGCGCCCCTCATTCTGGGCAACGACCTGCGCAAATTCCTCAAGGCCGACGGCACGCCGGACACCGCCAACACTGCTTACCAGATCGTCACCAACGCCGATCTGATCGCCATCGACCAGGATCCCCTGGGCCTGCAGTGCCGCCGCATCGCCAGCACCGGCTTGCAGGACACCCTGCTCAAGCCCCTCGCGGGCGGCGACGTGGCCGTGTGCTTCTTCAACAAGGCCTCCGAGACCCGCCATTTCACGCTGCGCATGAACACCGCCGCCGCGCAGGAGTATGTGGAGCTGCCCTTCGCTTCCTCCTACAGGGTTGTTGACCTTTGGACAAAATGCGAGGGCGTGATTGAGGATGAGTTCAACGTAAACGTACCTCCCCACGGGGTGAAGGTGTTCCGGATCAGCGCTGTGGGGGCCCCTGACGAAAACTGATTTGCCCGGCATAAACAGACGCTCCCCTCGCATAGAATAGACCGTTCATTCCGACTTATTCTATGGAGGTGGCGCGATGCACTGCTGTATAACGGACCTGCACGCGAAAGACGTGATCAACAAGAAAAACGGCGCGCGGCTGGGGAATGTCGTCGATGTAAAGGTGGATACCTGCACCGGCGCGGTGACGGCCCTCGTGGTGCTGGGCCGCCCCCGGGTGATGGGCGTGTTTTCCCGGGAGGAGCACTGTATCCGCTGGGAGGATATTGAGGTCATCGGCGACGACATCATCCTGGTGAATTGCAGCTTCGCCCCTTCGCCGGAAAACCGCAGGCGCGGCGGGGTGGAGAATTTGTTTCGGTGAATTTGCGCGGGCCGGTAGGGGTTCAAAAATTTGAACCCCTGTGGGGCGCATGTGGAGCGCATGGGTTCAAATTTTTGAACCCCTACAGTTCATTTCTGTCCACCCATTTTTTTGCCCGTTCCACATTTTCGTCGTCGGGACAGGCAATGTTGCTCTTCGCTTCCCGCTTGTCGGGCTGCAAAATCGGCGAATGCAGATGCTCCGGCACAATTTTCGCGTTCTTTTTCTTTTTCCCCGGCATCTTTTTTGGCATGATAATAACCTCCTTGTTTTAAACTAGGATTTCCCAAAAAAATTTAATTATAAATGTTGAATTGCAACTTGAATCGGAGGATCGCCTATGCTCAATTGTTTTGATGGAAAACGCGCCCTGGTGGTGCTTAACCCGGTTTCGGGCAAGCGCACGGCCAAGCCGCACCTTTACAACATCAGCACGCTGTTCACCACCAGCGGGCTGGAGACCACCGTATACACCACCCGGGGGCCCGGCGACGCCACCGAGATCGTCCGGAAACGCGGCGAGGACTTCGACATCGTTGTATGCCGGGGCGGGGACGGCACCCTGAACGAAACCGTCAACGGCGTGATGATGCTGGAAAAACGGCCCATGGTGGGCTACATACCCGCGGGCTCCACCAACGACCTGGCCCGGACCCTGCATATTCCCATCGACAATATCGAAGCCATCGACACCATCCTCAACGGGCAGCCGCTGTGGCTTGACCTGGGCGCGTTCAACGGCGGGCTGTATTTCACCTACACCGCCTCCTTCGGCGCGTTCACCGAAATCGCCTACGCCACCCCCCAGTCGCTGAAAAACAAGCTGGGCCGCCTGGCCTACTTTGCGGAGGCGCCCGGCGCCATCAAGGCCGTCCACCCCATCCACACCCGCGTGAAAACGGTGGAGGGCTTTGAAGCGGAAGGGGAGTACGCCTTCGTTTCCGTCACCAACTCAACCTCCATCGCCGGGCTGATCAAGCTCAATCCCCGGGACGTGAACCTCAACGACGGGCTGTTCGAGCTGCTGCTGGTGGAGTACCCGGGCTCGGCGGCGGAATGGCGGCAGGTGCTCACCAACGCCATCGCCAGGCGCAAGCTCAACCATCCCCGCATCAAGCTGCTGCACACGAGGCAGGCGGAATTCTCCTTTGACGACATGGTTCCCTGGACGGTGGACGGCGAATACGCCGGCGCCCACGACGAGGTTGCTATCGAAAATATCCACAACGCCATTCAGATTTTCCGGCGCTGATTCTCCAATGGGAAAATGAGCGGCCCTCCCAAATGCCGGGAGGGCTTTTTTCTTCGTCAAAACTGCCAAAATTGATATCAAAATTCTGGCAGATTAAACGAAGTATAACTTCATTATTGACATTTGCTTTTAAATAGTGTATCTTTATTATGCAGACTAGTATGATTGTGTTCTTATGCCCGGGGAGGAAATACTGTCGGCAAAGCAGGTATTGGTTGACAAAAATGAGCAAAATGGAGGTTGATTTGAATGCGAGCAAGAAGAACGATCAGTATGTTTCTTGCGGTTCTCATGGCGTTCTCGGTGCTCACCGTGGGGCTGGCGACCAGCGCGTCCGCGTTGTCCTGGAGCCCGCCGCCGCCCTATGTGAATCGCACGGTTCCCAGCGAACCCAAGGTGATCTTCCAGGTGCCTGAGCGTGTGATGGCAACGGACATCAACAAGTTCAAGCCAGGGGACATGGTGCCCCAGCAGATTGATGCCATCTATTTCCGCCTCGATCCCTCCGAACCCCAAATTCTCGTTGGTACGCCGACCATCAAGGTTTCCAACGCCAGCAGCGATGAAAACCTCTTGTCGATGCTGATCAACGGAAACCCGAAGATTTCGGGCGGCGAGTTTTGGTGGACCATCGAAGGCGGCCAGGCCGCCATTGGCGACGTCGCGAAGTTCACGATCACCTACACGACGCAGGACAGCGGCGGCGTGCGCCGCACCTGGACGACCAGCGACTATGCCCTCGTGGATGTGCGCCGGGGCGAGGTGTTCCAGGTGAGCTCCATCTACAGGCAGGCCGGAGATGGCGACTGGTGGTGGATGGATATGTCGTCCTGGATCACCGGCACCTTCGGCCAATGGGAGGCCGGCTGGGAGGGGAGCTATACTTACGCGCCCAATCCCCCCGGCTATGGCGCGATCCCCACCTTCCCTAACGGCAACCTTGATCATGGCGGCTACGGCTACCACATCAAGACTGAAGGTCCCAACAAAAGGAGCCTGTCCATCGGCATGCAGTCCAGCGAGGAGCAGCTGAGCACGGTGAACTACCACTCGCTGGTCGCGCGCTGGGGCGGCCACTACAACAACAGCTACTACGCGCCCTTCGATGGCGCGCCGCCCGCCGCGTCGGGCTACACGATCCGCATTGACACCAACAGGAAAGAATTTAAGGGCTGGAACTACGGCGCGGGCGGCGGCGAGGACGCCTGGAATAACGACACCTGGGAAACCAACCGCTACGCCAACAACACCCCCACCGGCGTCTATTACTACGACCAGTCCACGCCCTCCGCGGCCGGCGACCTGGCCTTCCGCCACGCCTATTTTGTGGACGCGGCGGGCCCGGGCACGACCACGACCCAGGACGGCAATACCCGTCCCTTAACGGGCCGGGGCAATGTGATTACGCTGGGCACCAGGGCCACCGGTGGCGGCAGCAACAGCGCGACGCTTGCGGTGGGCGCCGAAACCAATACGACGAACCCCAATCGTCCGGACGGGAAATTCTATCATGCGGACAGCGGCATGGAAGTTTTAAACACGAGAACCCCCCTCACGATCAATTCGTCGGCCTATCAGCCCAATGGGTCCTATATCCAGTACCCGGTGGAAAAATACCATGAATACGGTTCGTGGTATGCTGGTGGCTGCGGCGCTAACGCCTACCACACCAACCTCTGGCGCGAGAAGATGAACCTGCGGGTCGTGTTCAACGACAAGGGCTTTTTGAGGCACGCGGTCAACACCCTTAAGGCGATGAACCTGCAGGAGAACTGGTACCTCGACCTCGACCAGGACTCCACCGACGACGAAATCGGCACGCTGAATCTGCCGGGCACGCCTTATGAGTACTACATTCCCTGGTCTCAGTTCGAGTCGGCCTACGCCTACGCCAACGCCGTGCTCAACAAGAAGGACGTTACCCAGTGGCAGATCAACGAGGCCACGGCCCGTCTGCTGGACAGCGTGCAGCCCGAGCTGGTTTCCAATCCCCCCAACAACAGCTTCGGCAAGTCCTTCAGCGAGCTGTATAACGAAACCCATGGCAAGGGCTATGTGCGCGAAAACGCCAAAATCGCCATGAAATCCGCGGATTACGGCGGGGTTGACATCTATTTGCTCCACGACGTTCCGAACGAATACATGGATGCCGGCGAGGACAACTGGCGCTACTGGTGGCCCGAGGACTTCGAGCGGCTCGACAAAGCCATTCAGGATATCGAATATGACCGCACCAGCGCCCATATCAACGACCAGGGCCTGCTGCTTGGCGATCCCCTTGACATCCGGCTGCAGCCGGTGCTGGCGCAGCTGCGCGCCAATCTCCGCGCCGCGCTCAACGGCCTGCAGTTCCGCACCTATGAGGCGAAATTCCTGGGCCATGAGGATTCCCTTGTTCAGGCCACGCAGGTGCAGATCTATGACTACATTGCCCCGCCGGCGACTGACCCGCAGCGGCTGGACTACGTCTTTGACGGCTGGGATGAGCTGGTTGACGGCACGTGGGTGCCGGTTCGGTTCTATGATCCCACGGAAGAGGGATATGAGCTGAATCATCCCAAGATGGGCATTTACGACAAGGTTTTCCGTGCCCGCTGGCTGCCCAACGCCCTCACCGGCAACTTCTACAGCGAGCCCGATGTGCTGTTCCGGCAGGAGCTCGCGTTCCTGACCACGTCGCCCTCGCCGCCCGCGACCCTTATCGCGCCCTCTAAACCCGAGATGGACGGCCAGCGCTACGGATACACCTTCGACCGCTGGGTGGATATTGATAACTTTATGGCGGACGCCTATTTCCCGATGTACGCCACCGTTCGCGAGACGAAAAATTTCCTGGCCATGTGGCTGCCCAACAAGTTTGACGTCATCTTTTATCGCCAGCCGCAGCTCTACCCCGAATGGCTGGTGGAAAACAACAAGGCTTTTGGAACAGAGATCAACGAGCCGGTGGGGATTCCGCTGGTGAAGGGCGAGCGCTTTGAGTACTGGACCACCGCTCCCAACGACCCGGCGACCAAGGTGACCACCTGGCCGGTGACCATGGGCAACGAGATCAAGCGCTTCTTCCCCTACTTTGCCACCAACGATGAGTATTGGGTCGCCTTCTATACGGATAGCTATGACGACGAGTTCTTCCTGGCTGACGGGATTTTTGACCCTGACCGCAACATCATGAGCTCCGCGGGCGTGCCCATGCGCATGCTGAAAAGAGCGTTTTTCGACGATTTCGACAAACCGTCGAACACGCTGGTCGCGCCCAAGCCCGGCTTCACCTTCTACGGCGACTGGCTCTTCTTAAATGAAAACACCATGAAGCTTGAGCCGTTCTATGGATTCAATCCCGATACGGGCAAGGCCGAGATGCCTGACCACAACCTCTACCTCTTCCCGAAATATGTGGGCGAGGGCCGCCATATGGTCTTCCACGCCAACACGGGCCCCCTGGAGGCGACCGCGCCGATGCCCGAGCCCTATTCGGCTGTCAACAGAGAGGCGGGCGAGGCCTTTGAGGTCGGCGATATCCCGAAGCCGCTTTACGACAATCTTCGTTTCGTTGGCTGGTTCTATCAAAATGGGGACCAGTTCATCTCCACCGTCATGCCCGGCGACGAAGCGCTTGTGGAAAGTGATGGGAAAATCCACCTTTACGCCAAATGGGCCGAAATGAAGGAGGATAACATCGCGCTGAAGATGACGCCCTGGTCGCAGACCCCCAACGGCGCCGCGCTGCTGCAGGGCGATCTGGTAAAGGTCGACGTCTCAGTGCGCGCAACCTTCGACGTGTATTCCAACTATACCATTATTTATTATGACAAGACCTACTTTGAGCCCGCGCTTGACGACGGCGGCAAATTTATGGACACCATCCAGGGCGGCTCCAACAGCACCGGCAAGAGCATCACGGATTATCTTGGGGTGTATCAAAACGGCCTGTGGCATGTGGGTGTGCCGGACGGCGACGTGAACTGGGAGCAGATTGGCAAGGTGCCGCTGGCGGATTACCCTCCGGACTGGAAGGATCCCAACACCGGCGAGCTGCTTACGGCATATGAGAAATACGGCGCGATCGCGCTGAAGATTCCCTATGACCCGGTGGCCGGCGAAGCGGCGGACGACCTGGGCACAGAGAAGGACTGGTTCAGCTTCTACCTGCGCGTGCTGCCCGATGCGAACCCCACCCCGATGTATATGACGGCGGACATCTTCTTCGAAAACGCCGTGATCCGTAATTACCCCGAAATCCGCAACACTGGCATGTACTACTGCAACGGCGAGCGCAGCGACAGCTATGTGGACGTGGAGGTCCTGGCTTCCGGATATCTGCAGTACATCATTCAAGAGACCGTGGAGAACCCCGTTACCCTTACCCTGAGGGCGGGCAGCAACGGTGTGCTGGGCCTTGCCTCCTCCGAGGAAATCATCCGCAACATCGAATCGGGCACGACCCTTGCCGCCGTGAAGACCGGCCTGGGCAACAGATGGCCGGAGCCGGTGCCCAATGTCGGCTTTGAGTTCATTGGCTGGGCGCTGCAGAATGACTACGACTTCGACGGCAACGATGCTTCCGAATACCTGGACAGCAACGCGCTCACTGCCACTAACACCATCCTCGTGGCCATGTACAGGCCAGCCTATAAAACGGTTACCGTGGAATACTGGTTCGAGGATCTGGATCTGCCCACCTACGACAAGCAGCCTGTGGCTGAGTTCAATATTCAGCAGGGCGTCGTGTTCTCCATCGCGCCCGGCGGCGATTACGATGAGTACTACAAGCCCAACGACTTCCCGGGTTACGTCTATCAGGCGCCGCCCGCCAGCGTGCTCAGCGTTGACACCCTCAACGAAGGCGAGATGAAGGTCTACATGGTCTTCCTGCGCGAGCGCTATACCTTTACCTTCGTCATGGATGAGGCCACGTCCCCCGCCTGGAACGCCGAGGTGCATCCGTATCAGACATCGGCGAATACGCCCTTCTACAATGGGCTGCTGACAAAGAACGGCACACCCCAGAGGGATGGCTACACCTTTGTTGACTGGCAAACCTCCGCCGGCACCTCAAGGCCCACGTCCTTTAACGCGAACTATACCCTCAAGCCCGTCTGGCTGGCGAATCCGGTTACGGTGCGGTTGATTGTGGAGGATCGGCTCGACAACGATGAACCCTATGTCATCAAGGAGTTCGCTTCGACAGTTGGCAGCGTGCCGTGGAACGCGCCCGGCGGAACCATCCCGGCCGGTAACCCCTCCCTCGCGGAGATCAAGACCGCGCTGGATCAAGCCGGCAGAGATATCACCGACCTCAATTCCGGCAGGGAAGAGTTTATCTACTTCACGCCTGAGGCGATTGGGCCCGCGGAGGCCGGCGCGGTGATCGACATCGTCGTTGGCTATGTCCAGGTAGCCGGGCGCCTGGTCAGTTACCACGCCTATCTGCCGGAAGGCGATACGATTCCCTTCCCCTCAGAAGAGAATCGCAGCATCCCCGTAGGCGACGAGGTCTGGCTGCCTGATTTATCTGATCTCTGGCGCATCTTCCCCGAGGATATGCATGCGAGCTATGCCCTGGAAGGCTACTTCTTCGCATGGACGGGCGAAATCCTGGAGCCCGATTCCGAGGAGTTGCCGGTTCTGGTGCCCAGCGATCCATCCGCTGTGCTGAACGTCTATGTCATGCTGACCACCTGGGATTCCGTACAGTTCTCCTATAACGGCAACGGCGCGACTGGCGGCGAGGCCCCGGCCGAGAGCCTTCCGTTGGAATTCCCCGAAACGCTGACGATCGACAAGGCCGAGCTGGCTGGCGGCGGTACACTGGAAAAGACGGGCTACGTGTTTGCGGGTTGGAGCAGGAACGCGTTCTCCCGCGCGGCGGATGACCCGATCGTTTTGACCACGGCGGACAAGAACAGCTTGGTGCCGCTATATGCTGTCTGGGTGCCGCTGGTGAGCTTTACCGACCATGTGGGCGCGCTTGCCACGGTGCCGGGCCCGGAGGCCTACCCCGAGGTTTACAAGAGCTCGCCCCCGAACCTGACCCAGACGGATTTGCCCGGCCCATCGCTCTCAAATCCCGGTTACTATCAGCTGATCGGCTGGAGCGTCACACAGCAGGCGCCTGCTGTCACGCCGGGAATCGTCAATGAAATCGCCTACAACGGCGCGTTGGAGCTTTTCCCGGTGCTGGCTATCAGGACCTACAGGGTGGACTTTGTCCTCCCCGATGAAGGAACGCAGCGCAACGATCTGGAGGATATCACCGGTCTGTTCTATGGCGATTCCGTTGGCCTGCCGGTGGCCGGCCAGGCGACGGCGCCGACCATCAAGGGCTATGCCCTCCTGGGCTGGACCTCGAACGCGGTGGACCGCGAGACCGTTGAATTTACGACAGAGATTGCCAGCGTCGCGCAGAACTATACGCTCTATCCGGTATGGGAGCAGCAGTTCTATAATGTTACCTTCAGCGCGGAGGGCGCCGACGCCGGCAGCACCGTGCCGGGCACGGATGGCTGGATAGGTCTTCCCTATTACGAATACACCCAGGAGGAGCTTCCGCAGCCCGGCGAAGGGAACTACGACCCGGAATTCTATCTGACCTTGACCTCAACGGAAAACCCCGAGAAAGAATATGAGTTCATCGGTTGGGCGACGGAACCCGGATTGATCGGAACCGAGGCACTGCCCGCGACAATTGAGCTTGATGACAATGTCACCCTTTACCCTGTTTTCAAAGAGCTGATCACGGAGCTTGAACCCGAAATCATGGAAATCCACCCGGACATCATCGTGGACGACTACAACGATTACATCTACGGCTTCAAAGACAAGCTCAGGATTGAGGACATTATCGGCGAGGACGGCGCCACGGACGGGGCGTATCTCCAGGTGAAGGGCAACGGCAGATTCGTGGCCGACAGCCCGGGAGAATACGTGGGCACAGGCTACGTGATCAACTTCGTGGATTACGTCAACGATACGGTAACGCCTTATACGATGGTACTT
>WRMQ01000033.1:0-582 GCA_009777055.1 Oscillospiraceae bacterium
ATCCACAAATTATTGTCCACCAATTCCGCCTCAATCACAGGCGCTTTGCCTTCTTCACGAATGATTTTAATATATCCGGTATTCATAACAATATGGGTATTAAATGATTAAAAATTTACTGCAATTTTATCAGTTTCAGGCTCATTTTCCGGCAAGGCAAACACTTTTCCCATTTCCTTTACCCGACCTGCAAAAAGCGCCATATCATCGCCTATTTTTTCGCCGATTATGCGGGCGTAAATTTGCGTTGTGGCGATGTTGGTGTGTCCCAGCATCTTACTAACGCTTTCGATTGATACGCCTTTTGTGAGCGTCAAAGTGGCGAATGTGTGCCTCGAAAGGTGAAACGTCAAATTTTTTGTAAAACCGCACTGTTCGCCGATTTCTTTAAGGTAGGCGTTTGTATTCTGGTTGTTTATTACAGGCAACAAACGTCCGTCAGGCAACGTACCACTGTATTTGTCAATAATCCTCTGCGGGATTTCCATCAACGGCACTTGATAACTTACTTCGGTTTTGCCACGTTTGCCCACAATCCACTTATTGCCATCGAACATGGTACGAATACTGTCCGAATTCATA
>WRMQ01000033.1:608-24904 GCA_009777055.1 Oscillospiraceae bacterium
ATCCGAAAGAAAGCGATAACGCGGAGGGGATAGAGGACGTCGTCCTGCTTCATCTGAGAAGAAAGGACAGGCGGGCGGTGATGGCCGCGGTCAGCCGGCTCATGACTCATCCGGATGTCGTTTACGCCGAGCCGGATTATCTGGAGGAGGCGCACCTGATCCCCAATGACCCGCTCGTGAGATATCTTTGGGGGATGGAAACCATTCAGGCTCCCCTGGCGTGGGATTACGCCACGGGGAGCCCTCATGTAATTGTCGGCGTACTGGACAGCGGCGTGGACATGAACCATCCCGACCTGATGAGCAATTTGGTTGCCGGCAGGGCCTTTGACCTCATGGACGAAACCGGCCACGGAACCCACGTGGCCGGAACCATCGGCGCCGTGGGGAATAACCGCATTGGCGTGGCGGGGGTCTGCTGGAATGTGGGCCTGGCCAACTTTAAAATCGGCAACAGGGTCTTCGATCTCGCGGCGGCGATCGCGGCGATTGATTACGCGGCGCTCAACCGCATCCCGATTCTGAACAACAGCTGGGGCGGCAGGGGCTATTCGGCCACGCTGCGCTTCGCGATCAAGCAATACGGCGGGCTGTTTATCGCCTCGGCGGGAAACGACGGCACCAACAACGATTTCGCTCCTATGTTCCCGGCCTCTTATGACAACGAAAACATCATTTCAGTGGCGGCGTCCACGCCCTACAATACCCTGGCGTCCTTCTCCAATTACGGGGCGGGGAGCGTTGATATCGCGGCCCCGGGAACCGGCATTTTAAGCGCCGCGCTGAACGGCGGATACAGCTATTTGAACGGAACCTCCATGGCCGCCCCCCATGTGGCCGGCGCCGCCGCGCTGCTGAAATCCTACCGGCCCGGCTTAACCGTTCCGGAGATAAAGGAGATCATTTTATCCAGCGCGGAAAAGCATCTCAACTTATCCGGCAGGGTGGCGGCGGGCGGCGTTTTAAACGTAAACGCGATGATGGAGCTGGCGCGGGACGCGTGACTATTGTACGGCCACGGATTCCAGCGCGACCCGGATCATGTCGGTCAGCGAACGTTCCCGCTCCGCGCTGGTTTTGCTTTCGCCAGTGTACATACTGTCCACGACGGTCATCATCGAAACTGCGCTTTTCCCGCTGGCGGCGGCGGTCATATAAAGCCCCGCGGCCTCCATTTCCACCGCCAAAATCCCCATTTTCGACCATGCGGGAATCACCTCCCGCTCCCAGTAGAAGCTGTCACAGGTGAGGGTGCTGCCGAAGTGAAGGGGAATGCCCAGCTGTTCGGCGCAGCGGTCAACGCGCCGGAGCAGGGGGTAGCTGGCCACGGCGGAAAATTTGCCGGGCAGGCTGTATTGCAGGTCAAAGCTTGAGTCGTAGCTGGCGCCCACCGAAACGACGATGTCGAGCGGCTTTATTTTTGCGCTGGCCGCGCCGCAGGTGCCTATGCGGATGATATTTTCCACGCCATAAAACTGATATAGCTCATAGGCGTAAATGCCGATGGAGGGGATTCCCATGCCGCTGGCCATGATGGATACCGGCGCGCCCCGATAGACCCCCGTAAAGCCTTTTATGCCGCGCAGGTCGCTGACAATTCGCGGGCTTTCCAGAAAGTTTTCCGCAATAAATTCAGCGCGTTTGGGGTCGCCGGGCATGAGCACGGTTTTCGCGAAATCGCCCTGCTTCGCGTTGATGTGCGGGGTGGGGATTGACATGGCAAGGCTCAGCTCCTTTTCAGCCGTTTTGAAAAATTATGGCGCGTCATCCTCCGCCAGCTCCTCCCGCAGCGCCTGCTCGGCGGCCCGGCGCTCCGCCAGAAGAAGCTCGGTTTGCTCGCGGTCCTGCGGCTTCCACCGCACAAAGCTGCGCGCGGTAAACCAGATGGCGTGGTCCAGCACCGGAATGAGGGTATACATGGGCCACATGAATTTCAAATATTTCTCCGGCGGCCTTGTGCCATCCTCCGTGTAGCCGCCCCGGAAGCCCGTCCAATCCAGGAAAGCGTTGCCCGTCACCTGCCCGATGTTGTTGGTGATGGACTTTTTGAACAGGCTATCCACCGCCGTGGTGACGCCCTCGCTGCGCTGGCCGGTTTTCAGCTCCACATAGTCATACCACTCGTAGTTGAGCAGGCCCTCCGCCACCTGGTCCATCGAAACGGAGGCGTTGATCAGGGTTTCCATGAGAATCAGCACACCAAAGCGCCAGGGGCTTTTGTAGCCGACCAAATACATCATCAGCTTGCTGAATATGTTCACCACGCATTTGAGCTGCTGCGCCCGCAGCGGGCCGCCCAGGCGGTTGATGATCTGCCGCTGGAAGGGCTGCAGCACCGTGGAAAGGTTTCCGGAAAGCATCTGCTTGAGCAGCAGTAGGCCCTCGCCGCCCATCTCCCTGCCAAACACGCGGTATTTCGGCATAATATAGCGATAGATCATCAGCTCATCCCCCATGTCGGGGCTGAACACCGTGAGGAAGTTGGCAATGGAATTCGCGATGAAATAGCGGTTGTGCTTCACCACCTGGAAGGTCTGCGCCAATGTGGGCTTTTCGGGTGGCTCGGCGTCTTCGCCGTCTGCCTGGGGAACGGCCACGGGATAGGAGTAATCCACCCGCTGGCGAACAAAGGTGGGCAGAATCCAGGCCGCGATGCCGAAGGGCAGAAAAATACAGGCGCCAAAAAAGATGATCTGGTAATCGTCAAGGCCGAACACCTCACGGAAGCCCATGAGCACCGTGGGGAGATTGGCGATTGCCCAGCTGAACTGATATCCCATATTGCCCCACACGTTGATGCGCCCGCGCTGCTGGCTGGAGGGGCTGATGCCGGAGCGCATTTTCTGGTCCGCGATGCCATTCATCGTGCCGAGGATATCCTGGGTCATGTTGCAGAACATCAACACCGCCAAATGCTGCCAGGTGGACATGCCCCCATCGAACAGCTTCACCACCGTAAGGATGCTGCCCGTTATGGCGGAGGCGCGCATGATCTTGCGCAGCGCCTGCGGGCCCAGGCGCTTGCGGTCCATCCAGCCGCCGAGAATCGGGTCGTTGACAGCGTCCCAGACGGAGGAGACTACCCCCGCGACGGAGATGCTGTTGGGCGGTATCCGGAAGCGCTCCTTATACAGGAAATCCTGCTTGTCCGTGAAGCCGCTGAACATGCTGCTGAAGGCTCTGTGGAAGAAATACAGCAGCAGCTCCCAGGGCGTGATATGGTCAGGGTCAATCCCCTCGCCCCGTACCCAGTGCACGGGGTGCTTTATCCCCTCCCGCACGTTTGCCAGGGTTTGCGCGGGGATAAACCTGCCAAGCAGCTTGTTGAACCAGTCGATGGAAATCCCTCCCAATCATTTGATATATAATAACTTCTTCAGAATAATAATATTTTAGCATAAAAACGGATGCGGCGCAAGCATTTAATTTTTTCGGACGCCACTTTTGAGCGCTTTGAAATTTTAGCTTGTAATTTTCCGGCGTTTCTGTCATAATAGTAGCAGAGTGAACAGCGAAGAAAGCGAGGCGTATCCATGGACTACAGCGAGCTGCGCTCCCTCACGGAGGAAGAGCGGGCGGGCATTTTGGAGCGGCATCGCCGCGGGGGCGTTTTCATTCCCTGCGCGGAGGGCGTGATCATTGGCGAGAATGTCGTCATCGCCTCCGGCGCGCTGATTCTGCCGGGCTGCATGCTCTGGGGCGAAACCTTCGTTGGCGGAGACTGCGTGATTGGCCCGAACACGCTGCTTTATGATACAACGGCGGCGGATGGCTGCGTGCTGAACAACGTGCACAGCGAATCGGCCTCCATCGGCGCGGATACGCGGATTGGCCCATGGGTGCGGCTGCGCCCGGGCACGAGGCTGGGGCGCGGCCTGCGCATCGGCAATTTCGTGGAGATCAAGAACGCCGACATTGGCGACGGCAGCAAGATTGCCCATCTATCCTATATCGGCGACGCGGATTTTGGCAGGGACATCAACGTGGGCTGCGGCTTGGCCGTGGCGAATTACGACGGCAATCAAAAGCACCGCACGGTGGTGGGGGACGGCGCGTTCCTGGGCTGCCACAACAGCCTGGTTTCGCCGGTGACCGTGGGCGCGGGGGCGTACACGGCGGCGGGCTCGGTGATCACGGAGGACATCCCCGAAGGCGGCTTCGCGATTGCCCGGGCCAGGCAGGTGAATAAGGAGAAGAGGCAGTAAAAAACGGCGGCAAACAACAAGCTTTCAATATCACTGCAGCGGCCTGAAAACTGATACAAAAGTACAAAAAGGAAACCATAATGCCATTCTTCAAAAAACCATCCCAGCCCCAGTGGATTGTCGCGGGACTGGGCAATCCTGGGCGGGTGTATGAGCTTACCCGCCACAACGCGGGCTTTCTCTGCCTCGACCTGCTGGCGGATGAGCGCAGTGTAAAAATAAACAAGCTGAAGTTTCACGCGCTCACCGGCTTCGCGGAGCTGGGCGGGCAGCGCTGCCTGCTGATGAAGCCCAATACATACATGAACCTCAGCGGCGAGGCCCTGCGGGAGGCTTCCTCGTTCTATAAAATCCCGCCGGAGCGGGTGCTGGCGATTTTCGACGACGTGTCTTTTCCGCCGGGCGTTCTGCGCATCCGCAGACAGGGGAGCGACGGCGGCCACAAGGGCGCGAAAAGCCTCATCCAGCATTTGGGCCAGAGCTTTCCACGGATCAAGCTGGGCGTGGGGCAAAAACCGCATTCGGA
This sequence comes from Oscillospiraceae bacterium, assembly GCA_009777055.1. Classification (GTDB taxonomy): domain Bacteria; phylum Bacillota; class Clostridia; order Oscillospirales; family Acutalibacteraceae; genus WRMQ01. The sequence continues at coordinate 5,340 of WRMQ01000033.1, forward strand.
CTACGATATCAAGGACTGGGTGCTTTCCACGATGAACCGGGAGGAGCTGCTGCTTCTGCGCGAGGCCTGCGGCAGCGCCGTCAAGGCGGCGGAGCTGATTGTACAGGGTGAGATAGACCGGGCGATGAGCCGGTATGGTAAGTAAGGGCCCGCGCTTTTATCAAATCGCGGGCTGTCCCAGTGAGAGCGAAGCTCAAGTAAAGGCGTCCAGGACGTTGCCGACGGTTTTTATGGCCTTGTTCATCGTGCGCTTGGCGTTGCGCTTCGGCTGTGCCATGGCGCTGCCGATGAGACCCACCGTGCCGCCGATTGCCAGGCCGATGCCCACGCCCTTCGCCACGTTCATGGCCTTCATTTTCCCGATCATCATATTCAGTCGTAACCCCTTTCAGTTGATGGCGGAGCAATGCTCCCGCAACGATAGATTGCCCCGCGCTCAGCGAATAATCGGAGGATTTGCCGCATGGAAAGCATTCCCTTGCCAAAGCACCAATTGCATATCGTGCTGGTGGAGCCGGAGATTCCCCAAAACACGGGCAACATTGCCCGCACCTGCGCCGCCACGAGCGCGTGCCTGCACCTGGTGGAGCCTATGGGCTTTCGCGTGGACGACGCCAAGCTCAAGCGCGCGGGCCTGGATTACTGGCATTTGCTGCCTATCACGTATTATCCAAGCCTGAAGGCCTTCTTCGAACAGACCTGCGGGCCCTATGTCTATTTTTCGACAAAGGCCGCGCGGATTCATTCGGAATATTCCTATCCCCGCGAGGTATATCTCGTTTTTGGAAAAGAAACCAGCGGGCTGCCGGAGGAGCTGCTCCGGGCGAACCGCGAAAACGCCGTCCGCCTGCCGATGATCCACGAGGCCCGGAGCCTTAATCTTTCCAATGCCGTGGCGGTGGCGGCCTATGAGGCGCTGCGGCAGTGGGGATATCCCGGAATGCTGCAATGCTCCGGCGCGCTGGAGGACAAGCTATGTTAAGAGAGATATTATACCGTGTGTTCGCCCTGTGCTTTTGCGTGAACAGAATATTTCCCGTCAAGAAAAACAAGGTGGTGCTCCTCGCGCCGCACAAAAGCTGGGGCTCCCTGAAAAACGTGGGCGAGGCGCTGGAGGCCCGGGGCGGCTGGCGCGTGATCTGGATACCGGCGGCGGAGCCGGCCCGCGGGCTCCAGGGGATGATTCAATTCTTCACGGTGCAGGCGCATCACCTGGCGACGGCGCGAATCATCTTTTTAAACGATAATTTCATGCCCATGGCGGAGCTTTGCTTTTCAAAAAAGGCGAAGCTCATCCAGCTGTGGCACGCGGAGGGCGCGCTGAAAAAATTCGGCCTCAGCCTGGCGCTGGAGCCCCGCCTGCGCCGGCGCGTGCAAAGAGGCGCGGCGCGGTACAGCGCGGTGGTCTGCTCGAACGAGCGGGTGATTCCGCACTATGCCGAGGCCTTCGGCGTGGATTCCGCGCGGGTGCTGCCCCTGGGCTCGCCCAGAACGGACGAGCTCCCCCGGCCCGGCAGCCGCGCGGCGCTGCGGGCGGAGTTCGACGAGGCGCAGCCGGAATACAGGGGAAAACGGCTGATCCTCTACGCCCCCACCTTCCGCGACGATCCGATGGAGGATGCCGCGCTGCTGTCCCACTTCGATTTTGAGGCCTTTGAGCGGCGCTTTGGAGAGGATGCCGCGCTGTTTGTGCGGCTGCATCCCCAGCTGCATGCCGCCGCTGTGCCCGAGGCCTATTCACAGTGTGGGAGGCGCCCGCCCGCCCTGGGCGCCTGCGACCTCTTGATCACCGACTACTCCTCCCTCTGCCTGGACGCCGCTGCCATGGATATCCCGGTGATTCTATACGCCTACGACTATGAAAATTATGCGCGGAGCCGGGGCTTTTACAAAAGCCCGCGGGAGCTGCCGCCTGGCCCTGTTGCAACGGACTTCGCCTCCCTGCTGGATCAGCTTGCCGCGCCGGACGGGTATCAGCAACAGCGCGCGGCTTTTGCGGAGTATCATTTAGGCAAGCTGGACGGCAGGGCGACGGAGCGGGTGTTAGAGCTTATCGAATAGGGCGCTTCATCGCGCGAGCGACAGAATCACAACGCGCCGGCCACACTGTGGCCGGCGCAATTGGGTTTATGGCAAACGCGCGAAGCGACAAAATGGTTAGTCGCCGATGCGGGTGACTTCGAGGTGCAGGCCGTTGGGCGGGAAGCTCAGCGTGCCGGGGGCGCTGGTGTCCAGGAAAGCCTGCAGAGAGGTATTCGCGGGCAGGCGGACGATCACGGAACGCTCGAAGCTCATCATGTTATTCTGGATAGAGGTCAGCTCTACCTGGGTTTCCTCAATTCTGCGGCCATTGGCCTTCACGTAGAACGACAGCTGCGCGTTGGCGGCGGAGAATGAGAAGTTGCCGAAGAAGGTGATTTCATAGGTGCCCGAGCACTGCACGGTCAACGTGGAGGGGGTGAAGCCGACGTGGCGCAGCGGCAGGGGACTATCCATTTGCAGGAGATAATTCTGCGTAGCCGAGGCCAGGGTGAAGGTGAACGCGTCGGAGCGGTGCATGCCGCCGAACACCGCGGCGCAGTCGACAAAGGGATTGCGCGGGCAGTTGGGGGCGTCAACATTGGTGCAGTCGCAGCTGCAGTTGCAGCGCTGGAAGCCGCCCCAGCCGCCGCCCCAGCCGCCACCACCCCAGCCGCCGCCCCAACCGCCGCCGCAGCCGGGCCAGCCGGAGCCGCCGCCGCCGCTGCAGGGCCAGCCAGAGCCGCCGCCCCAGCCGGGCCAGCCGGGCCAGCCGGGAGTGCCTGGATTTGTGCAGGTGCAGGTGCAGTTTGTTCCTGAACCGGAGCCGGGAAACCCGGGCCAGCCGGGCATGCCGGGCCAGCCGGGAAATCCAAAACAGGGATTACTCATATATCATCTTCCATTTCTTAAGCTTACATCGGCAGCGATGCCGGAGCAATCAATAGTCGAAACCGGGGGACCGAACTGGAAGTACGTAGCGCAAGGCCACCGGTCATGCCATCATATGCATGCGCGGCGCTATCGGTGTCCATAAAATGAAGACCCCCCGCGGTATTCGCGGGAGGTCTTTTGGTATGAATTAGGGCCGGTCATGTCGCGCGAATCAATCAAAGAGGCTCCAGAACCAGATCCAGGGCTTATAGAAAAGCCAGTCAAACAGGTTGGCCCAGTTGCCGATGGAGGCATACATGTCGCTGCGCCAGATACGCACCTTGGGCAGCAGGCCCGCGCCGCGGTCCTTGTAAAAGCCTTTATAGGTGATCATCTCGGTCGCATAGCTGAAGTCGTCGTCGCCTTCGCTGATGGTGATCAGGCGCACGCCGCAGTTGCTGTCGCGCTTGCCGTTATAGGCGGCGGTGGGGGTGGCGACCAGGTCAATGCCGCCGGCGTCGATCACGAATTCGTTGATGTGGTCATGGCCAAAGAACAGCGCCATCGTGCCCACCGTGCGCAGGGTGGCCGGGTTGTTCTGGGTGCCGGTGGCGGAAAGCTGCCGGCTGGTGGCGTAGCTGGTGTTCGGGGCCACGCGCAGCAGGCCGCGGGCGGTGGCGGGCAAAACATAGGAGAAGGCGGGGTCGCTCTCAAGCAGGCCGAGGATTCCGCCCTGGGTGGGCTCGCCGTCTTCCTCTTCGGAGGGGATTTCCTCATACCGGAACTTGCCGTCGGTGCCGAGGGTGGCGAATTTCCTGCTCACCGCATGGGCGGGGATGGGGTCGAAGTCGCTTACGTTATCAAGATTGCTGTAGATTTCGCGGGGCGCGATGTGCTGGAAGGCGATGGAGGGCAGGGCCCGGGCGGCCGCGTTTTTGGCGGCGTTGAACTCGGTCATCGAAATGGCGGGGAAGCCCCCGTCGGCGGTCCAGGAGCCGGAGTCGAACAGCCAGAGGGTGAAGACGTCGTCCTCGCCGTCGGAATCCTTCAACAGAATGCTGTGCGTGCCGGCGTAGTCCTTGAGATCAAAGTCATAGCCCACGAAGTTGTCAAACTCCTTGTAGCGCTGCAGCTGCTGGAAGCGGATGATGCCGGTGTCCGCCACGTCGAGATCGCCGAAGACCGTGGTCACGGGAACGTCCAATTCCGCGAAGATGCCCATGAGGTTGTCGATCATGCGGTTGATGAACCTGCGGGTGCTGAACTGCAGAAGCCGCTTCATGCCCGCGCCGTCAAAGTTGTCGCCGCCAAGGACGACCAGGTCGGGCTTCACTTCCCGGATAACATCCTTCAGGAAATCCTCCGCGATATTGCCCATAACGTATTTTTCTTCCAGATCCGTGATATGGAGGATCTTGAAAGCGCCGTCGTTGAACTTAAGGACGGGAGGAGCCGCGGCTTCCTCGTCGTCAGCCCAGCCGATCATTGTCAGGCTGCCCAGCAGCAGCGTGAGCGCGATTGCCACGCCAAGAAGTCGTTTCCATGCGTTTTTCATGCCAATGCTCTCCTTTTCTTCATGCAAATTTTTCAATAGACTCGCCCATTCGCGGCACTTGTCCTCCTTAATAGTACCGCAAAACGAAAGCAAAGTCAATAGGCTGCTCAAATTTAGTTGCCCGAAAACATAAATAAAATTCAAATCTAGCTGTCCGAAGGGGGAGCGTCATCATTGTCCGGGCTCGTCTCCTCCGCGGTCTCCGCCGTTTCCTCCTCCTCATTTTTTCTGCCGGACCAAATGGCGTAGACCGCGCCGGCCGCGCCCAGCACCAGCAGCGCGATGAGGATAATGCCCACCAGATTGCCGTTGTCGCCTGTGTTAGGTATCACAACAGATCACCTTTCTATCATTTAAATTCAATTTAAAATTTTAAATTAAAAAAATTCAATAAATTAAAATAGACTTCTTGCGAAACGGGTGGCTTTTACCGGTGGGCGACCGCAGGTCGCCCCTACTATGAATTCTGTCCCAGTTTGATATCAATCCATCGCGAAGGATCATCGTAGGGGCGCACTGTGTGCGCCCGCTGGCAACCAATATCAATTTCGCAAGAGGCTAACCTTAAAAAGCAAATCTAAAATCTCATCAAAAATTTTATCGCAAAAGCCTGTCCGTTAACTTGCTCCTGTCAAGCACCGCCGCGAGGGGGAGAAACAGGGCGGCGGAAAACACGGCCTGCAGCGCGTTGCCCGGTACACTGTACAGCAGCAGCTCCCGCCAATTTTGGGGAAAGAGGATCAGCTCGGCGGCGTAGTAGCCCAAAATGCTGATCAGGGACGCGGCGGGCACCGCCAGCGCGGCGCGGGGACCGAGCAGCTTTTGCCCGCTTCGCCTCTTCCAGCCGAAGGGCACTGTCAGCAGGGACTTGATGACAAGCGTCGCGGGGGCCCACATGGCGGCGCCGCCCAGCACATCCGCCAGCCCGCCGCCGATGGCCCCCGCCGCCATGGCGTAGGGCATGGGCAAAAGACAGGCGGCCAGATAGACGACGGCGTCCCCCGCGTGCAAATAGCCGCCGTTGGGCTGGGGGACGATATGCAGCAGCATCAGCGCCGCCGTCATGGCGGCCAGCAGGGCGGTGAGGACGATACAGATCACATGCTTATTCCTGGGCATTGTCATTCTCCATCAACAGCTGAAGCCGCGGCTCAAAGGGAATGCCGTCGGGGTTGTAGTCCGCGCTGTGCGCCGCGCCGCGCAGCGAGACCTCCAGAAAGCGCGCCGCGCGCCGGATCGCGGGCTCCAGCGCCGCGCCCTTGACCAATTGCCCGCACAGCGCGGAGGCGAAAAGATCCCCTGTGCCGGAATAACTGCCCTCCACAGCGGGGGAGCCGTACAGCCGGAAGGAATCGCCCTGCGCCGCGGCGTTGTATATGCTTTCGCCCTGCCGCCAGCCGGTGATCACCGCGATGCCCGCGCCCATGCCTAGCAGCGCCTTTGCCATGCGCTGGAGCGCGGCACGCTGGACCTCGGCGCCGCTGTCCCTGAAGACCGCCGCGTAGTCCTCGCCGGTGAGAAGGCAGGCCTCGGTCAGGTTGGGGGTGACGATATCCGCCTGACGAACAAGAGAGGCGATGCCCGCGCACATGGCGTCGTCAAAGCCCGGATAGCGCTCGCCGTGGTCGGCCATAATGGGATCCACCAGCAGCAGCGGCCTGGAGCCGCGGAACTCGTCGATGAGGGTCTGGGCGGCCGCTATCTGCCGGAGGGAGGAGAAAAAGCCGGTATAAATACCATCCAGGCGGATGCCGCGTTTGCGCCACTCCTCCGGAAATCTGCGCAGTACAGGCTCGCAGTCCAGCAGCGCGTAGCTGGGATAGCCTGTCTGGTTGCTGAGCACGGCGGTGGGCACGGGGCAGGCCTGCACGCCCAGGGCCGAAAGCACGGGAATCGCCGCCGTCAGCGAGCATCGCCCCAGGCCGGAGATATCATGGATAACCGCAACTTTGGGGATCACCCGCGCACCGCCCTTCCAATTCTCAATTCTCAATTCTCAATTCTCAATGCTCAATTTTTTATGGCCGTAGGGGTTCAAAATATTGAACCCATGCCATTTGTCATACATGTCCTGTATAAATCGCATACTTATGGCGGCAAATCCCACAGCCCTAATAAGGCCGCCGCGAAATTGGCCGCGTCGTCGCTGATGGCGTTGTTTCCCAGACCGTCCAGCTGCGCGGGGGCGTTCCACGCGCTGAGAACCGCCTTCTGGTCCATCGTCGCGCTTTGGGTGCGCAAATGGATGCGGTAGCGCGTCTCATCCCGCAAAAGGGGACTGCCCGGCTCCACGGTGAAGCTCTCGATGAGCAGCGGCGTCATGTCGCCCGGGCCCAGGGTGTCGCCGTAATAAATCCAGCCGTCCTCGTCATAAAACCAGGCGGCGGCGGGCTCTGTCCAGTCCTTCAGGGGATACAGCTCGCCCGCCTGCAGCCGCACCGGGCCGTGGGGCTCCCCGCCGAACTGGCGGATAGAGCGTTCCGCTACATCCCACTGGAAAAACTGGTAGAGTATTTTTTCGATTTTCGGCGGCTCCGCGCTCTCGTTCACCGTCAGCTGCAGCGGCTGGTAACGCGCTTCGCCCTCCGTTTCGCTCAGCAGATAAAAGCCCAGATAGGAATAGGTCGTCCGGCTCAGGCCCAGGGCCTCCACATCGTCGGGGAGCAGGGCGGAAAGGTCGGGCATGGGGATATCGCTGCGGCCCTTGACCGTGTTCACTTTTTCAAATACCAGAATCCGTCCGTCGTCGTCCTTCCCGCCGGGCAGGCGCTTTGCCGGGAGGCGTTTTTCCATCATAGCGTCCCAGTCGTCTCTGTCGGAGCAGAACCCGCCGTCTGTTAAAAGGCCGCGCAGCTCAGGCTGGGAGATCAGCCGGGGGACGAGGTTTTCCTCCGGCTCCCGGGAGGGCATAGGCACGACAACGGCGCCGTTTTCGTCCCGCCGGAGCGTCAGCATCGTTTCCTCCAGGCGGGCGCGCAGCAGAACGGTTTCCGCGCCGGTCTGGGCCACTGCCATCGGCCGGTCATACAGGCTGCCGCTGTCCAGCATGGTCTCGTCTTTTTTATTGGGATCCACCACGAAAACGCCGTCCGCTTTCGGCAGCGCGCCGCTGAGGTCCCGCAGCACCGGCACGCCGTGCACCAGTATAGAGAGCAGAATCGAGGCGCCGCAAACGAGGGCGCAGGCCGAAAGCCCCCCAAAAAGCTGAACGCCGGGCTCGGCAAAGCTCTTACGGAAGTTTTTTGGCTCCATGGCTTTCCTTTCCGGCTCTGAAGCGGGTTACGTCCTTCAGCCATCTGCGAAGCAGAACGGCGGATACGCACAGCGCCGCGGCGGTGACGGCCAGGCTCGCGGCATAGGCTTGCACAAACGAAATCACCGACCCCATATAGGGCAGCGAAAACAATTTCACGCCCAAAACGCTGGTATGATTGATCAAAATGCTGTCGGCGGCGGCCTGCGCACGCTTGGTGCGGTAGACCACCATGTCGCCGTTATAGTTGTCCAGCCGCTCGTCCACCAGCCGCGTGAGACGGGAATCCGGATCTTTTTCGATGACGTTATAGGTGATCACGTCGCCGGGCTTGACCTTGGCGGGGGCCCTGTTTACGGTGACGAGCAGGGAGCCCCGGGGGATCAGCGGCTTCATCGCGTCGGTCTGCTCCACAAAAAAGCGCAGCCCGAAAATGCCGGCGGCGGCGGTTCGGTTGAGCGTGAGCGTGAGCGCCAGCAGCAGCGTGAAGAGGATGGAAAGATAAAAGAACACGTTGGCGGTGATCTTCACGTTCCGCGCCTTATCCGCGGAGGGGGCCGCCGCGAAAAAACGCGGCGCGGGCAGACCGCCTCCGTCAGGAAGGGCCTCCGCCTCCAGCACATCCTGCGCCAGATTTTCAATTTCTTTTACGAATGCGTGGCCTTCCCGGGAAATAGCGGAATCCACCTGACCCCGCTCTTTCGGCGGCATGGCCGCGTTACGAAACGGCAAACTCCTCACCTCGTTTATAGTCGGGCTCTACGCTGTCGCGCAGCACGGTTCGCAGCGCGTATTGAATGCTCTGCAGCTGGCTGGTGATCCGCTCCTGCTCCGCGCGCAGCTCATCCGCCCGCTGGCGGGCCTTGCGCAGAATCTGGTCGGCCTCCGACCGGGCGGCGCGCACGGTTTCGTCCGCCTGCGCGCGGGCTTCGATAAGCACCTTGCCGATGAGGCTTTGTTTTTCGTCCTCAAAGCGCGGCGGCTGGGCCTCCGCGTATGGCGGCTCAAAATGCTGCGGCTCATAGATCGGCCCGGTCATTTGCTGCTGGGGCGGCTGCAGGCGCAGGCGCTGGCGCAGGTCGTCCGCCTCGCCGCGCAGGGCCGCGATTTGCGACATAAGGCCTTCGGTCTGGTCCTGCATGCGCAGGCGCAGGTCGTCCTGCTCGGAAAGCTGGGCGTGCAGCGCGCGGTTTTGCTCCTGGATGTCGGCCAATTGGGCGCGCAGGGCAAGGTTGGCCTCCTGCAGCTCCGGCGCGGCGGGGATTCCCTGGGGCAGCGGCGGAAGGCTGCCGGTGTTGGGCCCGGCCGCGAGGCCGGCTCCGCCCGCGGCGTGCCGGGCGGATTGCTCCGCGAACTCCCGCTTCAGCGCCCGGTTGTCTTCCCGGATTTTCTTGAACGCGACCTCCAGCTGCGCGAGGTAAAGGTCCACGCGCTCCATGCCGTAGCCGTTGCGCTCGACCCCGAACATGTTGCGGTATTTTTCGTTCGGCACATAATCTTCTTTCATATGGCGAACCGTCCTCTCTTTCTTTCTCCGGCTACATTATACTATATATAGTTAAAAAAAGCAATATCATCCACAAATATTTTGCGACATTTTTTCGCGCTAAAGCACATGAAACAGCGGCGGAGCGGGGGTGCTCAGACGTTTTTTATTCAAATCCTTCCGCCGCCGCCGGCTCCGTGGGCGGCTCGGTCTCCGGCTCGGTCTCCGGCTCGCTTTCGGGCGGAAGGGTCGGGGGCTCTTCCGTTGGCTCTGTCTCCGGCTCTGTCGGCTGGGTGCGCGTCAGCCAGGGCCAGCGGCTGGTCGTGTCCTCCTCGGGGGGCAGGGTGCTTTCCTCGGTTGGGAAATCTGGCGGCGGCTCCGTTGTCTGGACCCGCGTTGTGGTCTGGCCGGAGGGAGAGGGGCTCCCGGACTGCTTCGCCTCCCGGAAAAGCCCGGCGAGGTAGTCGTCGCGGTTGGCCTGCAGGCCGATGTTGGATATCCCGTAAAGCTGCAGCTGCAGGTCGTGCGCGGCGCGGGGATAATCCACAATCCACAGCCAGCGGCCCCGGATATAGGTCGAAAAGCCGGTGGCATCCTCTGTTTCCACCACGGGGCTGTTGCACTGCACAACCTCGTAGTCCAGCCAGCCCTGAGAAAAAGCCGTGGTGAGCATGGAGGTAATCTCCATCCGGGTCATGCTGGTGACGACATAGCCCAGGGTCTGGTCCATGGCGTTATTGATCTGTCCCGGCGTGGCCTTGCGCGCGCTGTCAAGAATCGACAGCATGATCTTGCGCTGCCTTTCCGCGCGCTTTATGTCGGAATCCAGCTTGCGGATACGGGAATAGACCAGGGCCTGCTTCCCGTTGAGCGTTACGCCGCTGCCGGAGGGAAAGCTCCAGTTCATAGAGGGCGCGGTGCGGTTGACGTAGCTGGCCTCCGTCTTCGTCACATCCACCCGCACGCCGCCCAGGGCGTCGATCAGCTTGGGGAAGGATTTGAAATCCACGCTGACATAGTGGTTGATGGTGATCTTGTAGTTTGCCTGCAGGGTTTCGATGAGGGTGGCCGGGCCGCCCAGGGAGTAGGCGGAATTCACGCGGTCATAGATGACACAGGGGTTCTTCGGCCGCTTGCGCAGGTCGATATAGCTGTAGCTGTCGCGGTAGAAGGAGCACACGGTGATGCGCTTGCGTTTTTTGTTGATGGAAACCAGCATCATCGCGTCGGAGCGCCCGCCCAGGGCGTTCCCGTCCTCGGAGTCGATGCCGCACAGCAGAATATTGACGACATTTTTGTCCGCCAGGGGCTGAATGCTGTTGGTGGCCCATTGGCGCAGGTATTCGTCCAGCGAGGCCGCGTCCACGTTTTCGTAGCCCACCTCCAGGCCAGTGACCTCGTCCTCCGGGGCCGTAAAATCGGCGTAGTGGTAGCCCTGGTCGGTGGTGGTTTTCTGCACCTTGGTGTACACATAGGCGAAGACCGCCGAGGCCGCCAGGGCGACGGCCAGCAAAACGGACAATATAATCGTGCGCAGCCGCTTTCCGTTAAACAACAGGGTCTGCGCGGATGATTTTCTCATGGGCTATCTTCTTTCTTTTTCTTTATTTACACGAAATGAAAGCTTAGTTATAAAAAATGCTAGAACCAGTCAAACAAGCTTCGGTGCTGTGTTGCTTCTTCGCCGTCAGGCTCGTCTGTATCTTCTATTATCTCGCCGTCGTTTATGTCGTCGCCATTGGGCTCCTCCCCATCCAAATCGACGGGCGCCTCTGTCTCGCCGGGCCGCTGGTAGCCCCAGCCGTAATTCCCGCGGACGCCGTGGTAGCCCTCGTATTTCGACAGGTAGCGGCTGTCGGTGGCGCGGTAGAAAAGCTCGTTCATCTCCCGGTCGCGCTCGTGGCTGTGCTCATAGCTGATCTTGCTGTCGCCATACAGCGCCGTCTGCACCTGATGGGCCGCCAGGGGGTAGTCCACCAGCCACAAAAACATGCCGTTGATATAGGACATGGCGCAGCTGACGTTCCGGTAATCCCCGGGCTCGTCCACCACGGGATTGGTGAGCTTGCGCATGGGATAGTTTAACCAGCCCAGCGCCTGGGGAACCAGCTTGATGATCTGGGAGCGGGTGTAGTTCGTTTTTACATAGGGCAGCGTCTGGTCCAGCGCGTTGTAAATCTGGCCGGCGCTGGCGGTTTTCGCGCTTTCGATGATGCTTTCGATCACCTTCTGCTGGCGGCCCACGCGGTCCATGTCGGAATCCAGCTGGCGGATACGGGAGTATACCAGGGCCTGCTTGCCGTTGAGCCGTACCTTGTGCCCCTCATACCCGCTGGCCGGGAACGCGCCCTTCATGGAGGGCGCGGTGCGGTTGATGTAACGCGCCTCCGCCTCGGTCACCTCCACGTCCACGCCGCCCAGGGCGTCGATGAGCTTGGGAAAGGAATCGAAATCCACGCTGATGTAGCGGTCGATTTTAATCTTGTAAAGGCGGCTGAGGGTCTCCATCATGCCCGCCGGGCCGCCGTAAAAGGTGGCGGCGTTGACGCGGGTGTAGGTCTCCACCCCGCCCGCGTTCATGTAACAGTAGCTGTCCCGGAGGATGGACAGCAGGGTGATCGTGCGCAGCTTTTTGTTGATGGAAACCACCATCTGGGTGTCGGAGCGCCCGGCGCCCACCGTGCCCTCGTCATTGTCGATGCCCAGCAGCAGCACATTGACGACATCCTTGCTGTAACGGATATTTTCGTCTCCGCCGTTATCGTACCACTTTTTCAGGAAATCCCGCAGCCCCGCGGCGTCGCTGATGTCCTCCACGTCCTCGAAGTCCGGGTCCTCGGGCTCCTCCTCCAGGGGGATGGAGGGGAGGGTGTAGCCCGAGGGCAGGGTGCCGGGCTCGACGCTCAGGCCCCCCAGCAGGTCATGGTACACATAGACGCTCCCCCCGGAAACGCCGAGGATCAGCACCAGCAGCACGGTGACAAAGAAAATCCTCCGCTGCCGGTCGCGGCGCAGGCACTGCTGCCGCAGGCGCGTTTCGCGCATAAACCGGAGCTCCGTATCCAAGGTATTTTCCCACTCCATGATCTAAAAGTCCCTCTTTCTTACGCAGCGCTAACTTAACCTTCAGTATAGCACATCTTGTCTGCTTTCACAAGAGAAAGATGAAAATTCCTGAAATTTTTCTCTATTATTTACTTTTTCGACATGTTTGGCGCCGGATTTCCCGGCAGATCAACGCCGCAAAAAATTCACTTGCATATTCCAGGCAAAAGAGGTATAATGCGGATGGAAGCTAGCTTCCAAAACGAATAAGGGAGGACAAACGAACATGAAGAAAGCGAAGCTTGGCCGGCGCGCGATGGCGCTGCTGCTGGCGGCGTTCCTGTCGCTGGGCATTGTTCCGGTTGTTTCGGCCGGCGCCGCGGAAGCGCGGACGGCGGCATCCGCCCAGGAGCTGCGGGCCTGGCAGATGGAGAAGGGCACCGCCCGCGGCGTTTTGCAGGGAGAGTCGGACAAGGTGCAGGCGATTCCCGGGCCCGGCGTGCTGCGCTATGAGATCAAAACGCCGCCAACAAACGACAGCTATCTGCTGGGCTTTGAAAATCCCGATCTCAAGGACCTTGTGGTCCAGGTAGAAATGGGCGGCATCCAAATTGAGGCCAAATGGAACGAGCGCACCGGCTACGGCTATAACGGCAGCGTCGAATACTATTGGGGCCTTTCGCTGGACATGTCGGCGCTGCCTGAAACGCCCGGCCCCGTGGAGGTGCCCGTGCTCTTTTCCGGCGAAACCTATGGCTACATCAACGGCTACTGGGAATACAAGACTTACAGCACCACAATCAAGGTGCCCTTCCAGGCCCTTTCGCTGATCGACGACATGAGCAGCGACATCCCGCTGGAGCTGGATGAGCCGAAAACGGCCTCGCTTGTTCTGGACGACAGCGCGTTTTGCCCGAACTTTTTCAGCTTCACCCCGGAGGACAGCGGCTACTACATACTCAGCGCCTCCGGCTTCCCGAGCAACACCGCTCCCTTCGGCGTGGCCATGGACGGGGACGGCGTTCTGCTGGGCAAGTCCTCCGAGGACCTTAAGGCCAATCCCCTGATAAGCTACATGGAGGCGGACACCACCTATTATTACGCCGTCGATTACATCTATTTCAACGAGCCACTGGAGGCCTATGAGCTGACCCTGCTGGTGAAGGCCTACACGCCCGCCGTGCTGACCCTGGGTCAGGCCGTGCAGGTCAATATAAACAGCCAGATGCTTGACAGCCTGCTGTCCTTCACCCCAATGGAGGCGGGCTACTACTGCTTCAGCTCCTCCTCCGCCAACATGGACCCCGTGGCGACGCTGCTGGACGGCCAGATGAAGCAAATCGCCTACAACGACGACGGCTCCACCCTCTACCTTACGCCGAGCAGCTATTACTTTGTCCGCTACGGCCTGGATTTCAAGCTGGTCTATCAATTGGAGGCGAACAGGACCTATTTCCTCAGCGTGGGCAGCTATGGCGGCGATTACTGGTATAACTACGGCGTCACCGATGCCGGCTGCTCGGTCACCGTGGAAAAGGCCTATCTGAGAAGCGCCGCCGCGCCGCTGTCGGTGGATTACACCAGCGCAATCCCCTTCGAAGCCCTGTTCGAGAGCAATTACGACGAAATCGAGATCACGATGAACGCGAATATTCTCCAGTACCGCAGGGTTTTCAGCCCCTCGTTCTATTATGAATATATCTGGATTTTGGGCTATCCCATTCAAATCCCCAGGTTCTCCCTCTTTTATAATGACTACGTCGCCGTGGAGCGCGGCACGTTCCCGGTAACGGCGAAGGCCGTCGGGGAATATACGGACGATGGGGAGCCCGTCTACGCCGCGCAGGCGGCGGCGCAGATCAATGTCAGCTATAACTGGTGGCAGACCTTCCTGGTGGTCTTCGCCCTTGGCTGGCTTTGGCTGTAGGCGCTTCGCGCGGAAAGGACCATTCGAATGAAGTATAATATAAAGTACAATCCAACGAAGTATAATATCAAGTACAATAGGAAGTGTAATATGAAGTGTAATATGAAGTGTAATGTGAAGCATCATAGCAAGCGCTTGCTCTCCTGCCTGCTGGCCCTGCTGACGCTCCTGGGCCTCATGGGGATTTCCGGGGGCGCGGCCCCGAGCCAAAAGGCCTCCGGCATAAACGCCGCTGTGTTCCTTGAGCGGCTGGACGCCCTGGACAAGGGCCCGGCGGGCAGCAAGCTCGTGGTGAAGACCGCCACAAACGCCGATCTGGCCGACGATTTCGGCGCGCTGGCAAAGGCCGAGGGCTACAACGGCCTCCATGTGCTGAAATACGCCGACAAGGCCTCCGCGGACCGCGCCCTCGCGCGGCTTTCGAAGCTTTCCGGTGTGGTGTACGCGGAATACAGCCAGCGGGTTTCCCTCGTGGATCCCATTGTCACGAACGAGGGCTCGAACGAGGCCGAAGAGGCCGAGCCCATGTCCTGGGGCGCGCCCATGGTGCGCTCGCCGGAGATGAAAAAGGCCCTTCAGACCCGGGATATGAACGAGGTCGTCATCGCGATTCTGGACACCGGCTTGGATTTTACGCATCCCTATTTTGTGGAGAACGCGGAGCGCATTACCGGGCGCTTCGCCGACGGCCGCTACGCCCAGGACGACTACGGCCACGGCACCCATGTGGCGGGGATCATCTGCGACAATTCCCCGGATAACGTCAAGATCAGCCCCTATAAGGTGCTGGATGGCTGGGGCTACGGCGACGACTACTACATCGCCACGGCCATGTGCGCCGCGGCTGACGACGGCGTGGACGTCGTCAGCATGAGCCTGGGCGGGCCCAGCGGCTCCGTGATGGACGACGCGGTGGGCTACTGCGTGGGGCAGGGCGTGATGGTGGTGGTCTCCGCGGGCAATGAATCCTGGGACGCCAGCAACAACTCCCCGGCGGGCGCGCCCGGCGCCTTCACCGTTTCCGCTGTGAACAAAGACGGCACCGCGGCCTATTTCACGAACTACGGCTCCTGCGTGGATATCGCGGCCCCGGGCGGCTACGCCGCTGTTGATGAGATGGAAAACGCCATCAACAGCACAACCCCCCTGTTCTGCGGCTCGTACTATCAAAAGTGGGCGGGCACCTCCATGGCCGCGCCCTTCGTTTCCGCGGCGGCTGCGGTTGTTAAGTCGCTGTATCCGAACTATACCCCGCTGGATATCGGCGACGCCCTGAAGCGCACCTCCTTTCGCGGGCCCGGCTGGAACCTCCGCCTGGGCGCGGGTATTCTGGACTGCCTGGGCGTGCTGAGCCTGCCCGCGCGGCCCGCGCCCCGCGCCATTGCCCTCAACCGGGGGGACAGCCTGACGCTCGTACTTCCCGTGGGCTTTGTGCCCACAGGCTGGGAGAGCTCGGACGAAAGCGTCGCCGCTGTCGGCGAGGACGGCCTGCTCACCGCGGCCAGGCGCGGAACCACGACGGTGACCGCCAGCGGCGCGGGCGGCGGCGTGGTGTATGAGGTCACGGTAAGCTACACGTTCTGGCAGTGGCTCGCGTATGTGTTTTTGTTTGGCTGGCTTTGGTTTTAGATTTTCAGATGCTTCAGATGATTATTGTTAGGTAGAATAAAAAATGAGGGCCGCGTGAACACGCGGCTCTCGTCGTTTTGTTCTGTTTTACTTCATTTTTATTATTATTTTTTGTGCAAGCCTATTGACGGATCTCCGCAAAGATGCTAAAATGATAAATGTGTTATAGTATCCAGGAAGAGGAGGAAAAAGCACATGAGGCAAAAACACCGCATACGGCGGCGGCTTATGCCCTTTGCCGCGCTGGCACTGGTGCTGGCGCTGGCGCTCACGACAGCGGCTGTGCCCGCCGCCATGGCGAAGTATGCCGCCAGAGGAGAGGGCGGGGCCAGGGCGCGCGTCGCTGCCTGGGATCCGAAGCTGGGGAACGGCGATGAAATCACTGAGCTCAGCACCGATCGCAAAAAGCCCACGAGAATCTTTGTCAGCCGCTTGGAGGACACCAATTTCTGCACTGATTTTAATGTCCCCGCGGCGTGGTTCACAGGCTTCGACAATCAGGGCTCGGAGGTGAACACGCGCTATCGGCTCTGGGCGGAGTACCCGGCCGAATGGGAGATGCCGGGCGATTTGCTCAATCCCTCCCTCCCGATTACGATTCACCGCAAGAGCGCCAGAGTGGATGAGCTGTACAGCCCCGGGCTTTCTCTCGGCGCTGGCGAGGCGGCGCTGGACGCCGAACAGCAGCAGGCCGGCTTCGTAAAACGGGACATGCTTTTTATGGAGGGCAAATGGACCTTTTTGAACCAGACCAACATACACCATGACTATGCCACGTGGTACAACGGCGGCAGCCAGGACGGCCCCGTGGCCGATTGCAAGCATCTGACCCATATCATGAAATGGCGCTCTGTTTATAACGACATCCCCAACCTGAGCGGCGGAAGCGTCGTTTATAACAGCAACAGCTACTCCAGCGGCAACAATTATCAGAATCCTCACAACAGCACCGCCAGCCGCGGCGCGGACATTGGTCCCTACGACGCCAACCGCATAGGCTCGTCCTATTGGTTCGATTTTGACCTTGTTTGGGATATGAGCCAGATTGACTGAGCCAGATGGACTGAGTCTGATTGACTGAGAAGGAGAGAATTGAATGAAGCAGGCATTCCGCATTCTGGGCAGCGCGCTGTTGTGCGCCATGCTGCTGTGCGCCGTGCTGCTGCTCCCCGGCAGCGGCGCGAAATACATCGACAAAGAAGCCCGGCCCATTGAGACTATCTACAGCGGGCCGATCATCCTCAAGGGCGTGGAAGCGAAAGCGGACGGTCACTCCGGCACCACCGGCACAAACCATATGCGCCGTACACGCCTGGACATCAGCGAGGAGCAGCAAAACGTTGGCTGGTACGCTTTTATCGTTGTTGGCGGCGACGGCGGCCCCGGGCACCGCGACAACCAAAACGAAATATTTGCCACCATCGGAGGGCGGGGCGGCGCGGTGAAGGGCTTCGGCTATTTCGGCCCGGGCACCTACTGGCTGACAGCGGGCGCCGCGGGGACGTACGGATCTTTGAATTCCCCCTATTTGCATAGCACCATATCCTATATCGGCGGGGGGCAGGCGCCCTATGACCATCCGGGCGGCGGCGGCGGCGCCTCCGGCATCTTTCTGGCCAATGATCCCGGCGGCAGCTGGTCGGAATACCCCCTCGTCATCGCGGGCGGCGGCGGCGGCGGTGGTGGCCTCGGTAGTGGATCAAGCAATGTCAACCACGGCGGACTGGGCGGCGATATGCTCGTCTATAACGGCAGGGTGGACAAGGACTTCGCGATTCCGACCACAGCCAACGTGGAAACAAACGGCAGCACGGCCTCGACCGAATACGGCAAGAATTTTGTTTATAATCCCCAATGGGATGACCGTAAGAGCGTCTGGTTCTTGCGAAAGGTTTATTCCGGCAACCCGGTGCGCAACGTTGGCGCCTTTTGGGCAACGACATACAACGACGATCCCCGGTTCCCCATCAACCCCAACCCCAACCCCATGTTCGGCCTGGAGTCCACCGGCGGGCATTCCTGCGGCGGATCGAATTCCGCCGATTTCTACAACCATAATTACACCATTTTCAACCACACGAACACGCCCAGAGAGGGCGACGGCAACTGGCCTTACACAGATAGGATCGGCACCAATGACCGCGGCACAGGCGGCGGCCTGCAGCACGGCGGAACAAACGGCAACGACAACCACGGCTCGCCGACCAACGGGCTCAACGGCGCCGGCAACAATTGGGGCGACAACGGAAATGGCTTTCGCTTCAAGGATATCTATTTTCAGGCAAACGGCGCCGGGGTTTGGTCCTATCGGCCGACGAATTCAAACGACCACAGAGCCACCCATATCGGCGGCCACGGAAACAACAGGGGCGGCGGCGGCGGCGGCGGATACAGCGGCGGCGGCGGCGGTACCGAGGGCGGCATCGGCTGGACCCACGGCGGCGGCGGCGGCGGTTCCTCCTTTGTGATGGACAGCGACTATTTCGCCAGCAGAACCCCGGGCGTGGTCATTAACGACAGCGTGACTTATCAAAGCTACCTGCGCATTGGCTTCGACGATTCCGGCAGCCCCAGCGACCGGGGGCTGCAGGGTAAATTCCGGAATTATATGCAATATATTGAGGACAGGGTCGCCTGCGGCCTGGGCAACCTCGGCGGCGTGGGTACCGCGCCCTTCGACCGCAACGCGTATTACAACGAATTTGCCACGGGGAATAACTATACGATAGCCGGGCGCCAGTTCAACACCCGCGCGGGCATCGTCATCCTCGTCTACCTTGGCCCGGATGACCCCACCAATCCGGACGTGGAAGCGGACTATTATTTTAACTTTTAAAAGCAAGCAAAACGAATACTGCGCCCGGCCTTCTCACAGGCTGGGCGCAGTGTCATTTTATTGCTTTATGGTTATCCACGCATGGGCCGCATCGGCAGCCCTTTGCCGGTCAGATACTCCTTCAGCTCGCGCACAGAGTAGTTGCGCGCCATCCGGGGGGAATACAGCATGCTGCTGATGATGGCCGCCTGGGCCTGGGTTTCCGTAAAGAGCGCCTTCAGGTGCTCCGGCGCGCCCGCGCCGCCCGAGGCGATCAGCGGCACCGATACGGCGGCCTCCGCCAGCCTCATCAGCTCCAGGTCGTAGCCCGCGAGGGTGCCGTCGCAGTCGATGCTGTTTAAGCAGATTTCCCCCGCGCCGAGCTCCTGTCCCCGCCGGATCCATTCGATGGCGTCCAGGCCGGTGGCCAGCCGCGCGCCGTCGATATAGACCTCGTAGCCGCTGGGCATGCCCGGCGTCCGCTTCACCTGGGTGGAAAGCACCACGCACTGGGAGCCAAAGGCCTTCGCGCCCTCCTCAATGATCGCCGGGCTGCGCACGGCCATGGAGTCCACGCTGATTTTTTCCGCCCCCGCCTTGAGGGCCTCATACATGTCCTCAATGGTCTTGATGCCGCCCCCCACCGTGAAGGGGATGAATACCCGCCGCGCCACATCCTTCACGGCGTCCAGGTCAATGCCGCGTTTTTCCGCGCTGGCCGTCACGTCATAGAAGATCAGCTCGTCGATCTGCGCGCCGTACATGGCCTCAGCCAGCTCGCCGGCGGGGGCGACGTGAATGTTGTCCTGGAACCGCATCGCCTTCGTCACCATGCCGCCAATGATGTCGAAGCAGGCGATCAAGCGTTTAGTCAGCATGACAGGCCCTCCTTTTTCAGATGCAGAAAGCCTTTGAGCAGCGCGAGCCCGGCCTCCCCGCTTTTTTCGGCGTGGAACTGCGTGC